>CAYTZI010000212.1:0-1512 GCA_964442335.1 uncultured Dehalococcoidaceae bacterium | reverse complement strand
TCGGCGTGGACAACATCATCGTTACCCCCCACCTGGGCGCCTCCACCACCGAGGCACAGATTCTCGCCGCCCGCGACGTCGCCGAGCAGATAGTCGATATCTTCAGGGGCCAGCCCGCCCGCGCCGCCATTAACGTCCCGTATATCCCCGCCGAGGCGCTGGCAGCGCTGGCACCATACCTGAAGTGTGCTACAACCTTGTGCAAACTTGTCTACCGTCTCGGGGAGGGACAGGCGAAGAGCATCCGCATCCGCTATGAAGGTGATATCGCCAACTACGACACCGACCCGCTTAAAGCGGCGGTCATCGGCGGCCTGCTCGAAGGTTATAGTGATGAAAGGGTCAACATCGTCAACGCCAGCGTGATTGCCGCCCGGCGCGGCCTGTCCGTCATCGAGGAGAAGGAGGTCACCTGCGCCAACTACGCCTCCCTGCTGACCGTCTCCATAACGACCACCGCCGGGTCCAGCACCGTGGCCGGCACCATCCTCAATAATGAGTCGCACATCGTCCGCGTCAATGATTTCTGGCTGGATATCGTGCCCGTGCCCGGCTCTTACTTTTTATTCAGCGACCACAGGGATAGGCCCGGCCTTATCGGCGCGGTGGGCAAAATCACCGGTGACGCCGATATCAACATCAGCTTTATGCACCTGGGGCGGCTGAAGCCCCGCGGCCAGGCTTTGCTCGTCCTCGCCATGGACGAGCCCCTGCCGGAAGAACAGCAGAAGCAGATCCTGGCTATCCCGGACGTCTATTCGGTAAAGCTGGTCGGCCTCTAAATAAAAGGTAAAATTATGCCGGCAAAAACAGTCCGTGCCCTCATCATATTACTGCTATCGGCGCTGATAGTCCTGCCCGCCGTTTTCAGCGCGTGCGACTACATCACCGGTGAAGCTGTCGGTATCCCCGCGGCCGCCCCGTCAACGCCGCCGCGCTGGGTCTGGAGCGCGGGCAGCGGCGACTATTCCATTATTATAGACAGGTACACGCGGGAGCCCATCAGGGACGTCACGCCCGAGGAAGCCTTCGGCATTATTGGCACGAGTTCTCATTCCGAAAACCCCGCCGTTCTGGACGTCCGCACGCCGGAGGAATACGAAAGCGGGCATATCCGGGACGCCGTCAATATTAACTATCTTTCTACTTCCTTCAGAGAGGACGTCGCCGGACTTGACAGGGACAAGCTGTATATCGTCTATTGCCGCACCGGGGCTCGTTCCTCGACGGCACGGGATATCATGGAAGTGATTGGCTTCAGGCACGTCATCAACATGACCGGCGGCATTCTCGCCTGGGAAGCGTCAGGCCTGCCGTTTCAGCTATAACCCCCACCTTCACCCCACGCCCGATTCAGCGTTAAATACGTTTCTGTTCGTATATGGTTGATTCTTAACACTCACCCCCTGACCCCTCTCAAACAGGTTTGTATTTAGTGTTCATGCATTAGCTTGTTTGGGACTTGTCACCCTGAGCAAAGCGAAGGGTCTCGGAGTGGATGGGATTATTCGT
>CAYTZI010000211.1:0-1523 GCA_964442335.1 uncultured Dehalococcoidaceae bacterium | reverse complement strand
GCCGAACCGCCGCCAGGGCGGCGGAAATATTGTGGGACGAGATACACGGTGCAGAGTGATGGCTGACGCGCCGCAAGAGAACGATACGGAAAAGACCCGCCAGGAAGCCCGCGAGGCAAAGCTGCGTAAGAAGCGCCAGAAGATAAAGCAGCACGGCAGGGGCCTGACTAAAATGTACCGGGACGCGGTGGAGAAGAGGCAAAAAAACAGTGAATAATGTTCCCCGGCCCCTGATGTTTTTGGTTGTGTGTGTTAACCTCACCCCTGTATCCCCTCTCCAGCCAGAGACACTGAGAGGTAATGGTAAATATTTATGGCTGGAGAGGGGAGTCAAAGTGAGAGGGGTGGATCCCACTCTCAAACACCCTGTATTTCCGGGCATTGGCGTCTCCCTTTCGTAAAGGGAGATAAGAGAGGGATTTTCTTTCCCTATTCGCCCCCTCTCCAATTCTCTCCCCCTCTCAAACAATGATTGTAATAAAACACCGGGAATAAAACTGTTTGAGAGGGGGCCAGGGGGTGAGTATTAAAATTATCCATATGTAAACAGAGCCATGCTTTTCACATATTGACAAATCCCTCCCCGACGCTTATCATTAGCAATACTCAATAATGTTGGGAGGTGCAGCATGAAAGATAGAGTTCATGAGCAGCTGGGGATTGAGCTGAAGCAGGCTTCGCGTACTGACGTCACCGTTGCTATCATCGCCATTGTTGTTACGTTTATATTCTTCGGGATGGCTTCGGGGTTTGCGGCCAGTACGGTCGGGTACGACTATAGTTTAATGGGGGGTCCCAATGCCGCTAAATTCGACCCGTACTCTACCGCGGTGATGTTCATCAGCATCGCGGCTATTATATTGATTAACTTTTTTGCTATACGCTCCCTGGTAATCAATAAGAGACGCAAGGCGGGCATCGCTGAAAATCTGGTAAAGTTATCTCAGGAAGAGGGCGCCGTCCAGTACTATGATGCCGATGTCTTTAAGGCTCACGGGGCGAGAGGCAATGTCCTCATGGCCATATTGGCTACCATCGCGACTGCGGCGGTTTTCGTCCCGATAGTTATTTTTATCAGGCAGATAATAGAAGAGCTTTAGATATAGCGACTTCCGATAAACGGAATGGCGGAATGGTGATAAGTCGCGTCCGGTGAAAGGCGGCGTTCTTTCCGGCTATTGGTCGCCGATTTTTCCCTCCCCCCGCCTCCTCGCCTCCTCTTCCTGCCGCCTCTTCTCCAGTTCATCGAGCCTTTTCTTGAGCTTGTCCTCCCCGATGGGCCGGAACTTCCTCGTTACCCAGCTCCCCAGGAAGAAGTTCAGCCTGTAGTTGCGCAGGTCTTCCCAGACGTCGTAGTCCGGGTCGCCGGGCTGGTTATACTCCCCGGCTTGCTTTTTTACCGCTTCTTCTTCTTCCGTTGTTATACCGTGTTTTGCCCGCAGCTTCCGGAACTCGTCCTCTTCTTCCGGGGTTGTCGGGCTGAATACGGTCTTTAAAAAATTCAGGAAACCCATTTTCCACCC
>CAYTZI010000210.1:0-1548 GCA_964442335.1 uncultured Dehalococcoidaceae bacterium | reverse complement strand
TCGGCCATGCCGTGCCCATGCCGGTGGCCTTCCAGCCCCGCGAGTACGGCTCGGCTGCGTCCTATAAGGACTTTGCTTCGGCCGGCCCCTCCGGCGAATCGGCCGCCGACCTCGATAAGCTCTGGGATTAGTCCTGCTGTCAATCTCACCTTTAGTCAAATCTGTCTCCCTCCTTTGTAAGGAGGGAATAAGGGAGAATTAGAACTACACCTGTCCCCCCTCTCGTTCCATCCTCTTTTATTCTTTCCTGTTTTGTCCCACCCTTTCCACCCTCGCATCTTCCTTTTCTTACCTGTCATCCCTTACCCCTCCCTCTCCCTTTATGGGAGAGGGACCGAGGGTGAGGGTAAAAATGCCCCTGTCACCCTGAGCGGAGCGAAGGATATCGGAGTGGGGTTGAATCATTCCCGTATTACTTGTCTTTATCTCCCTCCCTCGCCACCTTTTATCTTTCTGCCTTCTTTGTGTGTGTCTGGTATAATATATTGACTGCTTGATAACCCTATGAACAACAATGTGCCCGGATAATCGTAAGAAAAAAGTCGGCCTCGCCCTGAGCGGCGGCGCGGCCCGCGGTCTCGCCCACGTCGGCGTTATTCGCGTATTGCAGGAGGAAGGCGTCCCCATCGATATCGTCGCCGGCACCAGCGCGGGCGCCGTGGTAGGCGCTATCTACGCCGCCAGCCGCGATGCCGCCGTGGTCATGCGGCATACCCTCGACGTTAGCTGGAAGAGATTGGCTCCCCTCATCGACCCCTCTTTCCCCTGGACCGGCCTTATCAGGGGCAAAAAAATCACTAACGTTCTCTCCGGCTTTCTCGGCGGCGATATCGAGTTCTCCGACCTCAAGTTGCCGTTTGCCTGTGTCGCCACGGATATCGATACCGGCGAAGAAATCGTTATGGACCGGGGACTGGTCCTTGACGCCCTGCGCGCCAGCATTTCCATCCCCGGCATCTTTACCGTGGTCCGGCGGGAGGGCAGGTTCCTGGTCGACGGCGGCCTGACGACTCCCGTGCCGGTGAATGTCATCCGGCGTATGGGTGCCGACCTCGTTATTGCTGTCAACGTTAATCCGAGCCTGTCCGCGCACATGGCAAAGTCCGGCCGCAAGCGCGCCGGTGCGCGTAAAAACCCCAATATCTTTCAGGTGATGATGCAGTCTTTCTATATCACCACCGGTTCTCTGGCGCAGAGCAGCCTGGCGAATTCGGATGTCGTTATCGAGCCGGACCTCACCAATATCGGCGCCGGGGACTTCCATAAAGCCTCCGAGCTTATCGCCCTGGGAGAGAAAGCCGCCCGCAAAGCCATCCCGGAAATTAAGAGAAAGCTGAAAGAATAGCTCCCTCGTTCCGTGTTCAGAGACAATTAGCTCTGTTGGCTTTTGATTGTCTGTGTCAACCTCACCCCTTTATCCCTTCAGGGTGAACCTCTCTCCAGCAAGAGTCATTGAGAGGCCATCACAGATATTTTCGCTGGAGAGGGGAGTTATATAAATGAGGAGTAAACTCCTCTCAAACACGCTGCTTTTCCGGGCATTGGCGT
>CAYTZI010000209.1:0-1668 GCA_964442335.1 uncultured Dehalococcoidaceae bacterium | reverse complement strand
TTTCCAGAGAAAGTCCAGCAAGCGGCCCGGGCAGGCCACGACAATTTCAGCACCGCCACGCAGGTCCCTGGTCTGCTGAACCATGTCCACTCCGCCGTATATGGCAACACTCTGTATTCCGGTTTTGTCCCCCAGTTCGTTGATAACATCGCAGGTCTGCTCCGCCAGTTCTCGCGTCGGGGACATTATCAGGGCCCGGACACATGCCCGCTGGCCTGAAATCAAACGGTGTAAAATCGGCAGCACGAAAGCCGCCGTTTTGCCGGTGCCGGTCTGGGCCAGCCCGATGACGTCCCGGCCTTGTATAATCGGGGGGATGGCCTGTAATTGTATTGGTGTGGGTGTGGTGTAACCGAGCGCGCGTACACCGGCCATAACGCTCGGGTGTAGATTAAAGGTTTCGAAATTCATTAAACTCCTTGGTGAAATACGAGTCGAGAGCCTGAATTGTAGGTCAGGTTGCTCTGGTCACCTCAAATTTTCTCTCTCTTTTTTTATTCGATCTATAGTTATATCTCATATCCGGGGCAGCCACCCCGTTTTTATTGGTGAGCGGCAGGGCTTCAACGACGCTGACAACCCGGTTCCTCAGTTTTTTCCCTTCGAGATTGGCGATGGCGGTTGCCCCTTCGGACTTCAAGGTCATTTCGACATATCCATAGCCCCTCGGCTGGCCGCTGCCGATATATTTGTCATTCATGATAGTCACGGACACTACTTCTCCGAATGCCGTGAACTCCCGGCGCAGTTCGTCTTCGGTCGTTTCGAGTGACAGATTGCCTACATAGATATTCACGGTACCCTCCCTTGTCAGAGTGGTTACGCAGCCACGATTTGTTGCCGGTAAGCCGGCCAGGGAACAGGCAGCTTCCGGTACTGGGACGAGTTGATGGAGTGGCTAATATCTTCGCTGCCTGCCGCCGCCCGAACGCCCGCCCCTACCGCCACCGTAACCGCCGCCGCCAAAGCCGCCGCTCCTCCGGTTGCCGTAAGAACCACCGCCCCGGTTGTCCGGCCGGGGGCGTGACTCATTGACCACGATAGTCCGGTCTCTTAACGTTTTACCGTTAAGTCCCGTGATAGCGGCTTCAGCCTCGGACTTTGATGCCATTTCCACAAAGGCAAAACCCTTGGGCCGTCCGCTGAACTTGTCGGCGGGGATAGCCACCGATTCCACTTTGCCATAGGCACCGAACTCCGCGGTGAGTTCGTCCTCGGTAACATCATAGGCCAAATTTCCCACATATATTTTCATAATTTACCCCCTCTTACACTGGATATATTACCCGTTCCGCCTAGTAGCCCTGCCGCCGCTTGCGCTGGGCATTCTTTTTAGCTTTGATGCGGGCGGCCTCGCTTTTCGGCACATAATGACGGTTGGCCTTTACCTCACGCAGGACTCCACTCAGTTGCACCATTTTTTGAAAACGGTGCAGTAATGATTCCTGCGATTCGCCTTCACGTAATGATACTTCCAAAGACACAGATTTTTTACCCGGGTCGTATCGGGGCTGGTTACCCTTCCCGAATACGACCCATGGCTTGACCTCACTTATCTACTGGTTCGGACTTTGCGGAAGCAATCACTGCAGTAAACCGGCCTGTCACCGCGGGGTTGAAACGGGACTTCGGTGCTTTTACCACACTCGGCGCAGGTCGCCGGGAACA
>CAYTZI010000208.1:0-1764 GCA_964442335.1 uncultured Dehalococcoidaceae bacterium | reverse complement strand
CCGGGCTCGTCCACTGGGGGGACTGCTACTGCTGCGACTGCTGTTGCGAGAACCTTTTTCCGGTCACCCGCTCCGGGAGGTTCGACCTCATGACGCCCAACCGGTTCCTGGCCGTCGTTGACGAGGATAAATGCAAAGGCTGCCAGGACTGCCTCGAGCGGTGCAAGTTCGATGCTATTGAGATGCGGACTGTCACAGGCTCTAAAAAACTCAAGGCCTACATCAACCCCGATAAATGCAAGGGGTGTGGCCTGTGCATCATCAAGTGCGAGCAGAACGCCATCCGCTATGAAATAGTGAGGCCGCCGGAATATCTAAAGCCCCCGCCTCCCCCCGGCTCCGGGAAGCCCGGCGCGCCGGTTCACATGATACCCGTCTGGGGGCACTACGACCTCAAGTAAGGTTTAGCGAGGCTTAGGCTGGCTCAGGTCCCACTTCGGCGTGTTGCCTAGAGTGAAAACGAGCACCGGCTTCGTGATGTTCTTGAAGTCAAGCGGGCAGTGCGGCAGGTTCCGCGGCACGTAGATAAGCGCGCTCTTTTCGATGTCGTGTTTCTCACCGGCGAGCGTTACGGACACATCGCCTCCCACAGCGCGGGGATTATCGCGGTCGGCTGGATAGCCGATGATTCCTATCATCTCGTCGAAATCGTGGGCGTGGGGCTGGGGCGACATGGTCATGTTACCGCTCCATATCCAGACGAAATCTATGTAGAATCCCCCCGGCGACACCTCGCCGTCCAGTGAAACGACCTGTGTCGCCTTCGCGGTGGGCCGGGGTGGAGTCGGGGGCCGGTCCGCGGGCGAGCTGGGGGCGTGGGGCCTAGGCTCGGTGAGTATGTATCGCGCGTACCTGGAACCCGATTTATCCGGAGGCGGGGGAACAAAAACCGGCGTCTTTTTAGCGGTTGTTTGCGGCGGTTTAATCCCTTCGGAGGTTCGACCGTACCGGGAGATGGGCGCCAGCGTGAAAAAGAAGACCGGGCGGTTGACCTCGCGGAAGGTCAGCGGGCAGTGTTTCATGCCCGCCGGCACGTGCACCAGGCAGCTCTTCGTCAGGAAATGGGTCTCGTCTCCCAGGATGATTTCCATACGGGCGTCGAGCTCCTTCGGATTATCGGGGTCGCTGCTGATAAATCCTATGACCTCATCGAAGTCGTGGACGTGCGGCTCTTCGGTCGTCCCGGAAGTCGTCTTGCCTTCCCAGAGCCAGATGCACTCCATGTAAAAAGAAGAGCCTTTGACCTTGTCGTCGTCCATCCAGAGCAGGCGCAAAAGCTTTATGGTGGACTCAATCGGGTGCTCCTTCATCATCTCCTGCATGCGGGCGATTTCCTCGGGGGTATACTCGCGGGTATCGGTGACGATGTTTTTAGCGTATTTAAGTTCGGGCATGGCTTGCTCCCTCCACGATTTTTCCGTAGCTATGATACTACCTTATGTATAAGAATGGCAAGCAACATGTAGAGTTGAGACGAAAAATGTCTCTCTATTCCTGCCTTCCGAACGACCACATCGCCAGCATGATCATGATAAACCCGAACGCCGCCAGTATGATGACGTTTTCCCAGACGGTCATGGTGTGCCCGAAAAGCGTGATATCAAAGGCAGAGCTGGAAGTGCCGAGCATGACCTGGCGGATACTGGCGACGCCGTATGAAGCCGGATTGATTTTCACCAGAAAGCCCATCCACGAGGGCAGGTTCTGCATGGGGAAAAACACGCCGGAGAGGAACATCATGGGGAACATCAGCATCTGCATGAT
>CAYTZI010000207.1:0-1771 GCA_964442335.1 uncultured Dehalococcoidaceae bacterium | reverse complement strand
GCCGGTAGCACCGCCCACGTCAAAATGCTCGCCGGGCAGGGCATTGTCACGCGTGCAGAAGCCCGTAAAATTACCGCCGGGCTGGAGTCCATCCGTAAAGAAATCGAGGAGGGCAGGTTTGATTTTAAGATTGAGACCGAAGATATTCACATGGCTATCGAGGCCCGCCTCACCGAGATGATAGGGGATTCAGGGCGGAAGCTCCATACCGCCCGCTCCCGCAACGACCAGGTGGCGCTGGACATGCGCCTGTATGTAAAAGAAGCCATCGGGGAAACGGTTACAGCGATAAGGGAATTTCAGCGCGCCCTGCTTGATCTGGCGGAAGCTAACGTTAAGACCGTCATGCCGGGCTATACCCACTTGCAGGTCGCCCAGCCCGTCCTCTTCGCCCATCACCTTCTGGCCTACTTTGAGATGATGGAGCGGGATTCAGCCAGATTTTCCGATGGTTTGAAGCGGGCGGACGTCATGCCGCTGGGCAGCGGGGCGCTGGCGGGGGCCGCTTACGATATCGACCGCGATTTTCTGGCTAAAGAGCTGGGCTTTTCTCAGGTAAGCAAAAACAGCATGGACGCCGTTTCCGACCGCGATTTTATACTGGAATATGAGGCCGCCGCCGCTATCTGCATGATGCACCTTTCCCGGCTCGCCGAAGAAATCGTGGTGTGGTCGACGGCTGAGTTCGACTTCATAGAGCTGGACGATGCCTACGCCACCGGCAGCAGCATCATGCCCCAGAAAAAGAACCCGGATGTCGCCGAGCTTGCCCGCGGCAAGACCGGGCGGGTCTACGGCCACCTGATGGCCCTGCTGACCGCCATGAAGGGCCTGCCTCTGGCCTATAACCGCGATATGCAGGAGGACAAGGAAGGCCTTTTCGATACCGTTGACACGCTGCTCGCAACGCTCGATGTCTTTACCGGGATGCTGCGGAAGCTTAAAGTGAAGCCGGATAATATGCTCAAGGCGGTGGAGCGGGGCTATATCCTGGCTACGGACATGGCTGATTACCTCGTGAAAAAAGGTGAGGCTTTCCGTTCCGCCCATGAGATAGTGGGTAAGCTGGTGAAATATGCCGCCGGCAAGGGCAAGACATTTGATAAGCTTGACATAAAGGAATACAAAAAATTCTCGCTGCTGTTTGCCGGGGACGTACGTAAAATTACCGTGGAGTCCTCTTTAGCCGCCCGGAACGTTACCGGCGGCACGGCGCCGGCGCAGGTCAAAAAAGCGCTGGCCGGAGCGCGGCGGCGGCTCGAGAAAAGTGGTCGCCGGTAAATAGATGATTGAGGTGATGCAATGAATGCACCTATCGTTGTGGAAAACCTTACCAAGTACTATGGCAACTTCCTCGCCTTGGATAAACTCAACCTCGTCGTGCCAGAAAAGGAGAATATCGGCCTGCTCGGCCCCAACGGCGCCGGTAAAAGCACCACGCTCAAGATTCTCTGCGGCCTTATCCGCCCCTCCTCCGGCAAGGCTTTTGTCGATGGCATAAATGTCGTGGAAAAGCCCGAGCAGGCCCTGTCGAGAATCGGGGCAATCATAGAAACCCCGGAGTTTTACACTTACCTGACGCCCGTCGAGACCCTGAGCTACCTGGGAAGGCTCCGCAGCATGAAGGGCCAGGAGCTTAAGAAACGCATCGATGAGGTGATAAGCCTCGTCAAGCTGGAAAAATGGGCGAAAGTCAAGATAGAGAAGTTCTCCCGGGGCATGAAGCAGCGCCTGGGACTGGCGCAGTCTTTGCTCCACGACCCCCCCATCC
>CAYTZI010000206.1:0-1780 GCA_964442335.1 uncultured Dehalococcoidaceae bacterium | reverse complement strand
TACTCGTCCAGCCGGAACGGCGGGTACTCGTCCCTCATCAGGCTGACGTACGCGAACAGCCGGTACGACCACCGGTTCATGCCCACCACGAGCTTGAAGATATCCGTAAGGTACTTGCCGGTGAACAGCAGCACGATGGCGGCAACGATAGCCAGCAACATCACCAGGCCGCCGCCGCCCCGCCCCCCGTATCCACCCTGGAAAATCCCCACGATTATCCAGTGCGGTATCGCCAGCAGCCACCACTTGACCCATATCAGCCCGCGCGATAGCTTTTCCGGGTAGGCTACATCGAGGTCGGCGGGGTAATTGGGGTCGGGGTCGAGACTGAACGGGGGGTATTTGTCCGTGCCCAGCGCCTGGTAGCTGTAAAAGCCCACCCGCCACCACCACCTCAGTACTCCAACGTTGAAATCGAACAGGCCCCGCGGGTATTTCCCCGTGAAGAGAATGGCGAACCAGGCGAAGACCCACGCCGCCACGTAGGCTATCAACAGGAAAGCCAGCACGATGTAGTGCGGTATGGCCAGCAGCCATTTGAACAGCCAGACCCATCTGCTGGGCGGCATGGTCAGTTCGCCTCTAACGCTGACCGGGTATGTACTGGAAGGTGCGGTCATCTTTACCTCCTTGATTTATACGGGATTATGTTGAATATGAGATTACTATAGCTAACTGCTGTTGTCAAGAAGGGCGATGTCATCTGTATTATCGTAATACTTGGCGGTTCTGTTTGCCTTTGGTTATCAAGGCTGACCTCACTCCTGTATCCCTTCAGGGTGAACCCCTCAGGATGAACCCCTCTCCAGCCTGATACCCTGAGAGGCAAACACAAATATTTATGGCTGAAGAGGGGAGTTCAAGGGAGATGGGCGGAACCCTCTCTAAAACACCCTGTATTTCCGGGTATTGTCGTCTCCCTTTCGTAAAGGGAGATAAGAGAGGGATTTTCTTTCCCCATTCGCCCCCTCTCAAATACTCTCCCCCCCTCAAACAAGCTAAGGTATCAACACTGAATATGAACCTGTTTGAGAGGGGGATTAAGGGGGTGAGCATGAAGTAATACCATATGTAAAAAGAACTTACTTCGTGTATATTTGACATTTCAAATATCGGTAACTATACTCCGAGAAATACTCTCATGTTTTGTCAGAACTGCGGCCAGGAAAATCCCCCGGAAGCAAGCTACTGTATCAGGTGCGGCGCGAGACTCGCCGGTACCGTGGGTCTGGCTCCGGGCGTTGGTTCGTCGTTCAGCTACGGCCGCCGCGTTCTCAAGAGCAATTTCTGGGAGCTGTTGCTGGCGGTCGTCATCTATCTTGCTCTTATCGCCGCTGTCGGCGCCATTGCCTGGGGCATCGCCCGTTTCGGTATCAGGGATGCGTTTTATTTTAATGGAAGCTTTCGCGATGCGAGTATCAGGATGTCCTGGGAATTCCAGCTCGTCAGCTACGTTCTCAATATCGTATACTCTACTCCCCTGTTGTTCGGCCTGCTGTTTGTTTTTCTGGGGGCTGTCCGCGGTGAAAAAGTCAAATACTCTGATATATTTGCGGCTTTCCGGAACTACGGCAACGTGATTCTGGTAAGCTTTCTTTATACGCTTGTCTCGGTTGTCGTTTCTTTCCTGCTGGTTCTCGTCGGTAGCTTTGTCCCGGCGCTGGGAGTGTTCCTGTCTATAGCCTGGGCTGTATTCGTCATTTTTATTCTGTGCCGGCTGGCGTTTGTCCCTTTTCTCCTCCTCGACCGCAATATGAAGGCTTTTGAAGCTATCGGCGCC
>CAYTZI010000205.1:0-1795 GCA_964442335.1 uncultured Dehalococcoidaceae bacterium | reverse complement strand
TGCGCGGGCAGGGCTCGTAGGTGCAGTTGCAGCGGGCCTTATTGGCGTCCAGATTACATTCCATTATTTCACCATAACGTAATAATAAAGTCCCCAGGGCACAGGCCGGACCAGTATTTAGTACCGAATCCTACATGTATTTCTTTCTCATCGCGTCGGAAAGCTCGGTGAGAAGCTGCAAAGCCCTTTCCGTAGCGTCTTCCGTCAGCCCGTTAAGGCCGCAGCAGGGCAGCAGCAGGCCCTGCCTGACGACGTCCTTAATCGAGAGGCCGCTGCGGGTAAAGGGCGCCATCGCCTCCAGCAGGCGGTCTTTCAGGGCCGCCACCGACTCCCTGGCGACGGGTTCGTTCTGATTGGGGACGATGCCCCAGCCCACGCACCCGCCCCGCGCGAAGAACTCCTGTACCTCGTCGGGGTAGAGGGCCAGAGACTCCGCGTAGGCATAGGTGTCAAAGTTGAGGATATCCATCTTCGTCCTCAGGAGTATCGACCAGTCCGTATTGCCGCAGCAGTGGATTCCCCTGAGCCCGCCGATGCCGTCGAAGACCTCGTCAATCATCTCGACGATTTTCTCAGGCCTGGAGAAAGCCCCGGCGGCCACCGACGAGCCGTATGACGACATGTAAGGCTCATCGACGAAAATGATGGTGTTTTTCGAGATTTTCCTGAGCTTGTTTTCCTCCCAGGCCGCTTTAAGCTTGATGAACTTAGGAACGGCGTCCCCCAGTATATCATGGTAGAGAATCGACCTCCTATTTTCATCGGTGACGGTCATGCCCCAGGACAGAGGCCCGGTAACGCACCCCTTCACCGCCTTCGGCCTGAGATTGTCCCGCTCGAGTAGGGTATAAAGCCCCTCAACGTGGTCGCGCCCCATAGGGTATTTCGAGAAGTCGTTCTCCAGATAGGCCTGATAGAGCTTTTCGAGCGATTTGGAATAGTCGGCGGAGGTATCGATATAGATGCGGTCGTTCTCGACGACGGCGCCGGGGAAGCCCTCGCTGTACTGGACGTACATGTTCTCGAGGAAGGACTTGCGGGGGAGCTGCGGCCAGATGGGGATGTCCCTGAGATAGCGGAGAATCAGGGCGGTCGCCTTTTCAGCGTCGGTATGGGGCATGCTGCCGATGATGGTGGGCAGGCAGTAAAAATCCGTGTTCGGCATAGTATCACTCTTTCTTCAAGTATTTCCCGATGAACAGTCCCAGCCTGCTCTTCTCCCGCGGGGACGCCAGAGAGAGGTCGGTGACGAGGGCAGGCCCCAGGGCAGTCGCGCACTCGCAGAGTCGTTTTTCGGGCAGCCCGCCCGTGGCCAGTCTGATAGTCTTTTTGGCAAGGTCGATATTGCGACGCATGGTGGTGAGAATCGCCTCGACGCTGACAGTCTCCTTGTTTTCGTGCCAGGAATCGTAATCGGTAACGCAGGCGATGGAGGCGTAGCAGATTTCCGCCTCGCGGGCGAGCCGGGCCTCGGGGAGGACGGTCATACCGACGACGTCCGCGCCCCAGCTTCTATAGAGACGGGACTCGGCGCGAGTGGAGAAGGCGGGGCCCTCCATAGCGATGAACGTGCCCCCCCTGCGGACGGTCGCTCCGGCTTCCCTAGCCGCCCGGTAGACAACATCGCCGAGGACGGGACAGAAGGGGTGGGCGAAAGCGACATGGGCGACGATGGCACCGTCGAAGAAGGGACCGGGGCGCAGGCAGGTGCGGTCGATGACCTGGTCGGGCACGAGCAGGGGTCCCGGCTCAAGCTCCTCTTTAAAGCTGCCGCAGGAGTTGGAGGAAATGATGA
>CAYTZI010000204.1:0-1821 GCA_964442335.1 uncultured Dehalococcoidaceae bacterium | reverse complement strand
CCCGATCTCCACCGTGACAGGGTGGCATGTTAGACCGCTACACCACGGGGCCGTGGTCCGTGTTTATTCGGGCGTTGGGAAACGCCTTCCAGCGTACCTTTAGAGTCTAGCAAAGGCCGCTCGTAGTGTCAAGGAACAGGCCACCGGTGTCAGACTCAACCTTACGTTTGTTGTCTCTATTTACTGATTATGGTATAATAACCTCAAATTGTGTGAGGAATAAGCGTGGCCAGAAAAAAAACTGTTGAACAGGCACCGACTGAAAAAAAACTGCAGGATTATGAGCTGGTGTATATCGTCAACCCGGATATCACCGAAGAAGCTCTGGAAGCCAGGATGAACGGCGTCAGTCAGTTCATTACCAGCCGCGAGGGCGTTGTCTCCAGCGTAGATAAGTGGGGAAAGAAAAAGCTGGCATATCCGCTGGAGCATTTCCTGGAAGGCACTTACATCCTGACTAGGTTCAGGATGAGCCCGGCGCACTGCCGGGAACTCGAAGCCGGATTAATAATGTCCGAGGAGGTTTTAAGACACCTTCTGGTAAAAGCGGAAGGTTAGTGTTTTAAGGACCTGAGTTGTTCCGGGGAGGTGAAGAGGAAATGCCGAGTTTGAACAAGGTGACAATCATCGGGAATGTCGGGAATGAGCCGGAAATGCGTTTTACTCCAAACGGCAAACCGGTCACGTCTTTTTCTGTGGCGACCAACTGGGTCTACACTTCGCCGGAAGGGGAGCGCCGGCAGGAAACGGAATGGTTCAACATCGTGGCTTGGAACAGGCTCGCCGAGCAGTGCAACCAGTTCCTCGGTAAAGGCCGGCTGGTCTATGCCGAAGGCCGCATCCACACCCGCAACTGGGAGAGCCAGGACGGCCAGCCTCACGCGAGAATCGAGGTCATCGCCAACCGCGTGATATTCCTGGACAGGAAAGGCGCCGCGCCTCTTTCCGAGGAAAAACAGGAGGACTCAGGGTTGGAGCTGGAACCGGAAGACCTTCCTTTTTAACATTAAGAAATACAAACTGACATATTAAGGAGAGAATGACACAGTCCAGAGATACCAGACCGAGAAGGACAGGCAGGGCCAAATATATACCCAGGCGTAAAGTCTGCTTGTTTTGCCGGGACAAAATCGAATATATCGATTACAAGGACCCGGCTTTACTGCGCAATTATATATCGGACAGGGGTAAAATCGCTCCGCGTCGCAAGAGCGGCGCCTGCGCCAGGCACCAGCGTGCTCTGTCAAGGGCAATCAAGAGGGCGCGCCACCTGGCTTTGCTGCCGTTCGTTCCCGCCCATATCCACAAGACGGGCGGCGTAGGCCTTAAGGCGTGATTATCGGCCCCGGCATATCCCCCTTTCATTTTCTTTGATAAATGTTATAGTATTAACAGGGAGACAAAGTGCCGAAGAGAACCTATCAGCCCAAGAATATTCCCCGTAAGCGCGAGCACGGGTTCCTGAAAAGGATGAGCACGCGCGCCGGCCGCGATGTCCTTAAATCGAGACGGCGCAAAGGGCGCAAAAAGCTGACCGTCGTCTAGGCGGGTATTTTGATGCCCCGGTGGCGTTAGAGTGAGGGGAGAGCAAAGTCTTACTAGGAGCGCGGATTTCCAGAGGGTCTATGAAGGCGGCAGGTCCTGGGCGGCCAAAGAGGTCGTCCTCAGGGCTTTGCCTAACGCGCTCGATGTCACCAGGTGCGGCTTTGCGGTCGGCAAGAGGGTGGGAAAAGCAGTCGTCAGGAACCGGGTAAAGCGCCGTTTACGGGAAATTATAAGACACTCGCCGCTTCATTCGGGCTGGGATATCATCGTTATCGC
>CAYTZI010000203.1:0-1833 GCA_964442335.1 uncultured Dehalococcoidaceae bacterium | reverse complement strand
AGGTTCTCGCAACAGCAGTCGCAGCAGTAGCAGTCCCCCCAGTGGACGAGCCCGGAATCCTCGGCCTCCAGGGCGATATCGACGGCTTCCGCCAGTGTGACTTCTTTCAGCAAGCGGCCCGGCTTGTTAAGGTAATACTCGCCCCTGGGGCGGTCAAAGCAGGCGAAACACGTCATCAGCGGGTGGTCACAAATCCCCCAAACCACCCGGCAGCCACAGGGAGCGATTATTCTCCTTTTCGCGTCCGCAATCCTCTGCCGCCAGTTCTCCTCCGGCATGACCTGGTCCGGGCTGATGTTTTTACTCCGTTCCAGCGCCTCGATAGCAGGGGATATCGGCAGGCTACGGCCAGTCACGCTAATCATTTTGCTGGTGTGCTCCAGGAACATGTAAGACCACTCGTTGCGAAAGAAGTCGTTCCACAACTTCTTGATTTTCTCGGGGATGGCGTGCGGGCCAGTATGAGGCGCGGTATCGGCGACGGACTCATGATGGTAAGCGAGGACGTTCGTGTGGAAAGCATACTGGGTCGGTCCCCTGGTAAGCGCACCGTTATCCAACAGCCTGTCCAGGGTCTTCGACAGCTTCTTCTCGCCCAGGTTCAGCCTTTCCGCCAGCTCTTTACACGTCGCCGGCTTAAACAGCTCACGGCAAATCACGGCTTCCTCAGGCGAGAACGATGCCTCGAGAATTCTTATAAAGCGCTCGGACTCCGGAACGCCCAGCCTGGTGGACAAATCGGCATACACGTTGGGTTCAGACATAAGTCTCCTTCACTTTTTTAATGGAATTTTCACGACCCGGCAAGAGCCTGTGATGACAAATTACTATAATTCACGTATACAAGTCAAAGAATTCACTCCACTTCCATGCTTTCTATATATAGCTCGCGTCCTCCGATTATTTCCACCTGCGGCTCCCAGCATTCGGGACAGCGGAAATCAAGATTTTCAGCGACGAAGTCCCTATTGCATTTACGGCAGCGCAACCGGGCGGGAACGCGCGTAAAGCAAAGGCTCGCCTCCGCCGCGATGGTGTCTTGGCGGAGGAAGCTGAAGTAAAAATCCATCGACTCTTCCACCACGCCGGAGAGTTCACCAACGACCACATAAATCTTGAGGATTTTGCTGGCTCCGGCTTTCTGAGCGTTTTCAAGGGCCAGCGCCAGGAGCGACTCGACAATGCTTTGTTCGTGCATAATTTTTAACGGGTGTAAAAAATGGAGCCAGCGATAGGATTTGAACCTACGACCCGCGGTTTACGAAACCGCCGCTCTACCACTGAGCTACGCTGGCACCTGTCTTTTCAATTATATGGCGATGGGCTTTTATTGTAAAGGTAAACTTATAGCGTCAAAACTTCCCATGAGCTATGTAGCCATATGGCACAATATTGACACATCATATGCACAATAGTATTATTATATAGACTGCGTAGGCTTCCAAGGCAAGCTTGTATGCAAAAATCAAAAACGATTTTGATAATCGAAGATGAAGCGGATATCCAGAACTTTATCTCCCGCGTACTGGAGCTGGAAGGCTACAGCGTCTTCCGGGCGGGCGACGGCCGTACCGGGCTCGCTCTGCTTAAAGGAAACAGGGTCGACCTGGTGCTGCTGGACCTGCGCCTGCCGGGGACCGACGGGTGGGCGGTGCTGCGCGAGATAAGGCGCGACCACGATTCCGCCGAATTGCCGGTCATCGTGCTCACCGCCATCGCCGAGGCCATACAGCGTAAAAAGACGCTGCGCATGGGAGCCACGAAATACCTGGTCAAACCCTTGAGCGCCAGCGACCTGATTAAAACCATAGCCGGCGTGCTGAATGAAAAAGA
>CAYTZI010000202.1:0-1871 GCA_964442335.1 uncultured Dehalococcoidaceae bacterium | reverse complement strand
GGCGTGCCGCCCCTGGAGGAATGGCTGGACTATATCGACCACCAGCGCAAGCGGCGGAACCGGCTGCACCTGGAGGGGGGCTGGAAGGACTGGGCGAGACAGAAGATTACCGAAATCGTCCAGGAAAGGGCGGCCGAGCCTTTAAGGAGAGAGTTCGACAGCCATATAGAGGCATTCGCGCGTGAATTGCCCACGCAGGGCATCCTCGACCGGGGGCACCGGTACCTGACGCCGGCGGTCGAAGGCGAAGCCATCCTGAGCATGGGGCGCGTGGTGGAGTACGCCGAACACGGTTTCGACGGGATAGTGAACATTATACCGTTCGGGTGTATGCCGGGGACGATAGTCAGCCTGCTTTTACACCAGTTCCGGCGCGACTACGGCCTGCCGGTACTCAACGTGGTGGTGGAGGGGACGAAAGACCCCGGCGAGGCGATACGCTTCGAGGCGTTCATCCAGCAGGCGAGCGAACACATGGTACAGAACCGGCGAAGCTGGAGTAAATAACGGCGATTTAACTGAAAATGTTGGCCAGCTGGCCCGAATCCGTGTATAACCAGTAATGCTGGATTTTACCCTCATCGTTAATCTCAAAGACCGAGCATCCTAATACCTCCAGTGATTTGCCGCGCGCGGTGCCCGTAATTCTCCAGGTAAATACGCCGAAAGGAGGGTCAATAACGATGCGCTCGATGTCACGGTGATAATCCGTAACAACATCTAACAAAATTCGTTCGCCCTGGCGTTCAGCTTCACGATTGGGAGCGTGAACGCCGTTTTTCCATCCCTCGACATCAGCAGCCATGACAGCGTCAATCCCGGCAATCGTCTCTTCGATGGATGCACGCGGGCGCCGGTTCTCAGCCTCGTTTAGACGTTTAAGGGCTTTCTCAACAACGGTACGATCAATCAGCATAATCAGACCCTCCCCAATGTTATTGTGATACAGCTTAACTAAAAAGTTTTTATCAACTCTACCCTGGCGGAATGGGGATACCCAGCTGTTGATAGAAAGCAAGCGTATCAAGGGCTTCCCAGGCTTCCACTTCCTTACCGTCTTTCCAGCGGGTTATCAGAATCACCGAATTCTTCATTTTATTGCCCGTCGGAGGGATGCCCATCATCTCACCCTTGAACGTACCCGTCATTGTGATATGGGTCGCTACACTGTCCCCCTCGCCGAACAAGTCGTCAATCGTTACATTCAGGTCGGGTAAAGCTTTTCGTACCATGGCCACCATTTGCTTAAAGCCCTCCGGTCCTTCTGCCTTCAACCCCAGAGGGCTATGGAATGTATAACCGGGGGCAAAAAACTCAGGTATTATCTCAAGATTTCCCTTATTGAACACCTCTTCCCAGACACGGCGTTGATTAGCTTTGTTCTCCTCTACTGACATGGTTCTTACCTCCTTTACCTTTTAAAACAGTTTATTGCTGCGGGATAGGGATGCCGAGCTGTTGGTACAGAGAGAGATTATCAGTATATACCTGAATCCCCACCTGCTTGCCATTTTCGAAGTAATGGAAAATAGCTTCAATCCTTTTCATCTGTTTGCCCGTCGGCTTGATGCCGGCTAATTCACCCGTGAAGGTGCCCGTGGCTGTATAGCGGACCGCCACCGTATCCCCTTCGCCGATCATTTCATCGATGGTATAATGCAAGTCCGGGAATGCGGTACGCATTATCGTGACGATCTGCTTGAATCCCTCCGGGCCTTTGTATTCATTTTCGCCGGAACGGGCGTTGTAGTTACCGGCGATGAGTTCAGGAATCACCTCCAGCTTTCCCTCGTTCCACACCTCCTCCACATGGCGGCGGATATTGGTTTTATTCTGTTCTACTGACATGGTATTTACCTCCTTTAATTTTT
>CAYTZI010000201.1:0-1896 GCA_964442335.1 uncultured Dehalococcoidaceae bacterium | reverse complement strand
GTGCTCCACATGGGCTCCTGCGTGGACAACTCCCGCATCCTGATTGCCGCCACCGCCATGGTCAAGGACGGCGGTCTCGGCGATGATATCAGCGACCTCCCCGTGGCCGGCGCCGCCCCCGAGTGGATGAGCGAGAAAGCCATCTCCATCGGCCAGTACTTCGTGGCTTCAGGCGTCTATACCGTCTTCGGCGTCACCTGGCCCACCGAAGGGAGCAAGGAAGTCACCGAATACCTGTTCAAGGACATGGAAGAGAAGTACGGCGGCATGTGGGACTTCGAGCCGGACGCCATCAAGGCCGCCCATAAAATGATCGCTCACATTGACAGCAAGCGCAAAGCCCTCGGCATTGACAAAGGCAGGGAGAGGGTCCTCTACGATATGGCCATGAGGAGAGAGCTGGAAGGCTAGTCGTGACTCCGAGGTAATTCAGTCTGATTTAGGAGGAATATAGCGAATGTCCAAGATAATCGCATCGGCCGCCATCAACGGCGCCCACAAGATAGTTGAAAGCGCGGAGAAAAAGTGGCAGGAAGCCATGGATAAGTGGGGGGCAAACGAGCCGGTTGGCTTCCCCAATACCGCCTATTACCTGCCCATCATCTACGGCATATCCGGCATGAAGGTCGCCAAGCTTGGCGATATGGAAGCCGTTCTGAAGAAGTGCCGCGCATTATTGCCTCCGCCCGTCAAAGCCGAGCATCATCTCCCTTACCTTGGGCCGACTCTCGATGCCGGTATGATGACCTTCTGGGCCGAGGAAATCCTTGAAGCGATACGCTACCTGGAAAATCCCGACTTCTACCTTCGCGGCGAGGACGTCACCGATAGCAATATCTGGCTCGGGGCTGCTGACGACGTTATCATGCGCAAACGCGGCGTTGAGTTCGTCGACGGCACCGCCCCCGGCTTCGCCGCCATACTGGGCGCCGCCCCTACCCCGGAGATAGCTAAAAATATCGCCGAAGAGCTCCAGAAAAAGAACCTCTATGTCTTCATGGCCGGCGAGCACAAAGGCGAGCGCTTCTCCGAGCAGCTCGTCAAGGCTGGCGTCCAGATAGGCTGGGGCACCCGCCTGGTCTCCTTCGGACCGGATACCTCCGCCACCGTCTTCGCCATGGGCTTCGCCACCCGCGCCGCCATGTCCTTCGGCGGCATTGAACCCGGCGACTACCGGAAAATTCTCATCTACAATAAGGACCGCGTCTTCGCCTTCGCCATGACCATGGGCGACGTTACCGATGAGTGGTACGCCAACGGCGCCGGCGCTATCAACTGGGGCTTCCCCGTTATCGCCGATACGCCCATACCGGAAATCCTGCCCACCGGCGTCTGCACCTACGAGCACGTGGTATCCAACATACCGCACGATGAAATCGTTAATAAAGCCATCGAGGTCAGAGGACTCAAGGTTACTGTTACCGAGGTACCGGTGCCGACTGCCTTCGGGCCTGCATTCGAGGGTGAGAGAGTCCGCAAGGGCGAGTGGTACCTGGAATGCGGCGGAGGAAGAACACCCATGCTTGAATGGTGTACCTCCAAGCGCATGGAAGAGGTAGAGGACGGTAAGGTTGAGGTATTCGGACCGGATATACCCGATGTCCCCGAGGAAACCCAGCTGCCCATGGCAATAGTCGTTGAAGTCGCCGGCAGAGAGATGAAGGACGACTACGAGCCTATCCTGGAGCGACAGATTCACCATATCATTAACTACATCCAGGGGATATTCCACCAGGGGCAGAGGGATATTGCCTGGATACGCTTCAGTAAAGCGGGCGTGGAGAAGGGCATCAAACTGGAACATATCGGTATCGCCCTTCATGCCAAGCTGCACCAGGACTTCGGCCGGGTATTTGACAAGATGCAGGTCAAGATCTATACCGAGCTGGATAAAGT
>CAYTZI010000200.1:0-1954 GCA_964442335.1 uncultured Dehalococcoidaceae bacterium | reverse complement strand
CTCTTGGAGTGGTTGACGATGCCGTCCCTGACCTCCCACGTCAGGTTGAGTCCCCGCCCCTCCTTTTCCAGCAGGTCCACTATTCTCAGGCTCTGCTCGTTGTGCCGGAAGCCCTTGCTGTAAAGCTCGTTTAGGGTGTCCTCCCCCCAGTGCCCGAACGGCGTGTGCCCCAGGTCGTGCCCCAGCGCGATGGCTTCCGTGAGGTCTTCGTTGAGATTGAGCGCCCTGGCGATGGTGCGGGCTATCTGGGCGACCTCCAGCGTGTGCGTCAGCCGCGTTACGTAGTGGTCGCCGAGCGGCGCGATAAATACCTGCGTCTTGTGCTTCAGGCGGCGGAACGACTTGCAGTGGATGATGCGGTCGCGGTCGCGCTGGAAGCAGGTGCGTATCGGGTCCGGCTCTTCAGGTCTTTGCCTGCCGCGCGAGTTTTTGCTTTTCACGGCATGGGGAGAGAGACTTTCTTCCCTCTCCTCGGTAAGACGGCGGACGTTAAGCTGCTCAACCACTCGTTCAGTCCATTCCGGCGAAAGCCGGAATCCACTTCCTCATCTCTCCCCGGTCTCTTCTTTTATTCTATCTTGTCTCGTCCCACCCTGGCCGCCCTCGCATCATCAGTTACTTACCGTTCCTTCATTCCCCTTCCGCTCACCCTGAGCCTGTCGAAGGGTCATTCCCGCGAAAGCGGGAATCCAGCGCCACCCTCGTCTCTTCTTCTTTTATTCTATCTTGTCTCGTCCCACCCTGACCGCCCTCGCGCCATCTGCTTCTTACCACTCTCTTTATCCCCACCCCAGCTAACCGCTAACAACTAACAGCTAACAGCTAATCGCTACTTAATTCCCAGCTTTTTCTCCACCCTGGCGATGATGTCCCTCGTGACGTCTATCATGTCCGGGCTGACCGATATCGACGTTATGCCCCACTCCACCAGCTTCTCGGTTATCTCCGGATAGACCGATGGCGCCTGGCCGCATATCGAGCAGGTCACCCCGGCGGCTTTGCATCCCTTCACCACCTTTTCGATGGACAGCATCACGGCTTCGTTGCGCTCGTCGAAGGTAGCCGCCAGCTTGGCGCTGTCCCGGTCAATGCCGAGCGTCAACTGGGTGAGGTCGTTGGAGCCTATGGAAATGCCGTCGATGCCTACCGCCAGGAACTTTTCGAGCAAAATCACGTTGGAGGGTACCTCGCACATCATCCAGAGCTTGAAGTTCTCGGCGCGTTTCAGCCCCTCTCCCGCCATGATTTTCACGGTGCGCTCCATTTCCGCGACCGTCCTTACGAAGGGTATCATCACCCAGAGGTTTTCGTACTGTTCCCTGACCTTTTTGATGGCGGCCAGCTCGAGCTTGAACGTCTCGATGTCCGTGATGTACCGCGAAGCGCCGCGGTAGCCTATCATCGGGTTTTCTTCGTCCTGTTCAAACTTCTCGCCGCCCTTGAGGGCTTTGTATTCGTTGCTCTTGAAGTCGTTGGTGCGGTAGACCACCTGGCGGGGATGAAACGCCTTGGCGAACTTGCTCAGTCCGGCGGCGAGCTTATCGACGAACTCCTGGCCGCGGCCTTCTTCTATCATGGCGCTCGGGTGCTCCCCGATTTCGGCGACCATGAACTCGGCGCGGAGGAGGCCGATGCCGTCGACGTCCCTCATGGCTACCCGGTCGACTATTTCCGGCTGGGCGAGGTTGGCGAGCAGCTTGGTCTTGGTCTTGACCTCGCCGCGGGCGCGTATTTTAACGTCGCTGGCAACTTCTATCTTGCCGTCATAGACCTTGCCGTTGCCGCCATCAACCGTTATCACCTGGCCGTCTTTTAGAATGGCGGTGGCTTTTTCACAGCCCACCACGCATGGGATACCCAGTTCGCGGCTCACGATGGCGGCGTGCGCCGTACGCCCGCCGCGGTCGGTAACGATGGCCGCCGCCCGCTTCATCGCCGGGACGAAGTCCGGCGT
>CAYTZI010000199.1:0-1977 GCA_964442335.1 uncultured Dehalococcoidaceae bacterium | reverse complement strand
AGCACCCCGGCGGCATGATTCTTTCCTCCACCCCCCTCACCGATATCGTCCCCGTGCAGCGGGGCGCTATCGAGGGGCGCTACGTCTGCCAGTGGGACAAGGACAGCATCGACGACGCCGGCTTTGTTAAAATCGATTTCCTCGCTCTGGGCGCTCTTTCCCAGCTCCAGGAAGCCGTCGAGCTCATCAAGGCGCGCACCGGCGAGAGGATTGATATGTCCCGCATCGACTTCGAGGACGCCAGGGTCTACGACATGTTATGTAAAGGCGATACCATCGGCATCTTCCAGGTGGAGTCCGCCGCCCAGATGCAGAACATCACGCGGCTGAAGCCACGTAACCTTCTCGACATGGCCCACGAGGTCGGCGCCGTCCGGCCCGGCGTTGGCGTTAACCACGGCGTTCAGGAGTACCTGGCGCGCCGCTCCGGCCGCAGGCCCGTAACCTATGACCATCCCCTCGAGCGGCGCGCTCTGGAGCGCACCCTGGGCGTGGTGCTTTTCCAGGACCAGGTCAACCAGCTGGCTATCGACGTCGCCGGCTTTACCCCCAGCGAGGCCGACCGCCTCCGCCGCACCTTTTCCCGCAAGCATAACGGCGAGCTTATCGAGCAGTACCGCCAGAAGTTCATCGCCGGCGCCCGCGAGCGCCATCCGGACGTGGAGGCCGCCGAGAAGGTCTTCAGTAAGTTCAACGGCCAGTACATGTTCCCGGAGTCGCACGCCTTCGCTTTCGGCGTGACGGCCTACCAGGCGTCCTGGCTCAAGTACTACTACCCCCTCGAGTTCTTCGTGGCTATCTTCAACCAGCAGCCAATGGGCTTCTATAACCTGGAGACCCTCAAGGAGGACGCCCGCCGCCACGGCATCACCGTCCTTAACCCGGATATAAATTTGAGCCAGTCTAAGTGCGTGATAGAGGAGAATAATTCTCCCTTAATCCCTCCTTGCGAAGGAGGGAAAGTCCAGCTTAAACCGATGATGAACGGGTTTGCGCCATCATTCTCTCCCTTTCGTAAAGGGAGAGTTAGAGAGGGATTTACTCATGCCCTCCGCCTCGGCTTCCTGAACGTTGCCGGACTCGGCGAGGCCTTCGCTAAAGCTATAGAGGAAGGGCGGCAAAAGGGCGGGCCGTTCCGGTCTATCGGCGACTTTCTGGAGCGTACCGGCGTCCTTGAAGAGGTCGCTTTGAACCTCGCCTCCGCCGGCGCCTTTGACAGCCTCGAGCCTAACCGCCGCAGGGTGAAGTGGGAAATCGGCCTGCGCTACCGCCCCATCAACACCCAGCTGCCCCTCCCCCTTCCCGTCTCTCAGGACATGGTGGCGCTGCCCGCGCCTTCGGACTGGGACGCCATGAAAGATGAATACGGCGTCCTCTCCCTTTTCCCCGCCGGTCACATCATGGCCAAGCTCCGCCCGCGCTTTAACGGGGGGTTCCGCGCCAGCCGTGATATCGAAAACCTCCGCGACGGCGCTTTTGTTAAGGCCGCCGGTCTCGTTATCCGCCGCCAGCGGCCACACGGGAAGGCGGTCTTTATCACACTGGAAGACGAGTTCGGGCACATTCCGTGCATGGTCTTCGGCAAGGTCTACGAGCGCTACGAGCACACCTTCCGCTCGCCGTTCCTCATCATCAAGGGCCGCCTCACCCGCCGCGAGGGCACCTGCAACGTGGTTATCAACGAGGCGAAGGCTTTCAGCGCGCTGGAGAAGGCGCCCGCATCAAAAGACTGGTGCTAGATAGCTCGATTGGCACCTTAACTCCAAGCTTTTGAATTTCGACTTCCCCTCATATATAATTAGTTGACTTTTAATCGGGAGGCAACGTATGGCTACACTGGAAGAGTTGGGACAAAGAATACAGAGGCTGGAAGACATCAAGCAGATAGAAAAGCTGCAGCGGATTTACGGCTATTATCGCGACTACGAGGAGTGGGAAAAGGTCGTCGACCTTTTCAGTGATAATGCCGAGTCCGTC
>CAYTZI010000198.1:0-1984 GCA_964442335.1 uncultured Dehalococcoidaceae bacterium | reverse complement strand
GAATGATGATGGACATCATCAAGCCTGACTCAGGCGAGGTAACTATCTTCGGCGAAAAGCTTTCGGAAGCGACCAAGGACAAGCTCGGTTACCTGCCGGAAGAGAGAGGACTCTACAAAAAGCTGCGCGTCCTCGACGCAATCGTCTATTTTGCCTCACTAAAAGGCATTGACAAAGCTAAAGCGCATGAAAAGGCCATAGAGCTTCTGGAGCGGACAGATATGCTGGCGAACCGCGATAAGAAGATAGAGGAGCTGAGCAAGGGGATGGCGCAGATTATCCAGTTCATCGTCACCATCATCCACGACCCGCTGCTGGCCGTCCTCGACGAGCCGTGGATGGGCCTGGACCCGGTCAACACCGAACTGATGAAAAACGTCATCTTCGACCTGCGCGACCAGGGCAAAGCCGTGATACTCAGCACCCATCAGATGAACCAGGTGGAGGCTTTATGCGACCGGATTTTGATGGTCGATAAAGGGCGCTCGGTCCTCTACGGCGACCTAAAAGAAATAAAGTCGAGGTACAGCAGCAACGCCGTCCTGGTGGACTACCAAGGGGAGGCGGGGGAAGTGCCGGGGGTCATCGAAAAGCGCACCCACCGGGACCACGTGGAGATGGTGCTGGACGGAAACACAACACCGCAGCAGGTGCTCCAGACGCTGGTCAGCCGCGGCATCACGGTCAACCGGTTCGAGGTAGCAACGCCGCCGCTGAACGAAATATTCCTAGAGGTGGTGGGCAAAGGCCGTGAATAAGACGCTACTGATATTCCGCCACGAGTTCGTCCATACGATAAAGAGGGTGGGCTTTATCATCATGACGCTCATCGTGCCGGTGCTGGCGCTGCTCGCCATAGGCATCTTCCACATCGTTTCGGGGGTAATCGAGCCAACGGTGGAGACGGTAAACATAGGCTACGTGGACGAAGCGGGAGTCTTTACCGATTATACGGTCCAGGGCTCTATCATCTTCCATCGCTACGATACGACCGCCGACGCCACGCGCGCCCTGACGAACGGTGAAATCCCCGAGTATATCGTGATACCGGGCAATTACCTTTCCACGGGGGCCATCAACCGCTATACCCTGGAAAAACAGCTCGAAACGCCGCCGTCCACCGCCGCCGCGACAAAGAACTTCCTCACGAGCAACCTGCTCTCCGGAAAAGTGCCCGAGCAGACGACAATCATCATACAATCGCCGCTGATGATAACGGTCACACGGCTTACCGAGACCGGTGCGGTGGCTACCGACCAGGGCGGCTACGCCAACCTGCTGGTCCCCGCCATCTTCGCCCTGCTGCTGGCGCTTTCCTTCACTTTCAGCTCCGCCTACCTGCTACAGGGGCTGGGGGAGGAAAAGGAGAGCCGGCTCATCGAGGTGCTGCTCTCTTCCGTTTCCACGCGCCAGCTACTTGTCGGGAAGATAATGGGGCTCGGTGCCGCCGGGCTGATACAGGTGGCCGTCTGGCTGATATCGCTTCCCCTGCTGTTGAACCTGGCTTCGACGGCCTTCGGGGGGTTTTTCAGCAATATACAGCTACCGAGCAGCTTTGTCATCCTGGGGATAGTGTATTTCATCCTCGGCTATTTGATGTTCGCCGTGATTTCAGCCGGCATCGGAGCCATCACTCCCAACGCCCGGGAAGGTCAGCAACTGGCGACGATTTTCACGCTCGGCGCCATCGCCCCGCTCTGGTTCTCTTCCCCGCTGATGTTCTTCCCGGACAGTCCGATATGGATTGCGCTTTCGGTCTTCCCGCTGACAGCGCCTGTCGAGGTAATGCTGCGAGTGGGCGTGAGCGGCGTACCCGGGTGGCAGCTGGCGCTAAGCATCGCCGTACTGGCGCTGACCATTGCCGGGCTGCTCTGGCTGGCCGTAAAGGTCCTGAGGACATACCTGCTGATGTACGGTAAAAGGCCGGCGCTGGGCGAGATATTCCGCAATATAAGGAACGCCTGAGCTTATTACCTGACGTATT
>CAYTZI010000197.1:0-2025 GCA_964442335.1 uncultured Dehalococcoidaceae bacterium | reverse complement strand
TTGTGCCGCACGCCCATGATGATATCGTTCTCCGTCCAGGCGCTTATCTCCAGGCATTCGGGCAGGCTGTACCGCTTTATCGCCAGCGAGTGATAGCGCACCGCCTCGAACGGACTGGCGATGCCTTTAAATACTCCCTTGCCGTCGTGATGGATTAGCGACGTTTTGCCGTGCTTTATTTCCCCCGCGTGGTCCACCGCCGCCCCGTAGGCATGGCCGATGCACTGGTGGCCCAGGCATACGCCCAGCACCGGGATGCGCTCGCCAAATTGTTTGATGACTTCGTTAGAGATACCGGCGCTCTCCGGCCTTCCCGGCCCCGGCGATATCACTATCCGCTCCGGTGCCATCGCTTCTATCTCCTCGAGCGTTATTTTGTCGTTGCGCGCCGTCCTTACCTCCTCCCCTAGCTCGCTGAGGTACTGGTACAGGTTATATGTGAAGCTGTCGTAGTTGTCTATCAGCAGTATCATCGTTCCGCCTCCGCCCTTTCGATGGCGGTGAGTAGCGCCTGGGCTTTATTGAGGCACTCCCGGTATTCTTTTTCCGGGACGCTGTCCGCCACTATACCCGCGCCTGCCTGTACATAAGCGGTACCGTCTTTAATGATGATGGTGCGGATGGCGATGGCGGTGTCCATGTTGCCGCGGAAATCGAAGTAGCCGACCGCCCCCGCGTAGGGTCCCCGCCTCTCCGGCTCCAGCTCGGCGATAATTTCCATGGCGCGTATCTTGGGCGCGCCGGATACCGTGCCCGCTGGGAAGCAGGCGCGCAGCGCGTCGAACTGCGTTAGCCCCGCCCTGAGCTTCCCCTGTACGTGCGATACCAGGTGCATGACGTGCGAGTAGCGCTCGATGTCCATGAACTGCGTGACCTCTACCGTACCGGCCTCGCTGATTCTGCCGACGTCGTTCCTGGCGAGGTCCACTAGCATGAGGTGTTCGGCGCGCTCTTTTTCGTCGTTTTTGAGCTCCTCGGCGAGCTCTTTGTCCTTCTGGCTGTCCGCGCTTCTCGGGCGCGTGCCGGCTATCGGATGGTTGGAGACGACGCCGTCTTCGACCCTTACCAGGAGTTCCGGGGAGGCGCCGACGATGTGGAAGTCGTCGAGGTGGAGGAAATACATATACGGCGATGGATTGACCGAGCGCAGGGCGCGGTAGATGGCGAACGGGCTGGCGCTGGTGCGCCTCGCCAGCCTGAGCGAGGGCACGCCCTGGATGATGTCGCCGTCGTATATGTGTTGCTTCATCCTCTCGACTATTTTATTGTATTCTTTGCGGGTAATGTTCGCGGTAATCTTCGGCCCGGTCCGGGTTGAACGGTCGCGCTCCGGTTCGTGCACCGGTCGTTTCAGTCTCTGCACCAGGTTATCGATTTTCCGCGTTGCCTTCCGGTATTCTTCCTCGATATTCCCGTCGAGCCGCACGTGCGCGACCACCTTGATGGCGTGCGTCAGGTGGTCGAAGATAAGGAGCGTGTCGGCCAGCATCAGCGCCGCCTCGGGGAGCTTTACTGGCGCCCTCTTCGGCGCGGGCAGATTTTCGAAGTATCCCGCCACCTCGTAGCCAAGGTAGCCGACCATTCCCCCGTGGAACCGCGGCAGCCCCTCGACGGGCGCTACCGTGTATCTTTCAAACTCTTTCTCTATCAGTGCGAGCGGGTCGGCCGGTTTGCCGCTTCCCGTGATGATTACCTTTGAGGGCTCCGTCCCCAGGAAGCTGTACCGCGCCAGCCTTTCTCCCCCCTCCACGCTCTCCAGCAGGAACGAGTATCTCCCGCAGGCTATCTTCAGGTACGAGGACACCGGCGTCTCCAGGTCCGCCTTGATTTCCCGGTAGACCGGCGCTAGGTTGCCCTGCTTTCCTATTCTTTTCAGTTCTTCGAGAGTCGGGTGATACATCTTTTCCCCAATTAAAAAACCCCCGTCCTCAAAGGGGCGGGGGCCATAGCTTCCGCGGTGCCACCCTTATTCATCCTTCCACGGGAAGGACATCTCTGCGGGTACAGTCTTCAGACGATACCCCG
>CAYTZI010000196.1:0-2041 GCA_964442335.1 uncultured Dehalococcoidaceae bacterium | reverse complement strand
TGAAGCTGATTGGTAAGAAACAGACGATACGAGGGTGGTATGGGTGGGAAAATCCTCCTCTGCTCCCCCTTTATAAAAGGGGGACGAGTTAGACGCAGGGGGGCAGAATAAGAAGAACGATAAGAGGCCGATGGTACGAGGGCGGTCAGGGTGGGAAAAGATTAGAAGGAATAAAAAAGGATGAAGCGGGGGTTGGAGGGCTGGATTCCGGCCTGCGCCGGAATGACAAGGCAGGGAGATTGCCACGCCTGTGCCTGCGGCGGATGGCCCGGAATGACCCGCCTGCGCTAAAGTATCGGCGGGCAGGCCAGTATAAGCACATAATGAACCTTCGGCAGGCTCAGGGTGAACGGGTGTGGCTGCTTGCATTAAAGGCAGGAATAATAGTATTGTATTCATGAGCGTATTGTACCTGAGTACAATATCAGAGACGAATATCCTATAATGTAGGCGGGGACGGCGGCGGGGCGGTGGGAAATTCCCGGCAGGCTTCAAAATACCGGCACGCAGAAAAGAAAGGGACGAGCATGGCTGAGACGAAAAAAGACGCGGTCGTCACCCTCAAAAACACCGCCAGCGACGAGAAACTCGACAAGATACTTTCGGGCTTCACCGGGCAAAAATCTGAGCTCATACCGATATTGCAACGCGTACAACAGGAGTTCGGCTACCTGCCCGAAGACACCATGAAGCGCATAGCCCAGTTTACCAGAGTGCCGGAGTGCTCGGTCTACGGCGTGGCGACCTTCTACGCCCAGTTCAAGTTCGTGCCGATAGGTAGGAACATCATCAAGGTGTGCCGCGGGACCGCCTGCTACGTTAAAGGCTCGCCCCGCGTGCTGGAAGAGATGGAAAAGCTGCTCGGCGTCAAAGACGGGGGTACGACGCCGGACATGGAATACACGCTGGAGTCCATCGCCTGCTTCGGCTCCTGCGCCCTGGCGCCGGTGGTGGTCATTAACGATAACGTATACGGCAGGATGACCCCGGATAAAGTGAAAAAACTCCTCGGTAAAAAATAGTCGGTTCCGACATACGCTCAGGGGTGACGCGATGAAATTTGACGTGATAAAAAAACAGGCGAAATCCAGATGGGAGGCCATGCAGAAAAGCCCCAGGCCCCGCATATTAATCGGGATGGCCACCTGCGGCATAGCCGCCGGCGCCGAAGCGGTACTGAAAGCGATAAAGGAAAACCTGGACAAGCACAATATCAAGGCGGACATCGTCCAGGTGGGCTGCATCGGTCTCTGCTACGCCGAGCCCCTGGTCGAGATAATAAAGCCCGGCAAACCATCGGTCTTCTACTGCAACCTCACGCCGGAAAAAGCGGAAGAAATCGTCGGCGACTACCTCGCCGGGGACAACCCACGCCCCGACCTCGCCATCGGCACGCGCGGCGAGGGGACCATCGAGGGAATACCGCGGCTCTTCGAACTGCCCGTGCTAAAGCCCCAGGCGCGAATCATCCTGCGCAACTGCGGCAGCATCGACCCCAGCGATATCAACCAGTATATAGCCAACGGCGGCTACAGCGGGCTGGACAGGGCTATCAAGATGAAGCCGCAGGAGATAATCGACGAAATAACGAAGTCCGGCCTGCGCGGCCGCGGCGGCGCCGGCTTCCCCACCGGCATGAAATGGCAGTTCTGCCACGACGCCGCCGGCGACCAGAAATACATCATCTGCAACGCCGACGAAGGCGACCCCGGGGCTTTCATGAACCGGGCAGTGCTCGAAGGCGACCCCCACGCCGTGCTGGAGGGGATGCTCATCGGGGCTTACGCCATCGGCGCATCGGAAGGATATATCTATGTACGCGCGGAATACCCCCTGGCGATAAAGAGGCTCGTGCTGGCCCTGGAGCAGATGGGGAAGTACGGGCTGCTGGGAGACAGTATTCTGGAATCGGGCTTTAATTTCCGCGTCCATATCAAAGAAGGCGCCGGGGCGTTTGTCTGCGGCGAGGAGACCGCCATGATGGCGTCCATCGAGGGCAACCGCGGCATGCCACGTCCGCGCCCGCCCTTCCCCGCCAACT
>CAYTZI010000195.1:0-2209 GCA_964442335.1 uncultured Dehalococcoidaceae bacterium | reverse complement strand
GGCTGGATTCCGGCCTGCGCCGGAATGACCCGCCTGCGCCAAGGCTACGGCGGGCAGACCAGTATAAGCACATAATGACCCTTCGACAAGCTCAGGATGAGCGGATGAGAATGCTGCGCCTCCGCCTGCGGCGGATAGCTCGCAATGACAGAAAAAACAACGGATTTCTTCGCTGCTATGCGGCTCGCAATGACAATAATACGTAATACATATTTAACCTCTCCGTAATCTGTTCGTAATATTTCCCCTATAAAATGAAGACATCAAGACCTGAAAAGGGGGTCGGGATGTCAATCAACACCGGAGATACCGCCTGGATACTGATATCATCGGCGCTGGTGATGCTGATGACGCCCGGCCTGGCGCTTTTTTACGGCGGCATGGTGCGGCGGAAAAACCTCCTTTCCACCATGATGATGAGCTTCGCCTGCCTGGGGCTGGTCGGCCTGCTCTGGGTGCTCTACGGCTATAGCCTGAGCTTCGGCAACGACCACGGGGGTATCATCGGGGGACTGAATTACCTCGGGCTTATGAACGTGGGACAGGAGCCTTCGGCCGTCTATGCAACCACCGTGCCCCACCTGGCTTTCATGATATTCCAGGCGATGTTCGCCATCATAACGGTAGCTCTGTTCACCGGCGCAATCGTCGAACGCGTCAAGTTCAGCGCGCTGCTCGTATTTTCCGCCCTGTGGCTCACCATAGTATACGCGCCCGTAGCCCACTGGGTCTGGGGCAGCGGCGGGTGGCTGGCAAAGCTCGGGGTGCTGGACTTCGCCGGCGGGGCGGTAGTGCACATCAACGCCGGGGTATCGGCGCTGGCCCTGGTCCTGCTGCTCGGCAAGCGGCGCGGCTTCCCGCAGGACGCCATGGAGCCCAACAACATACCGCTGGTGGCGCTCGGCGCCGGGCTGCTGTGGTTCGGATGGTTCGGGTTCAACGCCGGCAGCGCCCTGACAGCGGGCGGGCGGGCCTCCAGCGCCTTCGTCGCCACCAACACCGCGGCGGCCGCGGCGGCGTTCACCTGGATGATAATCAGCTGGATGCACCGCCGGCCGACAATCCTCGGGACGGTCACCGGCGCGGTGGTGGGGCTGGTGGCCATAACGCCCGCCGCCGGCTTCGTGCCGCCGCTCGCGGGCATACCTATCGGGATAGCCGCCGCCGCCATCAGCTACTACGGCCTGCTCCTGCTCAAGGTAAAGCTCGGCTTCGACGACTCGCTGGACGTGTTCGCCTGCCACGGGCTCGGCGGCATCTGGGGCGCCATAGCCACCGGCATCTTCGCCACGCTGGCAACGAACGCGGCGGGCGCGGACGGCCTGATAGCGGGAAACGGCGCGCAGGTATTAAAACAGCTCACCGGGGTGGCGACGGTGGGGACATTCGCCTTCGCCGCGACCTGGGCGCTCGGCAAGATAGTGGACGTAACGATAGGCCTCAGAGTGGGGCAGACCGAAGAGGCGGTGGGCCTGGACCTCTCCCAGCACGGCGAAAGGGCCTACGGAGGTCTGCTGCGATGAAGAAGATAGAAGCGATTATCCGCGAGGAAAAGTTCAACGCGGTCAAGAAGGCGCTCGAAGAAAAAAGCTACTACGGAATGACCGTCAGCGAGGTCAGCGGCCGCGGCAAGCAGAAGGGCATCCCGCTCCAGTGGCGTGTTGGTGAGTACCGGGTGGACCTGCTGCCCAAGCTCAAGATTGAACTGGTCGTACTGGACGAGGATGTACCGGTGGCGATAGATGCCATCGTGAGAAACGCCCGGACGGGGGAGACCGGCGACGGCAAGATATTTGTCCTGCCGGTGGAGACCGTGGTACGCGTCCGCACCGGTGATAGAAATGAAGCGGCCATTTAAATGTATACGGAGGCTGATTTATAGATAATAAAAAAATAATTGGTGACAAAAGTCTGGATAAAGATTACAATATCAACATAACAGGAGGTAAAGATGACTACAAGGAGTAGAGAAGAGGCCAAGGAATACATCATGAAGATGGCCAAGGAACACGATGTCAAGTTTATCTGGCTATGGTTTACGGATATCTTGGGCATCCTGAAGAGCTTTGCCATCACCGTGGAAGAACTGGAAGGAGCGCTGGAAGAAGGCATGGGCTTCGACGGCTCGTCGATTGAAGGTTTTGCCCGTATTGATGAGAGCGACATGGTCGCCCTGCCCGACCCCGATACCTGGCAACTGCTGCCCTGG
>CAYTZI010000194.1:0-2211 GCA_964442335.1 uncultured Dehalococcoidaceae bacterium | reverse complement strand
GGTGGCTTCTTTGCTTGCAGGCCGACATATCTAGAATAACTTGAATATAGCCCTCAATAGCCAGAGAATGACCAATATCAACGCGAGCGCCAGCGCGATGTGTATGAGTACGCCCAGACCGAATACCGTTAGGCCCAGCAGCCAGAAAATAAACAGGATGATGCCGATGGCTAATAAACAGCCCATTTTGCCTCCTCTATAGAATAATTACTGCGGCAATCCCCCCGATAATCATTACCGCACCTGAAATCAGCATAATCCAGTGCCACCATTTGATTCTTTTCATCAAGGTCATTAGCCTGCCTCCTTCTGGGGGTTACGCCGCCGGTATATATATTGAGTATACGTTGTTGAGATTTTAACACTTCAAAGGTAAAATATTTACAAAATAGGTGTCAAAATAGTTACATATCGATTACATTTAAAGGGATTTTTAAAAGGTCATCGTATGTATATCATATTGACAAGCCCGTGTTATCACGTATAATTTAGTAGAGAGGAGTTGTTATGCCGGCTTGTCCCAATTGCGGACGTCAGACATTAAGGACTAAGGACTGGGCCTGCCAGTGGTGTGGGTATCCGCTTTTATCCAAGTCTTACAAGAAGATAGATAAGACCTTCAAGGAGCTTCAGGAAGAACGTAGCGGCATTGCTAAAGCCGCCCCTCCCGAGCCGGAACCTGCGTTTGACCTCGATTCCGAGCTCGGGCTTGCCCCCGAGGCTGCTCCACAGCCTGAGTCAGCCCCGGCCCCTGAACCACTCCCTGAGCCTGAGCTTGCCCCCGAGGCTGCTCCACAGCCTGAGCTTGCCCCGGCCGCCGAACCGGTCTCCGAGCCTGAGCCCACACCGGCTCCAGAACCTGAGCCTGAATCTATTGTTGAACCCGAAGCCGCTCCCGAGCCCGAACCTGCTCCTGAGTCCGAAGCCGCTCCTGAGCCCGAAGCCGCTTCCCCGCCGCAGCCGGAGGCAGAGCTCGAATCATCGTCTCCCCCGCCCCAGATATCCCCTCCCGAGCCTGCGCCGCAGCTTTCTTCTCAGCCGCAACCAGGCTCGCTGCCGGAGCCGGAACCCCCGCCGGTTGTTGCGCCGTCCCTCGATACCATTAGCGATGGCTCCGTCCTGAGCGTCGATGAGCTGGATGCCCTGTTCAAAGCGGACCGGCTGGGGGCGCACGAGAAGCTTTCCGGAAAGACTGTAGTTATTAAAGGGTTCGTGGAAAAGGTATTTATCCGCGACCATATTGATGTGCGGTATATCGTGCTGACCGGCGCCCGTAAAAAAGTCATTTGGCCCGTCCGCTGTACCTTCGGCAAGGAAAACGTCTCCCAGATGAGCCGGCTTAACAATGGGCAGGAAGTGTCCGTGCGCGGCAAGTACGATAGCTACGGTAAAAACATCATCTTCAAGGACTGCGTTTTAACCTAGACGCCGGCCTGGCTGATAATATCCAGCAGTTTTTTCAGTATCCTGGCGGTGGCTCCCCAGATGACTCTGCCCCCGTAGAAGTATTTGTAGGAATCGATAGATTTGCCGTGCAGGCTCTCGGTATCTGCTTTAAGGTACCCCTTTTGCAGGAGTTCTTTGACCGGTATTTCCAGTATCTCGGCGACCTCGTTTATATTCTTCTGAAAATTGTAGGGCCATGGTATCATTCCGACGAACGGTGTCACGATATAGTTTGACGTGGTCGTCAGTTCGTCGTCCAGTTCGCCGATAATTCTGATGTCTTTTTTCTTCAGGCCTATTTCCTCGCGGCTTTCTCGTACCGCCGTGTGCATCAGGGTTGTATCGCCGGGGTCGCGCATGCCCCCGGGAAAGGAAATTTGCCCTTTGTGCGTTTTGACAGTCTCCGTCCGCCTGATGAACACGATGTAGTATTCACCCCCCTTCTCGTAGAGGGGTATCAGCACCGCTGACGGTATGCGGGTGTCGTCGGTAACGCGCTGCTTTTGCCTTTGCTCCAGCGCCCGCTCGAACTTTTCTTTCATCGTCCTTATATTAATATGGCCGGGTCTCATTTACAACCGGGGCTTGTTCTATCTGCTTTTGGTTGCCTGTGACAACCTCACCCCTGTATCCCCTCTCCAGCCAGAGGCACTGGAATAATCCATAGGTCTTTTTGGCTGGAGAGGGGAGTAAAAGAGAGAGGGGGCGAAGCCCCCTCTCAAAACTCTCCCCCTCTCAAACACCCTGTATTTCCGGGCATCGGCG
>CAYTZI010000193.1:345-2224 GCA_964442335.1 uncultured Dehalococcoidaceae bacterium | reverse complement strand
TTGCTTCCCTGGGTGGGACACGCTGTATACCGACCATGTCGGCATACTGCACGTCAAAGGCTGGGCTTATTATGCTAACAAAGCAGGCGGCCTTAGACTATGGGCCTTCAAAGATACGTTGCAACGCGGTCTGCCCGGGGGCGGTCAGGACAAACATGATGGAAAATTCCACCGGCAAGCCCCTGGCGGAGAAGCTGAAAACGGATGTCGATGGCGCCTTTGCCATGCTTACCTCATTCACGCCGCTGAAGCGTATCAGCACCCCGGACGAAATCACCGGGTTATGCTCCTACCTCGCCAGCGATGACTCGTCCTTTATGACCGGCTCATGTGTGTTAATTGATGGCGGTGCGCATATCGTAGACCCTAACGGGTCTGCCATTAGCAGCATCGGATTGGGTTGGGGTGGCTAGGGACAAGGCGTATGGATAGACAGATTACTGGGTCTAATTTCAGTATCAAACCTGATAATCCTGTCTAGTCTTCCCTCTCGCCGGTAAGCGATACCGCCATGCAGACGTAAGGTCTATCGATTTTCTTGGTGACTATCGGGCAGTGGTAAAGTCCCGCCGGCGCTATCAGCACGGAGGGCTTGTCGAAGGTGTATTTTTCCTCCTTGCCTTCCTCGCCGATGGATATTTCCACTTCCGCCCCCAGTTCGTCGAGGTGCCTGGGGTCCGTCCCGATGAAGAAGACCGCCTCGTCGTACTTGTGCACGTGGGGCTTGGTGGACATGCCGGTGATGCCGGTGTTATAGCCGCAGGCGTAGATGACGTGTAGCTTTAGTCCCCCCATCTCCTTCGCCCCCACGGAGAACAGGGGTCCCGCCGGCGTCTTGTGGAAAGGGATGGTCGCCAGGTATTTTTCGTATTTTTTCTCTGCCATATCTCTCCTCAGCTTGGTTATTGTATCCTGGTTATTGGTTATTTTATTTATTCTTTTATTTTCTTCCTCAGGTCGGCGAGCAGTTTATTGACGCGTTTGCGGTGCGCCGGACCGCCGGGTCCGGGGGCGGCGGTGGGACTGTATGACATTTCCTGGAGGTTTTCCAACATGGCGGGTATGCGCTGGAAGGGGACGGATATCAGGAAAAGGCCCGGCGGAAAGACGTTCAGCTCCTGCATGCCCATGCCGAGCCCGGTGATAACGTAGTTGAGCTCGCCGCTGACGACCGGATAGATGTATATCCAGGCGCAGGAGACCACCGGCATGGCTTTGCTGACGAACGGCATGCCCGTGGAGTAGTTGTCCGACCTCAGCAGGGCCTTCGCCTGGTGGATGTTGGCGGTGATTATCAGGACATCGGGGTCGAAGGTGAGCTTGTCGACGGGGGCGAAGGCCACGTACTGTACCGAGCCTTTGGGCATCCTGGGGATGTGGTCGTACATGGCGCGGCAGGCGTTGGCCGCTTTAAAGAGGGCGTCCTCCCCTCCCAGCATCCCGCTGACGAGGACGGACTCCGGGTCTTTCATGCCGAGTATCATCTGCTCCACGCCCACGCAGACCCAGTCGTCGGGGCCGACGTAGAAAGCGCCGTTTTCCTGCGCCTCCCGGAGCATCTCGCAGAAGTTGAGCTCTTTCTGGATTTTCGGCATGCCCTCCGGCCTGGTTATCAGGAACTTGACGCCCACCGGCTTCCTTTCCAGCCCGAATTTGTCGAGGACGGAGAAATCGCGCAGTTTTTCCGGCATGGCTCCTCCTTTTCCGGCCCGTTAATGTGCTAACACCTATCATAATTTGGTCGCTGCGGATATTCAAGTTGTACTCTCATCCGCTCGCCCTGGGCCTGCCGAAGGGTCATTGCGAGTCCGCCTGTGGCTGGGGCGGCAATCTCATCCGCTCGCCCTGAGCCTGTCGAAGGGTCGAAGAGCTACCACAC
>CAYTZI010000193.1:0-335 GCA_964442335.1 uncultured Dehalococcoidaceae bacterium | reverse complement strand
GGTCATTGTGAGTCCGCCTCTGGCGGGGCGGCAATCTCATCCGCTCACCCTGAACTCGTCGAAGGGCTACCTCACCCCCTTGATCCCCCTCTCCTTCAAAGGAGAGGGGGAAGAAAAAGGAAAGAGGGGCTTCGCCCCTCTTAAACACCCTGTATTACCGGGTATTTCGTCCCCCTTTCGTAAAGGGGGATTGAGGAGGATTTTCGTCCCCCCTCGCCCCTCTTAAACACCCCTTATTTTTGTCATTCTGAGCGCAGCGAAGAATCTCGGGGAGTAGTTATGTCATTCCGGCGCAGGCCGGAATCCAGTTATTTATTCCAGCTTTAGTTGTTCGC
>CAYTZI010000192.1:0-2250 GCA_964442335.1 uncultured Dehalococcoidaceae bacterium | reverse complement strand
AGTCGAACTGGGTGCCGGCGCACTTTTTAATCTCGGCGACGGCTTCGGCGGCGGTCATGGCGGAGCGGTAGGGACGGTCAGAAGTCATGGCGTCAAAGGAATCGGCAACGGCGAGAATCCTGGCACCGAGGGGAATCTGTTCCCCGCGCACCTTCTGGTTGAGGCCGTTGCCGTCATAGCTGTCATGGTGGTGCCTGATCATCTCGACGATGCTCTCGTTCACCAGCGGCTGGACGATGCCGGGGCCGATGCTGCAATGGGTGAGAATATAATCGTACTCCGTGGGCGTGAGGGAGCCCGGCTTGTTCTGCACGCTGGAGTCAATGCCTATCTTACCGATATCGTGGAGGAGGGCGGCCCAGCGGAGGTTTTCCAGTTCCTCGCCTTTGAGGCCGAGGACCATGGCGGAATCGACGGCTATCTTGGTCACGCGGCGGGAGTGGCCGGCGGTGTACTTGTCCTTGGCTTCCAGCGCGCTAACGAGCGACTCCACGGCATCGATGAAGAGCTTCTGGAGTTCACGGGACTGCTCTTGAACTTTGCCTTCAAGGATATAGCTCTTCTCTTTAAGGTGCAGCGCGAGCTGGCGCTTTTTCAGCACCATCCTTATATTGGAGACGAGCTGGTTGACATCGAACGGCTTGGTGATGTAGTCCTCGGCGCCGTTTTTCATGCAGTTGATAATCGTGTCCGGTTCGACGACGGCGGTAGCCATGACGACGGCCGTGTCCGGGAATGACCGCTTTATCTGGGGCAGCAGGTCGCTGCCCGAGACGCCGGGCATCATTATATCCAGTATGACGAGGTCAGCCGGGGCTTTGCCCAGTGTCTCCAGCGCCTCCGTGGCGTTGCCGGCTTCCTCGCAGAAGAAGCCGCTACGGGTGAGGCACTTATTGAGGCTCCTCCGCACTGTTTTTTCGTCGTCTACGATAAGGATTTTTTCTCTGGACGGCGCTGTTGCCATTTTTTATTTCCTTTCATCACAAGCTTTGATTCATTTCCGGGCTATCCTTTTTAGCCGAAAAGTCAACCGCTTGCCGTTATTGCCTGTTTTCATCCTGTCTGAACCCGCCGGCATACTTGGTCTCCGCTAGAGACGGCATGGTGACGGTAAAGGTGGTGCCTTTGTTCACGCTGGTAGAGACATCTATCTTGCCGCCGTGCTTGGAAACGATGCCGTAGCAGATGCTGAGGCCGAGGCCGGTGCCTTTGCCGATGTCCTTGGTAGTAAAGAAGGGATCGAAGATGCGGGGGAGTATCTGTTTCTTGATGCCGCACCCGTTATCGCTGACGGCGACGCTGACCTTTCTGTCGAGCTTTTCCGTGGTGATGGTCAGCAGGCCGGGCCGGCCCGATTCTTTGATGGCGGCCTCGGCGTTAAGGATAATGTTCAGGAAGACCTGCTGGAGCTGGTACTTATCGATGAGGATATCCGGCAGGTTTTCCTGGAGGTTGGCGACCACCTTGATGTTGCTGGTCTTTTCTTCATGTTCGCGCAGGCGCAGAACGTCTCTAAGTACCTCGTTAACGGAGGCCTGGCCGTTTTCATAGGTATTGTTCCGGGTGAAGAGGAGCACGTTTTTAACGATACTGGCGGCGCGTTTGGCTTCGGTGTGGATGCACTCGATGTCCTCGCGGGACTCTTCGGGGATATCGGAGTCCACGAGGAGGGCGGACAGGGAAAGGATGCCGGTCAAGGGGTTGTTGAGCTCGTGGGCGAGGCCGGTGGCCATCTCACCGATAGAAGCAAGGCGGTCGGTGAGGTAGAGCTTTTCTTCCTCTTCCCTTTCCCGGGAGACGTCCGTGAAGGTGAGGAGCGTGCGGTCGTCGTCCATTTTGATGGCGCCGCAGACGATAATTTTATCGATATTCTGTACCCGGTAGCGGAACTCTTGGCTGAGGGTGCCCGGGTTGCCAAGCTTCGCGTCGCTGTACATGCGGAGCAGTGATTCAACGGGCAGTACATCTTTGAGGGGCCTGTTGGTGATGTCGTTCTTAAGGCGGTGGAATATCTTGTGGGCGGACTCATTGGCCAGTATCACGTTGTCTCCGGCGTCAATGACGAGGACGCCTTCGCGCATGGTGGCCAGGATCCTTTCGACGAGCTGCCGCTGCGCCTGGAGCTTGGCCTCGACCGCTTTGGATTCGGTGACATCGCGCTGGACGTCGATATAAGAGCGGAGGTTGCCTTTTTCATCGTAGAGCGGCGAAAGACGGCAATCGCAAATGATGGTGCGGCCGTCTTTACAC
>CAYTZI010000191.1:0-2327 GCA_964442335.1 uncultured Dehalococcoidaceae bacterium | reverse complement strand
TGTGCGGTACCTGGAATATGTTATCTTGCGGAGGTCCTCCTCCTCACGGTGGTTTCTTCTCTACCGTGCATCGCTTCCAGCTGCATTTTCCATTTTCGCGCCCTGTCCGCCAGGAAGCGCCGCGTCGGCTGCGTGCTCATCAATATCGAGTTGATATTGTTCCAGGGCACGAAGATGCTTTCCGTATAGCCCCCCAGCATGTCCAGCTTATCGTCCCAGTGCACCAGGTTTATCAGTATGCCGTGTTCGTCCACCACGTCCACCATCCCGATGTAGCAGTCGTCCGGCGCGGTCTCCGGCACGAGGTGTACCGCCACGCAGTAGCCCGGTTGTATCGCCTGAGTTTTCGCCATATTTGCCTCCCTTGAACAGACGTATCGTAGCCTATTTTATATACCTATTTCAGGGCGTTGTCAATAGTACTGTTTGGTCATCCGCCTTTATGATTCATGATTATTCTTTATGAATTATTAAGGATTAGTTTAGCTTATGTTTATATATTTTACGTGTATTTTTATGAAGTATTGTTATGCTGGTTGAGGTAAATAAGGAGAACTTCGTAAAAAATGTAATCCCCGGTCATCAGATTCCGGGCGGGGAGGAAAAAATGCAGAACTTCGTTATCGTGGGAAAGGCAAAGACGGTTTTCCGGCTCATAGAGATGAAGGCCAAGCGGGAGGAGCTTGCCCGCCGGGCGAAAAAGCACGGGTCAAAGGGTAAATAGCTCCCGTCCTTTTATTGGTTCCTGAACTTGTCCTTGAGAGCGTTGATTTCCTGGAGCTTTTCAAATTCTTCCTGGCTGAGCGGCTCGCACGATATCAGTTTATCGTTGTAAATCTTGATCTTGAACAGTTCGTGGCATTTCCAGCAGCGCCGCGGTCCTTCGTAGTTGTTCCCCACAAAAGACAGCTTGCTTTCCGCGTTACAGTTGGGACATATCATTGATATCATATCGCCGGTAGTCCTTTCTTTCGCGCTATCGTTATACAGTACGATTATACCATCGTACCGCAACCGCTGCCAATTATCCGCATCTCAGGCGGGCAGGGGGAAAAACAGGCTGAACAGGTAGAATACCGCCGGTATCGTTACCATCGACGCGACGAAGCTGGCGAAAACGAACTGCGTGGTTATCGATTTTCTGCCGCCCGCCCGCTCGGTGAGGATGGGCACGGCCGTCACCGGCGGAACCGCCGCCTGCAAGAGGAAAAGCAGCGCGATATTGTAGCTCGGTTTGATGAGCACCAGCACGCCGATGAAGACCAGCGGGAACGCGATGTTCTTGACGAGGATGAACTTGGTAATCTCGGACAGGTAGAACCTGCCCCGCTGCTGGAAGTCCAGGTAGAGGCTTCCCCCGAGGATTATCATTACGAGCGGCAGGGCCATGGCGCCGAGTATCTGGAAGATGGAGAGGATAAAGTCCGGGAGGTATTCTTTGCCCCCGGTCATCTGGATTATAATGGCGATAATCGTCGCGATGAGCACCGGGTTAAGGATGCGCTGCCATTTCATCGGCTGGGCCTTTTTTCTGAAGAACAGGTGGTAGGTGCCGAAGAAGAGGGTCGGGTGGAACATGATGAAGATGAACAGTTGCGCGATGAACGGCGTCGTCGTGCCGAAGATGCCGCTGAGGATAATCAGGGGGAAGAAGATACCGTTCTGGAAGAACAGGCTGATGGTGAACTCGCTGCGGTTTTCACGGGCGGAGGCATATCTGCCGATGAACGTCAGCACCAGGGCGATTCCCGTAAACGCGAGCCACCAAAGCGGGAGCTGCCACCAGTTTGGCTGTTCTTCCGGCGTGAAGTTCACCACGATGTTGGCGAAGACGGTAGAGGGCAGGGCGATGTCCAGCGCCAGCGTCGATAGAAAACCCAGTACGTTCTCCGGGACCAGGTGCCGGCGCGTGATGTAGAAGCCGATGACCCCTATGCCCAGGAGTATCAGCACCGATTCTAGGACAACCAGGAAAACGTTCATCTTTTTCTAAGTTACTGGTTGCTTTCGGTAATCTGTGATAGCCTCACCCCTTTATCCCCTCTCCAGCTGGAAGCATTGGGAATAACCGGCGGATATTTATGGCTGGAGAGGGGAGTGCAAGCGAGAGGGGGCTTTGCCCCCTCTCGAATTCTTGCCCCCTCTCAAACAATACTTGAGTCTGGTGATAACGGTAAATCTGTTTGAGAGGGGGTCAGGGGGTGAGTATAGAATACCGATCATGTGCAAACAGAACCTTATTCTATAATATCTCAAGACATGAAATAGGTAATGGTGCCGAAGGTCGGAGTCGAACCGACACGAGGGTCGCCCCTCAGCAGTTTTTG
>CAYTZI010000190.1:0-2364 GCA_964442335.1 uncultured Dehalococcoidaceae bacterium | reverse complement strand
AACGTCATCGAGCGGGTGCAGCGCCCCACGCTCGTTATCTGCCATAACAAGACCCTGGCCGCCCAGCTTTCCTCCGAGTTTAAGGAGTTCTTCCCGGATAACGCCGTGGAGTATTTCGTGAGTTATTACGATTACTACCAGCCGGAGGCGTATATCCCGCAGAAGGATATGTATATCGAGAAGGACGCCGATATCAACGAGGAGATAGATAAGCTGCGCCACGCCGCCACCAGGGCGCTTTTCCAGCGGCGCGACGTGCTTATCGTGGCTTCGGTTTCCTGTATCTACGGCCTCGGCGAGCCGGAGGAGTACCGCAGCTTTGTCGCGAGCCTGAAGCGCGGCGAGCATTACGGCCGCCAGGTGCTATTGCGCCAGCTTGTTGATATGCAGTACGGCCGCAACGAGTTCGATTTGGCCCGGGGCAATTTCCGCATCCGCGGCGATACTTTGGAGATACAGCCCGCCTACGAGGAGCTGGCCCTGCGCATCGAGTTCTTTGGAGATGACATCGAGAGAATCATGTCTCTGGACCCCCTGACCGGCGAAATTCTGAGCGACCTCGATTCCGTGGATATCTTTCCGGCCAAGCATTTCGTCACCTCGCACGATAAGATGGAGAAAGCCCTGGAGTCTATCGCGCAGGAGCTGAAGGAGAGACTGAAGGAGCTTAACGCGCAGGGTAAAATCGTGGAGGCCGCCCGGCTTGAGGCGCGTACCAACTATGACCTCGAGATGATGCGGGAAGCGGGCTATTGCTCGGGCGTGGAAAACTATTCGCGGCACCTGGCCGGCCGGACCGCCGGCTCCGCCCCCTGGACTTTGCTCGACTATTTCCCCAAAGACTTCCTGCTGTTCATCGACGAGTCCCACATGACGCTGCCCCAGATTCGGGGCATGTACCACGGCGACCGCTCGCGCAAGGAGACCCTCGTCGAGTACGGCTTCCGGCTGCCCTCGGCGCTGGATAACCGCCCGCTGGACTTTAGCGAGTTCCAGGAGCGCATCAACCAGGTTGTCTTTACCTCGGCGACCCCCGCCGAGTTCGAGTACCAGCACAGCCAGCAGGTCGTCGAGCAGCTTGTCCGTCCCACCGGTCTCCTTGAGCCCACTATCGAGGTCAAGCCCACCCGGGGCCAGATTGATGATTTGCTCGCGCAGATTAAGTCCCGCGTGGACAGGCAGAGCCGCGTCCTGGTCACGACGCTTACCAAGCGCATGGCGGAGGAGCTCGCCGAGTACCTCGGGGAGATGGGCATCAAGACGCATTACCTGCATTCGGAGGTGGATACGCTGGGCCGGGTGGAGATTCTGCGCGATTTGCGGCTCGGCGTTTATGACGTGGTGGTGGGCATCAACCTGCTCCGTGAGGGATTGGACTTGCCCGAGGTGAGTCTTGTTGCCATCCTGGACGCGGATAAGGAGGGCTTTTTGAGGTCGAGGTGGTCGTTGATACAGACGATGGGCCGCGCCGCGCGCCATATCGACGGCCACGTTATCATGTATGCGGACAACATCACGAAGTCGATGCGCGAGGCTATCGACGAGACGGTGCGGCGGCGCAAAATCCAAGAGGACTTTAACCGCGAGCAGGGCATCACGCCGCAGGGCATCAGGAAGGCGGTGAGGGACATCACGGAGCGTGTGAAGGCGGCGGTGGTAGCGGAGAAGCGCGCCGAGTACACCGTTGGCGCCCCGGCTACCCGCGAGGATATCATGCGCCTGGTGAAAGACCTGGAGACGCAGATGAAGCAGGCGGCCCGGGCCTTGGAGTTCGAGAAGGCCGCTCTTTTGAGGGACAGGATTATCGAGCTGCGTAAGGAGCTGGTAATCGAGGATGCCCAGCAGTTTGTCAAAATCAGAGGTAGCGGAAAATGACGCCGGGAACTAAAGAAGAAGCGGTAAAAATGGCGAGGGAAAAAGCTCGCGAAAACATGCTGAAGTTCGGCAGCTGAGCGTACAGCACGGTTCTTGCGTTGCAGGACACGTTCGATTTAAAAGACGAGGCTTTGCTGAAGGCTTCCGGCGCTCTCACCGGGGGTATCGGCGGACTGGCTGATACCTGCGGTTCGATGATAGGAGCGTCCCTGGTCCTGGGGTCGGTGAGCGGGCGGGGGCGGGACGATGCCGAAAAGGATATGTCAAAGCTGGGAAAATCCATCCGGCAGGCCGCCGATTTTTATACCTGGTTCAAGGGGAAAGAAGGCACCGTGAACTGCCGTGATATCATAACCCGGCACGGACACGGCACTTTTTATGACTTCGGCAAACCGGAACAGGCCAGAGCTGCCTGGGATGCCGGTGTGACCCAGAAATGCATCGAGCTGGTGCAGGATAACGCCGCCAGGGCGGCGGAAATATTGTGGG
>CAYTZI010000189.1:0-2365 GCA_964442335.1 uncultured Dehalococcoidaceae bacterium | reverse complement strand
GACAGCTGGTCGGCGATGATGCCCACGTGGAAGTGGAAATTGCCGATAACCATCCAGGAGACGTCCGGCACGGGCAGGTCCTGGCTGTCCCCCGTGAGCATCGATAGAAGGGCCCAGATGGCAAAGATGGCCGAGACGGCGATGGAAAATATGGTGATGTATCCGTAAATCCTGGAGTTTTTGTTAATGAAGGGACGTATCAGCAGGCCGTTGACGATGAACGAGGCCAGCGGCATAAGCATGATTAGCCAGATTAGCTGATACGGTATCATAGCTTCCTTAAAATATCCTTGATAACGTGTTCTTTGTCCTGGGGCACCAGGACGGAGTATTCCGCTATTTCCTGGCCGATGGGAAAGCCGGAGGCGGGCATGATGCGGGTGGGAATGCCTTCGCCTTCAAAGCATTCCTTCCACATCTCCGCGATGACCAGGGTCTTGGCTTTTTTAACTTCTACCCACATATTGATTAAGTTCCACGTGTCAGGTATCAATCGTCAAACTCCGCTTCACCCCTCCCTCATACCTGTCACTTTTACCTCTCTGTTACATGCCTATTAACGTATCGCCGAGATAGAACGGCCAGACGACGATGCCCAGGATCCATTTCCACCAGACCAGATTGGCGAAAGCCGCCGTGAACAGCCACCCGGCGAACCAGAACGCCCCGAAAAATCCGCCCCTGTCTATTTTCATTTTCCTTTTTCCTTCCGTCATTTATTACCTCTCGACCTACCATTTCAGCAGATTGATGTTATTTACATCGATATCTGACAGGCCGCGGAAGATTGCCAGGATGATGGCGAGTCCCACGGCGACCTCGGCGGCGGCGACCACCATCACGAAGATGGCGAAAACCTGGCCGGTAAGCAGCTGCGGCACTATATAGCTCGAGAATGCCACCAGCGCTATGTTTACCCCGTTGAGCATGAGCTCGATGCACATCAGGATAATCACAGCGTTGCGGCGGGTCAGCGCGCCGAAAAGCCCGATGCAGAAAAGCACCGCCGAAAGGACCAGATAATGCTCCAGGCCGATGGTCACTTTTCCTTCTCCCTCGCGATGACGATAGCCCCCAGAATCGCCGCCAGCAATAGAGTAGCGGCGATTTCCACGGGCAGGATAAATCCCTGCTGGCCGAAAAGCCTGGCCGCCAGCGCGTTGGTGGTCGGAGTGAGGGGCGGCTCCGGCGAGATGTTCCAGGGACTGGCTGTCACGGTATAAATCAGGAGCCCTAAAAGCACCGCGCCGACTACTAGCGCCGGCAATCTGAGCCGGTTGGCGGGGCTGCCCTGCTGGTAGTTGCGCGTCATCATGATAGCTAAGATAATCAGCACCGAGATAGCGCCCACGTACACCAGAATCTGCACCGCCGCCAGGAAATCGGCGCTTAAAGTGAGGTAAATCCCCGCCACGGCGATAAAGCAGACGATGAGTGATAAAGCGGCGCGGAAAACGTTGCGCAGGAACACCACCGCCAGCGCGGCGGCGATGATAACTACCGCCATTATCCAGAAAGCCGCGGCTAGTCCCATTATTTATCCTTCTCCACGATTTTATCCACCAGCAGGGTCTGCTTGGCGAGTCTATCGGCGAACTCAGGGTGGTAGTAGGCGCTCACCGGCCTCTCCGGCGACTCCAGCAGCTCGTCGTTGCTCTGTATCAGCTCGTCGCGGCGGTATTTCGCCCGCTCGAAGGAATGCCCCAGAAAAACGGCGTCGTAGGGGCATGCCTCGACGCACAGGCCGCACTGGATGCAGTAGCCGCTGTCGACGCGGTAGGTCATCACCTCGTACTTGTTATCGACCAGGTTGGTGGAGGTAACGATTTCTATAGCGCCCTGTGGGCATGCCTTGGCGCAGGTGCCGCAGCCGGTGCACCTGGCGCGGCTCCACACGAGTTCGTTGCCGCGCAGCCGGCGCGATACGTTAAGGCACTGGTCGGGATACTGCGTCACCGTGGCGTGGCGGAAAAAGTTGCGCAGGGTGACCGTCATGCCCTTCAGAATGCCGATTCCATAACGCTCAAACTTCAACACGGCCCAACCCCAGCTTAAACAATTTCGACCATAACAGAATCAGGACCACCATCACGGGTATATTGATAACGACCATTATCCAGGGAGAAACGTCAGGCCATGCCACTACCTGGGCAGCCGTGACGAAAAGGTTGATTAAAGCCAGCGGCAGGAGGAATTTCCACGCCAGCGACATAAGCTGGTCGATGCGTATGCGGGGGAAAGTGGCCCGCGTCCATACCATCAGGCAGAAAACGACGAGCGTCTTGATGATGAACCACAGCCACGGGGGCAATAGAGGGCCGCGCCAGCCGCCGAGGAAAAGCGTGGTGATGATGGCGGACATGGC
>CAYTZI010000188.1:0-2420 GCA_964442335.1 uncultured Dehalococcoidaceae bacterium | reverse complement strand
GCACCGGGCACTTGTAGGTGGCTTCCAGTACCTCCGGCGTTATTTCTTTAGAGCCGTGGTAATAGAGCTGGCGGTTCAGGCAGGCTATCTTGTCCACGTAGACGGAGATAGCGCCGATATCGTGGGAGACCATGACGATGGTCAGGTCCTGTTTCAGTTCGGCGAGCAGCTCGTAAAATTCAGTCTGCATGGTAGAGTCGATACTGGCGGTGGGCTCGTCCAGGAGAAGCAGCTCCGGCTCGGCGACCAGCGCCCGGGCGACGAAGACCCGCTGCTGCTGACCTCCGGAAAGCCTGCCTATCTCCTTATCGCGGTAGTCCTCCATACCCACGCGGACCAGTGCTTTTTCCACCGCGGCTTTGTCCTCACGACTGTAGCGACGGATAAGACCGGCCTTACCGTAGCGCCCCATCATCACCACGTCCAGGACACTCGCCGGAAAATCACGGTCGAAGGAAGGGCGCTGGGAAACGTACCCTATCCGGCTCCTGGCCTGCTCGGGAGTCTTCCCGAATACGGATACCGAGCCGGAATCCGGCTTTACCAGCCCCAGCAGCACCTTGAGCATCGTGCTCTTACCGCCGCCGTTAGGCCCGATAATGCCCAGAAAATCGTGCTGGAATATAGAGAGGGTGACATCTTCCAGCGCCAGTACACTCCCGTAACTTACCCGTATATTTTGCAGTTTGACTATTTCAAGTTCATTCATCATCGTCTATTGCATTGCCTCCTTCATTGCCGCTCCGATAGCACGCATGTTATTGATAAAGTCCTTGGCCAGCGGGTCGATAATGACCACCTGCCCGCCGATTTCCTGGGCAATTGTTTCCGCGCTCTTGGTGCTGTACTCGGGGGAGACGAAGACTACATGGATGTCCAGCTCCTTGGCCTCATTAATCAGGCGGATGATGTAGTCGGCATCGGGCTCTTTGCCTTCCTGCTCCACCGCAATCTGCGTCAGGTCGTAGTCGCGGGCAAAATAACCGAAAGCGGGGTGATAAACAATGAAACTGCGGTTTCTTACACCGGACAGGTCCGCCGCCAGTTCATTATCCAGCTGGGTGAGTTTCTCCAGATAGTCAGCACAATTCTTCTCGTAGTAGTCTTTATTGGCGGCGTCCACCTGCACCAGCCCGTCACAGATATTCTGTACCATTATTTTAGCATTTTTTACGGAAACCCAGATATGCGGGTCCATCCCCGGTTCATCAGGGTCCTGGCTTGTTATTAGTTCAATGCCTTTTGAGCAATCGACGACCAGCATGTCAGGGTTAACGGCAATTAATTTATCCATCCAGGTAAGCTCGAACTCCACCGGCGAGCCCACTTTGGCATACATCCTGGCGTTGGATAGTTGAGTCATCTGGTCGGGCGTAACTTCATAGGTATGCGGCGAGGCCCCCGGCGGCACCATGACGACGACTTCCACACTGTCTCCCCCGATAGCCTCGACAAAGCCGGCCTGGGGCAGGATGGTTACCGCCACCACTATTTTCCCTGTGGTTTCAGTCTCCCGGTCGCAGCCTGCGGCCGCCGCTATCAGTGAAACCGCCAGTAACAGTATCAGAACGCTTGAAATCAGTCTGGTTGGTACAAAGCGTTTCATTTTGCCTCCTGATAATGCTTATAATGTCGCAATATCATTACAATAATAGCTATTACTATTGCCAGGCCGGTAATCCAGCGGGCGGTCGGGATGCCCCAGAGCGTCCAGACATTGAGCCATGTTGACGATATGCCGGGTGTTTTCCCCCCGTCTCCTCGCCTCGATTAAGGCAATGCCTATTGCCGCCAAAACACCGCTGGCAATCATGATGCCGTACCAGCCGATGGTAAGACCGCCGATATGGAAAGCTACACCTGTCATATGTACTTACAATTGATAATCCTTTTCAATTAATCAAGAAGGATGATTCCTCGATAATTTTAATCTCCTGAAAATTTATACGGAGGCCTGGCGGCAGTTGGGACACAGCCCGTAGAACTCGAGAAGGTGCCCGTTAATATCGAACTTTGTCTCCTTAGATAGTCTTTGTTCCAGTTCAGCCAGAGTGCAATCGGTAAAATCAACGACCCTGCCGCACTGGGAACAAATCAGGTGGTGATGGTGTTCCGTGGGTCTCCTCATCATGTAGCTGCGGTATCCTTCCGGCGCGTGGACGCGGCACACCAGATTGAGCTCACTAAGCAGGTCTAGCGTGCGGTAAACCGTAACCAATCCGATGTCGGGGTTTTTTAAGCGGGCTTTTCCATATATTGCTTCCGGGGTCAGGTGGTCGTTGCTGGAAGCAATGACCTTGAGCACCGCGTGGCGCTGCGGAGTCAGCTTATAACCATGCTCTCGGAGAATACCCGCTATCTTATTCGCTGTCAGCCGCATATGCATACACAAATGAAATAAAGTTTCAATTAACATTGAG
>CAYTZI010000187.1:0-2439 GCA_964442335.1 uncultured Dehalococcoidaceae bacterium | reverse complement strand
TATTTCGTGCTCCATCTCGTGAAGCCTTACGACATCCAGGGCGAAATCGCGCCTCAGGCCGAGGGCATGCGCGCAAGAATCGAGGAACTCGCGGTGCTGCTCCCGGCTGAGCAGCGACAGGTGCTGGCTCTGCCCGTGGATATCGACCAGAGAAGCGCCGATGTCCCTCAGGAGCGACCGCGCTACCGCCTGCCGGTTCACCCGGGGCGTGGTGCGTCCCTGACGGCGGAAATCGCAGGTGAGAATGACGGATTCCTCCGGTTCAAGCCCTTTCTCCGCGAGCAGCCCGCGCAGGGACTTTCCATTCTCAATATCGTCGATGCGGAAGACGCCCTCGATGCGGGCCTCGCCCGCGCCGTGGCGGATGTCCTCCTCGTCAACCTGCCCCGAGAGCAGCGCTTCCACGGCGTCGACGACCAGCGACTTCCCCGCCCCCGTCTCGCCCGTGATGACGTTGAGTCCGGGCCCGGGCTTCCAGTTTATCTCCTCGATAATGCCGAAGCCTTTTACAGTCAGTTCATCAAGCACTGCCGGCCTGCCTTTTATCTTCTTCCTGCGCCGTTTCGAGGTTGTTGAAAATCCCCTGGAACGGCAGCTGCAAAGCCTTCTTGAGGTCGTTGGCGTTACGCGGGGCGTACGCCTGCCAGTGATTATTAAAGAAGGCGAAAAGGAGTCGCGTCTTTTCCGCCGCCTTTTTGACCCTGTCCGCCAGCCCGGCAATTTCCTCCGGGGAATAGAGATAGCGGTAGCGGGTCTCGTTATCGCCCGTCCACCATTCCTTAGCGTTGCGGCCGTGGAAGCGGAAATAGGCCATGTCCGCCGTGACGGGCACCTGCGCCGCCACCGACGAGCTGAACTTCGGTTCGTCAATCTCCACCCAGGCGATGCTGTTCTCGCAGAGGAGCACGGCCGTGCTGGCGTCGTCGCTCCAGGAGCGGTGCCTCAGCTCTAAAGCCAGGGGGTACTGCCCGAACGCTTTAGCCAGCGCGACGATAATCTGCCTGCCGTAACCGTCGTTCTTAAAGCCGGGCGGGAACTGGGCGAGCAGCGCGCCGAGTCTGCCCGCCTTCGCCAGGGGCTCCAGGGCGCGGCGGAAAACGTCCACGTCCTCCTGAGAAATAGCGGCAACCTCGCCGGTGGCCTCTTTGAACATCTTAGGGTGGGTGAACTTCTGCCAGAGCTTGACGGCGAACCTGAACCCGGGCGGCGTTTTCTTAATCCAGCTATAGACGATACCGGGGTCGGGGGGCCTGTAGAAAGAGGTGTTCACCTCGACCGTGTTGAAGAACTGGCTGTAGAACTCCAGCTCGTTAACCCTGCCGGCGGGGTAGAAAAAGCCCTTCCAGGTGCCTTCGCCCCTGGGGTAAGACCAGCCCGAGGTGCCGATATAGACGCTCGCGGGGGACATCCTGCCTCCTGAGGTCATTATACGAAAAACGGGAGGCAAGTTAAAAGAGCGCGAAGTCTAAAGCCCCGTGGCGATTTGTTTTTTGTTTTTGTTTTTCACGTTTTTTTAAAGATTTTTTTTCTTTTTATTCGCGGGCCACGAGTAATTAATTGTTTTTGTTTAATTTTCTCTTTATGTTAATCCCCAGTCTCGATTCCCCGTATTTGTTTCCTTTGAATCCAGTTGTTTTTCTGTTTATGTAAAGCATGTTCAGTTGATTTTATCCGCCAGTTTATAATGCAATAAAAAGTCCGATAAAGCAATAGAGAGATGTCGTGGTGCTAGCGTCCCTCCAAGGGCGCGAGCAACTTCAGCCTTGACTTATATAAATCTTCAATTATAGACTGTAATCACCATTTCATTACGAGGGCTGATAAATGGCAGTCGACGGCACATATGAGATAACCATAACAACTCCCATGGGCACGCGGACCCACACTCTCATATTAGAGACAAAGAACAATACGCTGAACGGCACTTTTACCGGACCGTTCGGCAAGCAGAGGATCAGTGACGGTTCTATCAGCAGCAACGATATCAGCTGGTCCGTAGAACTAAAGCCGCCCAAAAGTTTCAAGTCATATTTGTTGAGAGGGTTCAGGAGCGTTATGCAGGGTATAATGGGCGGTTTCACAGGGTCACCGATGATGGGCCCTCCACCCGCAGATATGAGCCTTTTCTTCACCGGCACCGTTCAGGGAGATGAAATATCCGGCAATGTGGAAATGGGCCCGATGGGTTCTGTCGCTTTCAGAGGAACTCCGATCAAAAATCCTTCCTGACAGGTCAATACTTTTTAAATTACGTTTTGCATATGGTTTGTTTTCACTCTCACCCCCTTTATCCCCCTCTCGAACTGGTTTGTATTTAGTGTTCATGATTAGCTTGTTTGGGACTTGTCACCCTGAGCGAGTCTCGGAGTGGATGGGTTTATTCTTATAGCGACCTCCCTTACCCCGAGATTCTTCGTCACTTCGCTCCTCAGAATGACA
>CAYTZI010000186.1:0-2472 GCA_964442335.1 uncultured Dehalococcoidaceae bacterium | reverse complement strand
CACCGCCACCTCCTCCACCGCCTTCCTGCTCTGTTTGATTAATGGTGACCTGGCCTCCGGCGGTGTTGATTTCGACCGCCTGCCCGGAGACGTCTCCGACCACGACATCGGACAGGTTGAGGGAGGAAGTGCCGCTTGAACCCGCGGTGAGCGCTATGGTGGCGAAGGTCCCGGTGGAAGAAACGGACTGCCCGGGGGCCGTTATAGCGCCGGCGACGTTGCTGACGGTCCCGGCGACGTTATCTATCGTTCCTGAATTGAAATAGGTGGAAGCGCCGCCCTGCGAGAGCAGGTTGCCTTCGGTAACGCTGTTAACGGTAACCAGGGCCGGATTGAAGGCAAGGGAGAACTGAACGCCCGCAATAGATGTCCCCGGCTCCACGACGATGTCTATCGTGAATTGCTGCCCCTGGTTGACCGAAGCCGGGCCGGAGACCTGCACCAGGGTGGGCGCGGCCAGAGCGGCGTTTAGAGGCATCAGAGCCAGCGTGCACATAATGAGAGCAACCACAGTTCCCGAGAAGCGCAGTATTTTTTTCATTTTAAATTCCTATCCTGTCCAGTGCTGCCCAATGACGATAATATCCAGCACGTTCGTTGTACCGTCTTCATTGGTATCTTCGCGTATCCAGCCGGTCAGGCCGGTCTCGCCCCACCGCTGCCCCACCAGGACCATATCCAGGACATTGGCGGCGTCGTCGCCGTTAACATCCCAGTCCTCATGGAGTTGTATTACCGTGATGGTGATATCCTCGGAGTCGGTCGATGTCCCATCGGATACCTCGAAATGCACCGAATATACCCCGGCCTGGTCGTAGCGGGGCGTCCAGGAGAAAGTCCTCGAGCCGGAGTCGAAGCTCGCCCCGCCCGGCAGTCCGGCGGCCGAATAGACCAGGGGATCGTCGTCGGGGTCGGTGGCTGAAACGGTGAATGTAAGAATCTCGCCTTCGTTAGAAGATTTAGCGCCGATGGCGGCAAGCTCCGGCGCCTGGTTAACGGCCACCGAGCCGCTGACGACGGTCGTTTCAACCGGCTGCCCGGCGATGTCCGCGACCAGCACGCCGGAAAGGGTAAGCGGGGACGTTCCGGACGTGCCGGCGGTAAACGATATCGAGGCGAAAGTCCCGGCTGACGAGACCGATTGCCCCGGAGTGATGATAGCGCCGACAACGCCGCTGACGGTCCCGGCCACGTTATCAATAGTCCCGGAGCTGAAGTAGGTTGCCGCGCCGCCCTGCGAAAGCAGGTTCCCCTCGGCAACGCTGTCAGCGGTTAGCACCGCAGGGTCGAAAGCGAGGTTGAACTGGACTCCGGCTATGGACGCGCCGGGCTCCACAGTGATATTTATGGTAAACTGTTCTCCCGGGTCGACCCCGGACGGCGCCGAGACGGCGACGGAAGTAGGCGCGGCAAGGGCTATATTTAGGGGTATCAATCCCAGTGAAATTACCAGGGCAACGACCAGGATTTTTAGAGAGTTCAACGTGTGTTTCATTTCCTGCTCCTCTCTATCAAGACATAATCACTACTCTAGCCCGTCCAGCCCTGCCCGATAACGATTACGTCCAGAACATCGATAATACCGTCTTCATTAGTGTCTTCACGCACCCAGCCGGTCTGTCCGGTCTGGCCCCACCGCTGCCCCACCATCACGATATCGAGGACGTTGGCGGCGCCATCGCCGTTAACGTCCCAGTTCTCGGCTATCTGTAAAACGGTTATGGTGATATCCTCGGAATCGGTATACTCCCCGTCGGTCACCTCGAAATGCACCGAATATACCCCGGCCTGGTCGTAGCGGGGCGTCCAGGAGAACGTCAACGTCTCGGTATCAAAGACCGAACCGTCCGGCAGGTTGGAGGCTGAGTAATCAAGCCAGTCGCCGTCGGGGTCATAAGCGGCAATCGAAAAAGTGAGCAGTTTGCCGGCGGTAGCTACTTTGTCCGTTTTGTAATATGCCAGATTTGTTCCCGGAGGTGGATACGGCGATATTTCCGCGGTAAGGTTCCCGGTGTCTATGGATGCCGCCGGCGCTCCGGGACCCGCGGCACAACCGGAGCAGCAAAAAGCCGCCGCACCCAGTAAAGAAATAACGACTAAAGCGGATGATACGTACTTGACAAACCGATTCTTTGCTGTATTAATATTAAGCGCGAGCATGGGCGAAGTCCCCTGTTCGTTGCGGCTCCGACCGGACAGTTTGGCGGCTGAAGGTCGGGGCCTTACTTTTGTCCGATTTTTACATATCAGGCTCGACATTACATTTTTACAGCATAAACGTCGGCCTATCAATAGCTAATTCGTCACACGTCGGCTAGTACCTTTATTGCGCCGTAGGGTGTGATAAGAATCAAAGAGGGATAAAACAGCAGAAAGCACCGGGGTTTAAGTGTAAAAATGGGGAGTCAGGTATTCTCAAGTGGGCGGTACAGGACTCGAACCTGTGACCTTCAGTGTGTGATACTGACGCTC
>CAYTZI010000185.1:0-2630 GCA_964442335.1 uncultured Dehalococcoidaceae bacterium | reverse complement strand
CCTGCAGGTATATACTCTAAAATCTCAGGCCCTAAAAGATAACCCCCAGCATTTATCCAGTTTGTTGTCTCTGTGCCTGGGGGAGGTTTTTCGATAAAGCGTTGCACTCGCTTATCGCTATCGGTTTCCACCACTCCGAACGCGCTGGGATTTTCCACGTGTGTTAGAAATATGGTCGCTTTAGCCTTCTTTTCACGGTGGAAAGCTGCAACTTTATGAAGATTCATTTCCAGAAAGACATCATCGCCGTTTAAAACGATAAAAGGCCTGTCCAGATATTTTTCGGCGTTCTTTACCGCGCCGGCGGTCCCCAGCGGTTCTTTTTCCACGCAATAGGTCAGCCGTATTCCCCAGCGCTCGCCGTCCCCGAAATACTCGCTTATTTTGTCCGGTAAATAGCTCATCGCCAGGATAATGTCAAGAATACCGGATTCCTTCAGGTGCGCAAATGTGTGTTCTAAAAAGGGATGGTTCAGTACCGGCACGATGGGCTTGGGCACGCTGAAAGTCAGGGGCTGAAGCCTCGTGCCCGGACCTCCCACCAGGATAACCGCCTTTACATTACATAAAGTTGAAGGTTTTTTTGTTCTCATAGCTGATTTCCTATTCACTAATTTAATTGGCAAACGTGGAAAAGTCAAACACAATATTCCAAGGTTCTATTTTCTTTAAGTCGTCGGTGCCAGCCTCACCCCTTTATCCCCTCTCCAGCCAGATACATAAGCAACAATCCGCAGGCATTCATGGTTGGAGAGGGGAGTTCAGGGGAGAGGGGGTGGAGCCCCCTTTCAAACACCCTGTATTTCCGGGCATTGGCGTCTCCCTTTCGTAAAGGGAGATAAGAGAGGGATTTTCTTTCCCCATTCGCCCCCTCTAAAATACTTTCCCCCTCTCAAACGATGGATTTTGTGACTGCACATATTGTAGTTGTTTGAGAGGGGGATATAAGGGGGTGAGTGTATTTGATCTGTGAAAAGCGTACTAGCAAATAAAGATAAGCCGGTTGCCAAAAGTTAACACTTTATTGTATTATCTTAATATGGTTAGCCCCTGTAGCTCAGGTGGATAGAGCACCAGCCTCCGGAGCTGGTCGCGAGCGTTCGAGTCGCTCCAGGGGCGTTTTCAATTCTGCTTCAATACGGAGAAAGCATGACTAAAGAGAAAAGCCTTATAGAAATCAGGTGGCACGGGCGGGGCGGCCAGGGGGCGGTAACCACCGCGGAGCTACTGGCACAGTCAGCCATCAGCGAAGGCAAGTTCGCCCAAGCTTTCCCGAGCTTCGGGCCGGAGAGGCGGGGAGCGCCGGTGCAGGCCTTCAACCGCGTCGACAGCCGCGAGCCGGTGAGAATCAGGGCGGACGTCAACGAGCCGGATATCGTCGTCGTGCTGGACCCGGGCCTGCTGGGAAAGGTCAACGTGACTTCCGGACTGAAAAGGGGCGGCAAGGTCATTATAAATACGAGAAAGACCGCCAGGGAAATTAAGTCCGAGTTCGGCATTAAGTACCCGGTAGCCGTAGTCGACGCCATGAAAATCGCCCGCGAGGTACTGGGAGTCCCCATCGTTAATACCGCCATGCTCGGTGCCGTCATCAGGGTGACCGGCATTATCGACAAGAAATCGGCCTACGCCCCGCTGGAGAAGCGTTTCGGCAGGCTGGGAGAGCGCAATATCAAGGCTATGGAAACCGCCTACGAACAGGTAGCGATTGAGGAGCAGTAAATGGCGAAATCCGATAATGAACTGACCTGGAAAGACCTGGAAATCGGCTCGATAATAGAAGCGCCGGGTAGTGCCCGTTCGTACGAGAGCGGCACCTGGCGCTCGCAGCGGCCGACCTATGATTTCAAGAAGTGCATCAAGTGCGGGCTCTGCGCCCTGTACTGCCCGGATGGGTGCATCGGGCCTAACAAGGACGGGCATTTCGAGGCTGACCTTTACTACTGCAAGGGCTGCGGCATCTGCGCACGTGAATGCCCGACCCGCGTTATCACGATGGTCGAGGAGGTGGAGTAATGGCAACCCGAGTTGGCATTGAGGTTTCCATCGGCCTGGCCGACGCTGTTAAGCTGGCCAATCCCGATGTCGTTGCGGCCTACCCCATAACCCCGCAGACCCATATCGTCGAGCACCTGGCCGAGCTCGTCGCGCAGGGCGAGCTCGACGCCGAGTACATACCGGTCGAATCGGAGCACTCCGCCATGAGCGCCTGCCTGGGCTCGGCGGCGGCCGGCGCGCGTACCTTCACCGCCACGGCCTCCCAGGGACTGGCCCTGATGAACGAGGTGGTCTATGTCGCCCCGGCCATGCGTCTGCCTATCGTCATGGCGGTGGCCAACCGCTCCCTGTCCGCCCCCCTCAGCATCTGGCCGGACCACTCCGACCTCATGTCCGTCAGGGACACCGGCTGGATACAGATAATAGTAGAGAACGGCCAGCAGGCGGTGGATAACACCATCGTCGCCTTCCGCATCGCCGAGGACCGCCACGTGCTCCTGCCGGTGATGTACCACCTGGACGGCTTTACCCTGACCCACGTGGTCGAGCCGATTATCTTCCCCGAGCAGGCGGAAGTGGACAAATACCTGCCCAAGAACCGGTACCCCCTCCCCCTTAATCCAAACAGGCCG
>CAYTZI010000184.1:0-2635 GCA_964442335.1 uncultured Dehalococcoidaceae bacterium | reverse complement strand
TTTTGCATATGGTTTGTTTTCACTCTCACCCCCTTTATCCCCCTCTCGAACTGGTACGTTAGCGAAGCCCGTAAGGATATCTGTTCGAAAGGGGGAGAGAATATGAGAGGGGGCGAAGCCCCCTCTCACCTTTTACTCCCCTCTCCAGCCAGAAATAGCCAAGATAACCTCTCAATGTATCTGGCTGGAGAGGGGATAAAGGGGTGAGGCTGGCACAGACAACCAGATGTAAATTGCATCGATGTCGTAAAAAGGGGAAAAAGAAAGGGGGGCTTTCGTGCCCCCCTCCCCGGTGTTTCGTTCGTTATCGGCTCAATCCGCCGGAAGCAATGGTGTGTATACCCCCGCCTTCAGTATGGCGAAGCGTAAAGCCAGGCCGCCGATTATCTCGCTGACGACGGCGGTAATAAGGAGTCCGGCAGCGGGCTCATCCATCCCGAGCGTGGAGAGAGAGATGACTACCGGGATGACGATGCCGAACAGGAAGACGCCGACCCAGAAGAGCGGCGCCAGGCTGCCGCCGATGAGCCTCTTCACGGCGTCCCTGGCGGCCGTGCTGCTGTAGGTGGTGTTCCAGAGGTAGACGCCGATGATGACAGCCAGGGCAATAAGGACGACGCGGATAATGTTCTCCAGCATCAATATCTGCGAGCTATCCTGAGCCATCATGATGGCCAGGAGGATAGCCAGGCCGCCGGTGATGCCGCAGGTGACGAAGAGGACGGGGACGATGGCGGAGTTCCAGACCTTGATGGCGCTGACATAGCTCACGGCGAAGCCGGTGTATATCGACTGAGCGAAGGCGAATATACCGGCCAATACCTTAAACGTGGTGATGGCGGCGGTAGCATCCGGCGCCCATTGCATCAGTATCATCGTTATTACGGTAAAGAAACCGAACAGCATGATAAAGGTGAACCCGCGGGAGATCCAGGACGTGCCGGGTTTCAGCACCATCCGCCAGAACCGCATGGGATGAGTAAGGTGCAACATGTAAGATGCGCCCATCAGGCCGGTAAGCAAGAACGCGATGAATATTCCCAGCAAGTTGTCGAAGTAAGCGGAAACCAGGAACAGACCCCCGGCGATACCTCCCAGGAAGAAGGCGAAAGCGATGAAGTTGCCCCGCCCTTCCACCCAGTCCTTCTGCTGCTGGTACTTGACCATGAACTCGTACGGTTTTCTCTGAATCATCATTTCTCTCTACCTCCGTTAGTCGATATAGTAAATCGACGGATCGGTGTCAAACTCCGGGTGGAAGGGGTGGCCGTGTTTTTCCTTTATCACCCGGTTGATATCGCTGTTGGGGTCATCGAGGTCGCCGAAGTGTATCGCCTTGGTCGGGCAGCTGATAACGCAGGCGGGGGTCGCTTCCCGGTCGACGCCGGGGGTCAGCCCCGCCGCCATACCGGAGTCAATCCTCTCCTTGCAGAAGACGCATTTCTGCACGACGCCCGGCGTATGCGGATAAAGAGTCTTCCCTATTTTTTCGTGCTCGGTCAGCTCCTGGCCGGGGAAGTACTGCGCGTTGCCGTCTTCGTACATCGAACGCATCTGGTAGGGACAGGCAACCATGCAGTAGCGGCAGCCCACGCATTTGGTATCATCAATCCAGACGATGCCATCTTCACGCTGCTGGGTGGCCCCGGTGGGGCAGACCTTCACGCAGGCGGGGTCGGCGCACTGGTTACAGCGGACGTTATAGATTAGCTTGGTGACATTGGGGTACTTGCCGCTCTCGCCGATGAGGACCCTGTTCCAGAAAATGTCCGGCGGCAGAAAGTGCTCCGCCTTGCAGGCGAGGACGCACTCGTTGCAGCCGACGCACCTCTTCTGTTCTATCGCCATTCCCCATCTCATAGCTTGTCACCTCCGGCTCCGTCGTATTCGACTCTGTGGTCGATTTTGTAGACCTTGACCGTGGCGGCCGTTTCCTGGCTCCAGCACACGGGGCAGGCATGCTTGAAGTCCGACTCCAGCAGGATATTGAAGTTGGTGCCTTTGCCGTAGGCTATAGGCGCTCCTTTGGCCCAGGCGCCGGAGCAGGCGGATATCGCCACCGTCTGGGGATGCTGGCCCTGCATCGTCTTGAGGGTGCCGGTGGTCTTGCGCCCGTAGGGCGATTCAAGACAGATAAGGTCGCCGTCTTTCAAGCCTTTCTTTTTGGCGGTTTCCGTGTTCATGGTGATGTTGTAGGTGTAGGGGTTGAGGCGGCTGACCTCGTCCAGCCAGGGCATCTCCATGGTATAGGTGCCGTTATGGAGGATATCGCGGTAGGAGAAGCTATAGAGGTCATACTCCCCGGAAAGCTCCTTGCCGACCTGCGGCTTGAAGTAGCTGGTCAGCGGCGTAAACTGCTCCCAATCGAGCTCTATCCCGGCCGTGGCGGCGTTCTTCATGACATCCTCTTTAAGCTCGGCGACATGCTCCATGTAGAGCGGTATTCTCACGTCCACGTACCAGCGCCAGTAAGCCTCTTTCGGCTTCTTGTGCCATTTGACGGGGCCCTTATTAACGATGTAGTCCAGGCCGTGTTCGTCGCCGAAGTAGAACTTCAGGGCCCGGTCTATCATCTCGCCGTAGGTTATCTTCTCATCGGGCTTGATGAGCTGGACCACCTTCTTGGGGTCGATAT
>CAYTZI010000183.1:1495-2649 GCA_964442335.1 uncultured Dehalococcoidaceae bacterium | reverse complement strand
CCAACGTGCCCCTTAACTATTTCGCCTCGGAAATAATAAAAAGCACCGTTTCCGGCATGGTATCCCCGCTGAAGGGCGTGGAAGGCGCCGTCGATAAGCTGGAACTGAAAATCAATAGATAATCGCGGCTACAGCGCTGTCTCGCAGAGCTTTACCTCTCCCCACACCCCGATGTCGCCCCCGATGAGTATAACCACGCCCCTGAGTCCGTCGATGCCCCGGGCAAACTCAAGGGCTTTGTTAATGTCTCCCGGCTTCCCGACTTTATTACCGATAGCGGTCGCCGCGGCGTCCGCCAGCGCCGCCGATTCCGCCACTACAACCACCGCGTCGGCCCTGCCTAAACTTAAAGAGTGCCCCACCGTCCCCGACGACGCGCATACGCCCAGGGGCGTGTCCTCGGGACGTATTTCCAGTCCTATTCTGCCCGTCAGCGGCGACTGCCCCGCGTATATCCCCACCACCCTCTTCTTGAGCGCCTTCAGAAAGATGTCCCCGCCGTTCTCCACGATTATCTCCGGCGTGAATTCCAGCAGCTCCCGCCCCACCTTTTCCGCCATCGCGCCCGCTACCGACGCCATCGGGCCCACTCCGCATTTTTGCCCCGCCTCCGCCATCGTTTTCACTAATGCGGGCGCGTTCCCCGGCACGGTCACGGGCTCGAGAGAGCTCTGAAAAGACGGATTTCGCTCGATATAGCTCTCCAGCTGCCCGCGGTATTTGAGCATCGCGCGGCGGGCTTTCTTCGCCAGGTTTGACGCGGCGCGGATATACAAATCAGTCTGTTTTTCCGCCACACTAAAAGCCACCAGGTCCTTACCTTCGACCCAGTGGCGGTAGTTGCGCGGCTGGTAAGATTCTTTTTTCATAAGTGTCTGAACCTATCCCCCTGCCCCCTTCCCTTGGCAAGGGAAGGGGTGAGAGAAAAAGAGGGGGCTTCGCCCCCTCTGAAAAGCCATGCTTCTAACGTATATCTCAGAAGTGCACTTCCATCGCCCGGGGCGGGCAGGCGGGGATGCAAAGCCCGCAGGCAATGCACTTCTCGTTATCGAATAACACCATGCGTGTCTTCGGGTCGACTCGGAAGGCCCCGGTGGGGCAGACGGTGACGCAGGCGCCGCAGTGCGTGCACCTCTCTTCGTTGCGCGTCACAT
>CAYTZI010000183.1:0-1485 GCA_964442335.1 uncultured Dehalococcoidaceae bacterium | reverse complement strand
CCCCGCCCCTGTCGTATTCCGCCTGGTTCCCTTTGAGCTCGAGCACCATCAGCCCTTCCTGTTCCGGCGTTATAGAAGCCTTCAGGATATTAAACTCAAGGTCGTAGTCTTTAACGAGTCGGTATATTATCGGCCGGTCTACCATGCGCCTGGGGAAACGCAGCACGATTCTTTTCGATACAGCCATTCCGCACCTCTTAGTATTCGATGGGACGCTCTTTCAGCGGCTTCTGGGAAACGCCGGACGCCGCGCCGGGTAGCGGCTCGACCGCCTCGGTCAGAAGAAACTTGCCGGACTTTATCCAGTCCTTGAGTATCGTGGCGATTTCCACCGCCTTGGGGTAGCTCGACCGCGACGCCGTGGGGACGTCCCTGCCCTTTATCTTTATTTTACCGCTTTTAAGCTCGGCATAGCTAACCTCGGCAAGGATGTCCGGTTTCAGATTGGGGAACGCGTCCGAATAGTCGATAACAGGCGCGAAGATGTCGGCGTCGGTAACGGCGGTATACCGGAGCATCTCTTCATTAAGAATGGGAATCGGCACGCCGACCCCTACCGTCAGGCTGCACCCGTAGCCGAGCACGCTTGTCCCCACCAGCCATTTCGGGCCCATCTGCTTGAGGTCGCCGATGACCGCCAGCGTGCCGGCGCCCTCCTTAGGGATGCCTTTGTCCGTCCGCGGCACGTCTGGGTTGAACTGCGTGCCCTGCCAGGCGACGAATCCCACCCCGCCCCCTAGAAATATCTTCGTGCCGATACCGATGGTCTTGTAGTACGGGTCGTTGAAAAGCGGCGAGAGCTGCCCTGCCGAGCTGTAGTTGGCGTTGCCCATCTTGGGCTTGAGCACGCCCATGTAGGTATATATCGTCCTGTCCGAAAGGTTTACCGCCACGTTATAGTTCTGGTAGGCGTTGCGGATGTTGAACAGCACCGCCTGGTTGAGGTCTTTGATGTTAATCAGGGTCTCCAGCCGCTTGCGAGGATAGCAGTCCGTGCCGTAGGCCGACGCCACCAGCCGGACGTCTTTACCCGCCACCAGCTCCTCGATGACGTGACCGCCCCCGTAGTTGAACTCTCCAGGATATACCCGGTTCCGGGGGTCGTCGTCGGGCAAAGCATTAGCCCCAAGGAAAAGGTCGACCGCCGCCAGGCCGGTATACGCCGGTACGTCATTAAGGTAAGCCCTGCCGCCCCCCAGCTTCAGCCTTGGCTTGCTATGGCCGATATTGAAATACGCCCCCGACGAGCACATGATGCCGAACGTTCCCGTGGTGACCACGTCCACCTCGCGGGCGGCCCTGCTGACGCCTTTTTTCTTCACCACGTCGATTATTTCTTCGGCGGTAAAGACCACCGCCTGACCGGCTTTTATCTTTTCGTTTATCTCCGCGATTGTTTTAGCCACGCAAATGAGTCCTTTCAATCCATGTGGATAACATAATATTTTAACAGACATCAGCCTCAAATACAACAGGACTGTCTAC
>CAYTZI010000182.1:0-2658 GCA_964442335.1 uncultured Dehalococcoidaceae bacterium | reverse complement strand
GCATATTTCTCAGGAATCATCAGCTTCTCCTTATCATTTTAGTCTGCCACAATTATACGTTGAGGGTGTCTGTTTTTCAAATATGGTGGAAAAACGGTGAGCCATGCATCCCCCGAGCCGAATGCATGGCTCACTATGATAAAGGAGGTCACACAGCCCCTCTGTGTGGCTGTTACTGGCCGCTTCCGGATTTATACCGTTTTTACTGCCTCTCTTTCCATTTTATATATCCTGTTTTCCTGCTCCTGGCTTATCTCGATGCCGAGCCGGCGCAGCCTCCTGATTGCGTCCCGGGCTCTGGTACGGTTTTTTCTGATAAAGCTAAATATTTCTTCGCGGCCCGTTGTCGTAAGCTGATAGCCACCGCTGAAACCACGCTGTTTCAAGTAGCCGCGGTTTACCAGCGAGTTAAAAAGATAGCCGACGTACTCACGGGTGATATCAAGGGGTCTCGTCAGGACGTTCTGTCCGATCTTGTTGTTGACGACTATTGCCATCAGGATAATCATTTCGCTGGGTAGCATATCTTACCTTTTTGCAGGTCGTCAGACATTAATTTAGCATATAATGTGACAAATGTCAATTATTAGCACAATCGGAGAAATCACAAGATTAACACAAAATGTGCATTGTGCGTGCGAAAATATTTTGTGCTATATTGGTAAAGAGAAACCAGTAAGGTCGGTATATGAAGAAACAGGCATTAATCCTTTTCGCGGTAATTTTATCTGCTCTGGCGTTGGCGACCTGCACGCCTCCCGGGCCCACCGGAACGGCAACGCCAACAGCCCACACGACACCCCCGGTCATGGGCACCGGCGTCCTGAATCTGTACGGAATTGACCCTATAACGCTCGACCCGGCGGTATCGGGCGAGGCGACCTCACACCAGTATATCTCGCAGATATACAGCGGCCTGGTGCGCCTCGATGATAATTTGGAGGTGGTGGGGGACATCGCCGAAGGATGGGACGTAAGCAACGATTACCGCACCTATACTTTCCATCTCCGCGACGGCGTCGTGTTCCAGGACGGGCGTAAAGTGACCGCCGAGGACTTCAAGTACTCGTGGGAGCGCGCCTGCGACCCGGCTACCGGCTCGGGGACGGCCCGGACATATCTGGGGGACATCGTCGGGGCGATTGACGTACTGGAAGGCAGGGCGGAGGAAATCAGCGGCGTAAGGGTCATTGACGAACGCACGCTCGAGGTGACCATCGACGCCGCGAAGTCGTATTTCCTTTCCAAGCTCACCTATCCCACGGCGTACGTCGTGGACAGGGAGAACGTAGCCGAAGGCCCGAACTGGTGGCAACAGCCTAACGGCACTGGCCCGTTCAAGCTGAAAGAATGGCAGGCCATGGAGCTGCTCGTACTGGAGAGGAACGAGAGGTATTACGGGCAGATGGCCGGGGTGGAGGCGGTCGAGTACCAGCTATGGGGCGGCGTGCCGATGAACATGTACGAGACCGGCCAGATAGACGTGGCCAGCGTCAACGTGTTGTATATCGACAAGGTGACCGACGAGGCCGGGCCTTTCTTCAGCGAGCTGCACGTTACGCCCGAGTTGAGCTTCAGCTGGATAGGCTTTAACACCAACAAGCCGCCTTTCGATGATATCAATATCAGGAAGGCTTTCACGCTGGCGCTGGACAAGGACCGGATAATCGACCTGACTTACCGCGACCTGGTCCAGAAGGCTGAAGGCGTCCTGCCGCCGGGCATGCCGGGCTATAACGAGGGACTGGTCGGGCTGGGGTATAACGTGGCGGAAGCCAGGGAGCTCATCAAGCAGTCGAAGTACGGAGACGTTTCTAACTTACCGCCCATCACGTTCACCACCGCCGGCTACGGAGGATATATATCCCCGGCGATTGAGGCGGCCGTCACGCAGTGGCGCGATAACCTGGGGGTGGAGGTAACGGTACGGCAGCTCGAGCCGGACTACTTTCTCTACCACATTAAAGAGGAGACGGACGAGATGTTCGACATGGGGTGGATAGCGGACTACCCGCACCCGCAGGACTTCCTGGACGTGCTTTTCCACACGGGGGCGGAGAACAACTTCGCGGAGTACTCCAATCCGGCGATAGACGCGGTGCTGGACAAAGCTGGCGTTGAAACGGACGCCGCGAAGTCACTCGAGTTGTACCGGCAGGCGGAGCAGATGCTCGTGGATGACGCGGCGATGCTGCCGTTATGGTTCGGGGAGAACTATATTCTGGTGAAGCCTTACGTGCAGGGCTACGAGCTAAACCCGATGGGCTTCGCCTGGCTGAACAAGGTGACAATCCTGCCGCATTAAGTCAAAATGACCCCGGCCCAGCCCCGATTTTATTTGTTTTTGTTTTTCATATTTTTTTGTTAAGGTCCAGCTACAATTTGTTCGTGGGAATTGTTTTTTTGTTTTTTTAATTTGTCCAGCTTCATTTGTTCGTGATTTGTTTTTTTGGTTTTGAATTGTTTTTAAAATTCAAATCCGGTTTTCCTCCGCCGGATATATGATGCGATAAAAAGTGCGGAGAAGCAAGGGAATTTTGTCGTGAAAATGTGGGGTGAAGATGGGTTAAGTAGAAAGGCAAGACAGGGATGATACGAGGGCAGATAGGGTGGGAACCCTTCGACAGGCTCAGGATGAGCGGACAAAGTGGCCTGGTA
>CAYTZI010000181.1:0-2705 GCA_964442335.1 uncultured Dehalococcoidaceae bacterium | reverse complement strand
CGCCTGCGAGCGCATGTGCTGGGCGTCCACGATGGGCGGCATCTCCATCGGCTTCGGGGCGGGGGCGGGCATCGTCCACGGCCTGGGCCACCAGGTCAGCGCCCTTACGGATGTCCACCACGGGCGCATAAACGGCGTCCTGATGCTGGCCGGCGAAAGATACAACCAGCCCGCTATCAACGGCAAGCTGGCCGCACTCGTCCGCGCCATGGGCGTCGATACCACCGGCATGACGGACTGGGAAGCCTCCGAGTGCTGGTTCGACGAGATCGAGGAGCTCCTTGAAGACCTGGACATAAAGCCCGGGCACCTCACCGAGCAGTTCGGGGTGCAGGAGAAAGACCTAGACAAAATCGTCAGGGTCTACGCCAACGACTTCTGCTCGCAGGGCAATCCCCGGGAGTTCAATTACGATGAGGTCATGGACCTCATGAGGAGCGTTCTGTAAAATCTGTGGAAATGAGGCATAAGGATGAACGAACAGAAAAAAAAGATTGATTTTTCGATACTGGACAAGTTCGGCTTTGAAACGACGCCGGTAGGCGTAAAACTCACCATAAAGCGCCCGGACCTTCCCCGGATAACAAAAAAAATGACCCTGTGCCAGATGATAAAGTGGGCGCAGGACGGCAACGTTTTCTACCCCGAGCTGGAAGACCATACCTGCGACGCCGGCCTGTACGTGATGGGGATGAAGGACGTTGAAAAGCCCTACGTCAACGGGGAATACGGGACCGGCCTTCAGGTATACGAGTCGCCGCGCTCCGCCAGCCGGCTCTACCAGCACATCTACAAAATCGATAAAGGCACGGTCAACTACGTTTCTTTCGCCCCGCTGGACAAAATGACCTTTGACCCCGATGTGCTGCTGATTACCGCCAATACCACCCAGGCGGAAATACTGCTGCGGGCGTCCAGCTACCGGACCGGCGATATGTGGCTGAGCAAGTACACGGCGGCGCTGGGGTGCGACTGGCTTCTTGTGTATCCCTATGTCAGCGGGGAAATCAACTATACCACCACGGGCCTGGGCTTCGGGATGAGGCGGCGCCATATCTTCAAGGAAGGCCAGATTTTCTTCTCGGTGCCTTTCGACAAAATACAGCCCCTGCTCGATACGCTGGCGGTCATGCCCTGGGTCCCGGACCCGTACAAAGAGGATGGACTGGAGTACGTCCACCAGCTGCGCGTCCGGCTGGGACTTGAGGAATAGGCCGGGGCGTATCATAATATTACCAGAGGTGTATCCATGATGGATGAAAAAATAGCTGCGTCTCCGGATAATGAAGTCGAGACCGTCGAGGAGCCTCAGGTAATCGAAGAGATAACGGTCGAAGAGCTGAGCATCGACGGCGTCTGCGGGGTCTACTAGGTCATGCCTTTCCGCCTGGCCGACGGCGTTCAGGTGCGCCGGGAAAGCTGGGGCCTGCTTTTCTACCGGCAGGCCGACCACAAGCTGTCCTTCGTGAGAAGCGGCGACTGGCTCCGGCCCGCCTATTTCAACGGCTCCTGGGGCCTGGAAAGCATCACCGGCGATATCGCCCGCCGCACCGGCGTCCCCGTTGAAATCATCGAACGCTCTCTGCCCCCCCTCGCTTCCCGCCTCGCCGATAGCAGGGTTATCTCAAATGAAGTACGCTGACTGGCCCCTCTCCGCCCCAGTCAATATCACCTGGGAAATCACGCATCAGTGCAACCTGAAATGCGCGCACTGCCTCTCTTCCAGCAGCGTCGCGTCCCCCGGCGAGCTTTCATTAGACGAGTGCCGGGGAATTGTCGACCAGCTTGCCGACCTGAAAGTCTTCGAGATTAACTTCGGGGGCGGCGAGCCGCTGCTTAAAGAATATTTCCTGCCCCTGCTCCGCTATATCCACACGAAGGGTATCGTTACCTGCGTCAGCACCAACGGCACCGTCCTCACCGACGAAGCCGTGGAGGTATTCGCCGGCAGCCCCCTCGTCAATGTCCAGGTCAGCCTCGACGGCGCCACTGCGGAGGTCAACGACCGCATCCGGGGCAGGGGCACGTACGAGAGAATAATCAGGGGCATCGAGCGGCTGGCAGGTAAAAACATCTCCCTCTCCATCAACACCGTGGTAACTTCTTACAACTACGCTCAGCTCGACCGTCTGAAAGCCCTAGCGGCCTCTTACGGCGCCAGGCTGCGCGTCTCGCGTTTCCGCCCCTCCGGTCGCGCCCGCGAAAGCTGGGAGGCGCTGAAGCTGGGCCCGGAGCAGTTGCGGGAGCTTTCCGGATGGCTCTCCGGCGAGCCCTCGATACTTACGGGCGACTCTTTCTTTTCGATATCGCAGGACGGCCGCCGCCATCTCGGCCTCGACATGTGCGGCGCCTGCAAGATGACCTGCTGCATCGACCCCGTCGGCGACGTTTTTCCCTGCGCCTTCATGCAGTCGCCGGAGTTCTGCGGCGGCAATCTGAGGGAAAAGACCTTCAAGGAAATCTGGGACAACGCTCCGGCTTTCCGGTATTTCCGCCGCCTCGAGCCGGAGTCCTGCAAGAAATGCCCCCGCTTTGAGAATTGCCGTGGCGGCTGCCCCGCCGTGGCCTACTTCCTCAGCGGCGACCTCAATAGCCCCGACCCCGAGTGCCTGATGAGCTGGAGCCGGCATACTCCTCAGGCTATTTAGCATCCGGGAGTCCGAGAGGGGGTGAAGCCCCCTCTCCCTTAAACTCCCCTCTCCAGC
>CAYTZI010000180.1:0-2743 GCA_964442335.1 uncultured Dehalococcoidaceae bacterium | reverse complement strand
GGCCAGGTCACCATTAATCAAACAGAGCAGGAAGGCGGTGGAGGAGGTGGCGGTGGCGGTGGAGGTGGAGGCGGAAGCAGCGGCGCTACATCCCTCGCGGAATTCATGACGGAAGACGGCGTGATGGTCGCCGAGGTAACCGCGACCGACGATGAGGAAAAGGTAAAGCTTATCCTGCATAAAGGCAGTACCGTGAAAAACAGCCAGGGGCAGAAGATAACCTCCGTTCGCATTAAGAAGTCCGTTGAAAGCCACGCCGTAAACGGCAATTCCGCTATCGTCAGCCCGGCCTATGACATACAGCCCATCGGCGCGATTTTCACCCCGGGGGCGACCCTCCTCTTTAAATACGCCGATGCGCAGTTGACCGGCAACGTCCATGAAAATAATCTGTATTTGGCCCTGTGGGACCCGGCGGCCGGCGCATGGACCGACTTCGGGGGGGATATCGATCCCGCGGCTAATACCGTTTCCGTGCCAATCGAACACCTCTCGGTCTACGCCCTTATGGCTCACACAGCCCCCGCCCATTTTGAGCTCTCCGACCTGCACATTAGCTCGAAAACTACGGCTCCCGGTGAGGTTATCGATATCAGCGTCCTCGTGACAAATACCGGCGACCTTTCCGGCAGCTATGAATTGAACCTCAAGCTCGACGACGTTATTGTGGGTACGGAGGCAGTGACACTTGATGGCGGCGCCAGCGAGACGGTACATTTTGAGGTTACCGCTTCCGGCCTCGGAGAACACGAGGTCGCCGCGGGAGCTCTAACGGATACTTTCACGGTCGAAGAGAACCTGCTTCCCGCAGATTTCACCGTTACCGACCTCTTCATTACACCGGAAGAGATATATCCCGGCGATAACGTTTCTATCTCCATACGCGTCTCCAATACCGGCGACCTTACCGGGACCCATCATACGGCCCTGCTGATAAACGGCGCAGAGATAGAAGCGATGGACGTCACCCTTGTCGGCGGGCAATCCCGGGTGGTCGTCTTCAATACCGTTGCCGGCGCATCTGGCGTTTACAACGTGTCCGTTGACGACCTGCATTCGGTGTTCTCTGTTCTGGTAACTCCGCCACCGACGCTGATAGGGACTGCCGGGCCGGAAATCAGTGGTTTCACCGTTACTCCCGCTTATAATAACCGCGGCAGGCTCGCCGCGGTAATGCTTGAGTACCGCCTGGACGTCCCCGAGGAACAGACTTCCGGCACCTCCCTCGCCCTGAGAGTGCTGTATGAAGGTAGCCTCCTGGAGCAGGTCCCCGTTTTCCTGCCGGATGACGGGCAGTCGCACACCGGCAGCGGCAGCCTCACCTATGCCCCCACGCAGGGATGGAAACCCGGTATATACTCCTTCCGCCTGGAGCTTTATAGCGGCGATGTGTTAACGGCGGTCTCGTTCCCGGAGCAGTTGTCCGTCGCTAAGGAAGATGTAGCCGCCGTCGTAAGCTGGAAGACCCTGGGCATAATCATCGGGGCCTCATTGATGTTGGCGGCAATCGCGATTATTGCCATCCTGATTCGCCGGCGCGATATGCTCCACGGTTAATTCTTTCCGTGTTTACCCGGCCACCAGTTCCAGCGCCCCAGCAGGCTGGCGATTCCCGGCACCAGGAGAGCGCGCACCAGGAACGTATCTATCAGCACGCCGATAGACACCGCCGCCCCTATTTGCATCATCGTCCTGATGGGCGCGAAGACCAGCACCCCGAAAGTGCCTGCCAGTATGATACCGCAGGCGGTGATGACGCCGCCGGTGGCGATAACCGCCATCCTGGCCCCGTAACGGGTCGGCTGCGTCGCCGACTCCTCCCTCACGCGCGACATCAGGAATATATTGTAGTCCGACCCCAGCGCTATAAGCAGCACGAAGACGATAATCGGTATCATAAAGCTGATGCCGTCCTGCCCCATGATGCCCTGGAATATCCAGCTGACGAGTCCCAGCGTGGTGCCGTAGCTGAGCAGCACCGTAATGAGGAGGTAGAACGGGGCTATCAGGCTCCTGAGCAGCAGCGCCAGGACCACGAAAATTGCGGCGATGACCACGGCCATAACGCGCGTGAAGTCCTCGTTGAGTATCTGGCGCACATCTGAGAGCTCCGCGGATGTTCCTCCGATAACCGCCTCGGACCTGTCAAGAGACGTGCCGATAAGGCTTTGCCTCATGACCCCTCTGGCTTCGACTACCGCCGTGAGCGCCGCGTCCGAGTGCGGATAGGCGTTGAGCACGATATACATCCTGGTCGCCCGCAGGTCCTGGCTGAAGAAAGTGCCCAGGAGCCCCTGCATCTCGGCTGAAGACGACATGAGCGATTCCGGGAAATAGACGGGGTTGCCGTTCTGTTCGAACCGCGAGCCGAGGAGCTGTAGATTGGTATTAAGTGAGACAAATCCCGACTGCAATTTATCTGTCGCCGATGGTCCGCTGGAAGCCTCCGCCAGCGACTTTGAAAACAGCATGGCGTTGCTCCCGCGGAAATCGTCGGCCATCTTATCGAAGGCAAGGGATAACTGTAGCAAGTACTCGGGTAGTTGCGCCTTTAGCTCTTCCAGGCTCTGCGAGTAAGAGGACACCAGCGCCGCGCTGACGTTTCCCAGTATTGCTTCGGCAGTCTGATAGCCCGGGTTTGAAGTGATATTCGGGTACTGCGCGGACAACTCATCGAGATAACCATTCAGCAGCGTCGCCATCTTCAGCAGTTCCGTGATGGCATCCGCCCCTGGCTGACCGA
>CAYTZI010000179.1:0-2781 GCA_964442335.1 uncultured Dehalococcoidaceae bacterium | reverse complement strand
GTCGCCGGGCTGGAGAAGTACTACCAGCTGGCCCGCTGCTTCCGTGACGAGGACACCCGTGCCGACCGCCAGCCGGAGCACACCCAGCTCGACGTCGAGATGAGCTTCGTGACCCGCGAGGACGTCCTCTACCTGATAGAAGAGCTTTACACCTCGCTGGTGAAGGCAATCACGCCCGAGCTTACTTTAGTAACGCCCTTCCCGCGGCTGACCTATGCCGAGACCATGCTGCGGTACGCATCTGACAAACCGGACCTCCGCTACGGACTGGAAATCGCCGACTTAACGGATATAGCCGGAAAAACCGATTTTACCGTGTTCAAGACCGCGGTCGCGGCGGGCGGCGTGGTGCGGGGTTTTGCTGTCCCCGCCTGCGGCGACTACACCAAGAAACAGCTCGACGAGCTTAACCAGCTCGCTGTCAGCGCCGGCGCCAAAGGCCTTTTGACCGTCTCTCTCGGCTCGCCGGGCGGCAGCCTGGCGGAACTGACCCACGACATGGTAAAGTCCGTGGCGGCTAAATACCTGACGCTTGAACAGGTCAAAGAGATGGCGTCTTTATGTAAAGCTAATAAAGGCGACCTCCTGCTTATCGAGGCCGGGGAGGCGGAAAAGATTTACCCCGCCCTGGACATCCTCCGCCGCGAAATGGCTTCCCGCCTCAAGCTCGCCGACCCGTCTGCGCTGTTTTTTGCCTTTATCGTCGATTTTCCCCTCATCGCCCGCAACAGCGAGACCGGAGGCTGGGAAGCGGTCAATAACCCCTTCACCCATCCCCGCGACGAGGATATTCCCCTGCTGGACACCGCGCCGGAAAAGGTGCACGGCAAGAACTATGACCTCGTCTGTAACGGCTGGGAGATTGCCAGCGGCAGCATCAGGATTCATCGCTCGGCGCTCCAGAGGAAAATCCTGAAAATACTCGGGTACGATGATGACAGGATTAACAGTCTTTTCGGGCATATGCTGGAAGCCTTCGACTTCGGCGCGCCGCCCCACGGCGGTTTCGGCGCCGGTATCGACCGCACCGCGATGGTAATGGCGGGAGAAAACAACATCAGGGAGGTGACGGCTTTCCCCAAGAACCAGGCCGCCGTCGACCTCACGCTCAACGCCCCGTCGCGGGTGACGGAGGCGCAGCTCGCCGAGCTTCATATCAGTCTTAGAGAGGAAGAGTAGCTTGAAAGTAACCAAAGAGAAAGAAGAAAACCGCCAGGCGTTCCTGACCGTCGAAATGGAGCCCGCCGAGATGGAAGAGGGCATGCAGCACGCCTACGAGCACGTCGTGAAAAAGACCGATATCCCCGGCTTCCGCAAGGGCAAGGCCCCCCGCGCCATCGTGGAACGCACCCTGGGAAAGTCGCGCCTGCTGGAGGAGGCCCTCGACCACCTTCTGCCGCAGGCGTACCAGCAGGCGCTCAAGGAGCAGACCATCGAGCCTTACGCCCAGCCGGAGCTGGAGATAAAGCAGGCCGACCCCCTTATCTTTAAAGCCATCGTGCCCCTGATGCCCGCCGTTGAGCTCGGCGATTACCGCAGCATCCATATGCAGCCGGAGCCGGTGGACATCAAGGAGGAAAACATCAGCGCCGTCTTGGATGAGCTGCGGCACCAGCACGCCATCTGGGAGCCCGTGGACAGGCCGCTGGACTATAACGACATGGCCGTTATCGATATCGACGGCGAGGTGGAGGAAAAGCCTTACGTGAAGAAGGCCGCCGCGCAGATACAGGTCGATAAAGACCTCGGCTCGCCGGCGCCGGGCTTCGCCGAGAAAATCGTCGGCATGAAAAAGGGCGAGGAGAAGGAGTTCACCATTGCCGTCCCCGCCGATTACCCCCACAAAACGGCCGCCGGCAAGGAAGTGAAATTTAAGGTCAAGCTCCACGAAATCAAGGAGGAGAAGCTACCGGGGCTTAACGACGATTTCGCGGCCCAGGTCTCTCCCGAGATTAAAACGCTGGACGCTTTAAAAGAAGAGGTCGTCAAAAGCCTCAAGCTGCGCGGCGAAGAGAACAAACGGATGGAATTCGAGGAAAAGCTCATCAACGCCGTCGTCGAGCAGTCCAGAGTGGAGTACCCGCCCGTCCTGATAGAAATGGAGGTCAACCGCATCCTCAACGAGCAGGCGCGGCAGCTGCAGATGACCGGCCAGGGCATGGACCAGTACCTTAAAAGCGTTAACAAGACCGCCGAACAGCTCCAGGAAGAGATGCGCCCCATAGCCGAGAGAAATATCACAGCCTCGCTGGTTCTGAGCAAGGTCGCCGAAGCGGAAAAAATCGAGGTGACGCCCGAGGACATCCAGAACGGCATCAACAACATGGCGCGGAACGTTCCCGCCGACCAGCAGGAGCAGTTTATCAAGGTGCTGGACACGCCGCGCACCCGGGAGTCCCTGGAACAATCGCTGAAAACGCGCAAGACCATCGAGCGCTTGACTGAGATAGCAAAAAATGAGACCCTTAAAGAAGAGAGCAAGGAGGAGGAAAAATGAAAGATATGCCTCTAAACAGCCTGCCGTTGCACCTTCCCAGCGATGTTATACCGGGTGTGGTGGAGACCGGTCCGAGGGGCGAAAGGATGTGGGACCTTTATTCCATGCTTCTGAAAGAGCGCATCATCATGCTCTTTACACCCATCACTGACCCTGTCGCCAATACGCTCATCGCCCAGCTTCTCTATCTTGAGCGTGAAGACCCTGACCGGGACATCAATATGTATATCCAGAGTCCCGGCGGGGTTATCAGCTCCGGCCTGGCCATTTACGATACCATGCAG
>CAYTZI010000178.1:0-2792 GCA_964442335.1 uncultured Dehalococcoidaceae bacterium | reverse complement strand
AACCTCACCCCCTGTGTCCCCCTCTCCTTCGGAGGCAGGGAGAAGGAGAGGGGGAGGGAAAAGGGAGAGGGGCTTGGAGTTTATGTTATTCATATTCATGAAGCAATAACGTGTCTTCAGTAAGTAGCCAAACTAACCAGAAGTTCGTGGGAGACTCTACATACAGTTTCGCCAGTAGAACCCTCCCTTCGTCATGAATGTCTGTATCAGTGATCATATCATTCCAAGTTTTTTGATAATGCGCTGAAGAACAGCTTTCAATACGTTGTTTCAGGAGTGAGACATTCTCTTCTGCATCTTCTGAACTCTCATGGACTATAACAAGAGCTGTATATATGCCTTGTTCGTCCCTCCCGATACCCGTACCGAAGAACGTGAATTTCTTTAGTTTAGGTCCTTTATCTACCATTACATATTCCGGTTTACCATTAGCCAGAGTATCACGCCCCAGTATTAACGCGTAGGCACCCAGGTCGTACATTCCGTTGGTGACAGCGGCGAACTCCGGTACATCGGCCATACTATCGGACTTATCCTGGCTGGCGTTAATCATCCACTTCAGCTCTTTCAATCCAATGGAATTAAATAGATATTTATCGGAAACAGCTAATGGTAGGGCGCGGCCCAGCTCATCCAGATGAGGGGGAGAGAGCTTATTTTCATCATTTATTTTCAATGCATCGCCCCAGCTGTGTAAAGTGATGCCGCCGTAATTTTCGGTAGTATAGCTGTCCTTCGCCCAGGACGGCCATTCACTCTGGTTACTGAGAGCATCTTCAGTGGCTTGCGGGTCAAATCTGCCGATTGCGGCTAGGAAATATACAATGAGGTCATAAACTTGAATTTCGGCATCTACATCGGTAAGATTGTAACCTACGTATTTATCTTGAATTGTTGATGTGATACAATATTTGCCATTACCGGTTATAAAAGCTCCGACGGCTAATAACTCTCTTCCTACCGGGTCTTCTATCATAGTATCAATATAGTCTTCCCGATTTGATAGTGAGATGTCGTTATCCTGCCTGAATGAGGCATAATCAACAAGGAAAAAGGGTTTCTCTGTGTCTTTAAGGAACGCTGGTAAGAGCCCGAGGAGTTCAGAGAAACGATTTGGAGGCTCTACTGTTTTAGAACAGCCTCCGAAAGTAAGAAATACCAGAATAAGAGCCGTAGTGAATATACAAACTAAAGCAAGTATCTGGATGCAAGGATTTTTCGCCACTCTATCCATAACAGTACTGGGCATTATATCCTTAGAATTACATAATGTCAAGAGGATATTTTACAGTGTATTAACAGCTAGGTAAGATTGATAAACATTTCGTGGCGAGGAGAAGGGGTTCTCGCTAAAGAATTCCATCCTAGCACTTCGTATAGCCGCAGGCGGGGCAGTGGTAGCAGCCTTCGGAGAAGACGAGCATGTTGGAACACTCCGGGCACTGGCCCGCCATGTTCTTGGCCAGGCCGTAGTCCTCAAGCACGGGCCTGCTTTCGGTATCGACGTGCTTTTCCAGCACGCTGGCGATGGCGTCAGCGCAGGAAAGTATGGACTTGCCCCCCTCCCAGGAGATAGACGGACAGCGGATGCCGCGCAGCTGCTTTACCACCGAAGCCACGTCCACCCCCGACCTCAGCGCCAGGGTAATAAGGCGGCAGATGGCCTCGAGCTGGGCGGTGGCGCAGGCGCCGGACTTCCCCAGCGTGGCGAAGACCTCGAAGATGCCGCGGTCGTCATAGGCGACGGTGATATAGATGGACCCGCAGCCGGTGTTGACCCTGGTGATGGTGCCTTTCGTCTCGGAGGGCCTCTTGCGCGGGGTCAGGCGGGCCGGCTCGTCCGGGGTCTTTTCCGTCCTGCCCGTGGTGAGCACCTGGGTATCGCGGGAGCGGTCGCGGTAGATGGTAATGCCCTTCAGTCCTTCCTCGTAGGCGAGCATGTAAGCGTGGGTGACGTCGTCCCGGGTGGCGTCTTTGGGGAAGTTGATTGTCTTGGACACCGCGTTGTCCGTCGAACGCTGGAAAGCAGCCTGCATCCTGACATGCCATTCCGGGGTAATCTCGTGGGCGGTAACGAATACTCTCTTAACATTATCCGGCACGCTCTCGATATCGCTCAGATGAGCGCCCTCGGCGAGCTTTTTCATCAGCTCCTCGGAGTAGAACCCGCCCTTTTTAGCGGCTTCCTCGAAATAGGGATTGACCTCGACGAAAGGCGTGCCGTCGAGGACGGTCTTGGTATAGCTCAGGGCGAAAAGGGGCTCGATGCCGCTCGAGCAGCCGGCAATCATGCTCAGCGTGCCCGTGGGAGCAATGGTGGTGCGGGTGGCGTTGCGTACGCGGGGCCCGCCTTCGACATCATAGATACTGCCCTTGAAAGCCGGGAAAACGCCGCGCTCTTTAGCCAGCTCCACCGATGCTTTAAGGGCTTCTTCACCGATGAAACGCATCAGCTCTACGGCGATTTCCATAGCTTCGCGGGAGTTATACGGCACGCCGAGCATCACGAGCATATCGGCGAAGCCCATGATGCCCAGGCCGATTTTGCGCGTCTTTTTGGTCATTTCCTCAATCTGCTTTAGCGGGAACTTGTTCACGTCGATAACGTTATCAAGGAAGCGCACGGCTGTCTTTACGGTCTGCGCCAGCCTGGGGTAATCTATTTCATACGTCGCACCCTTCTTCTTCGTCATCTTGGCGAGGTTTATCGAAGCCAGGTTGCAGGACTCGTAGGGGAGGAGGGGCTGCTCGCCGCAGGGATTGGTGCTCTCGATTTTACCCAGGTGGGGGGT
>CAYTZI010000177.1:0-2834 GCA_964442335.1 uncultured Dehalococcoidaceae bacterium | reverse complement strand
GACCTGGTTGATTTCCACCGATACCGGGCTGGCAATGGGGTCAATCCATATCCTCTCGTTGGGGATGCCAGCCGCATTGGCCTTATAAACGAAATCGACGGTATGCATCGCCCTCTCGTTGACGTCGCGGGGCATGCCATCGTTGCTCCACAGCAGCCCGATGAGGTCGGCGTTATACTTCTGCGCCATCTCCAGTCCGCGGTCGATACGGCTGGTCTGGAGGGACACCGAGTTCATAAGCGCTTTGCCCTGACGGGCCTTGAGTCCGGCTTCCATGGCGTCCAGGTTGGTGGTATCCAGCGAAAGCATTTTATCGGTGACCGCCTGGACGGTATTCACCACCCACGCCATGAGCTCGTCGCCGCCCTTGCGGGCGGGGCCGATATTAAGGTCAATGAGGTCGATACCGGCCTCGGTCTCGGCCTTAGCCATCGCCTGGATGGGCGGGGCGTTCTTCTCTTTCAGGGCCGGGCCGAGGGTCTGGGAGATAACGTTAAGGTTTTCCCCGATAAGAATCATACGCGCTCACTCCTTAAGGCTTCCAGGTCTTGAGGAACGCCGGCAGGTTAGCCGCGTCCCTCGGACCGACGATGATTTCCCATCCGGGCATTTCTTCCTCCAGTCCCCCGCTCTCCGCGGCGATATAGCCCGGTATGATGAGCTTGCGGTGCTTGACTTTATCAACGATGCCGCTCTTTAAGACCGACGGGCCGATGATGTCCGACGAGAACTTGCCCGCCGCCCAGGAGGTCATGACGGACAGGCCTTCCGTGTCCTTGACATACAGGTAGCTGGGCACCTTGCTGTTCTCGATTTCTCCGGAGACGATGAAATAGGTGAGGGAGAAGTTGGAAGTGACCATCAGAGGGGAGTTCTCGGTGGGGTTATTGATTTCATAGATGCCCTGCTTGCTGGCGAGCGGCCGCTGGGGGTCGGTATAGATGTTGAGGCGAGCCACGAGAAGCGGGAAGAGGCTCTCCCCCTGAAAATCGGAGAGGACGATGATGGCGGCGTACTTGGAGACGAACATGGCGGCGAGCATGGCTTCTTTCATGGGATTATCGGTCATCTCGCAGGGGAAAACGATGGTGGGATAGCCGAAGGGACGGAACTTTTTAGTAAGGGCGGCGCTGCGGATGACTATCTGGTCTTCCAGAGCCTGGCGCGGTGTCCGGGCCCCGGAATCGATAACGACGTTTTTAAGTCCGGCCGCGGCCAGCTTTTCGGTGAGAGTGGCCAGCTCTTCCGGTCCGGCGGCCTTAGCCGCTACGGCACAGCCATTCTCCTTAGCCAGGGCCGCCACGGCGTCCGCGTTGTCTTTGGTGGCGGCATAGAGCAGCGGTTTTTTCCCGGCGCAGGCCTTGAGTCCGGCGGCCAGGACATCCGGATTATCGCTCATTAAAATGATATTGGCGTCGCCGGCGTTAGCTTTACCGGCCAGAGCGGCGAACCTGGCCGCGTCGCCGCTTTCAGCCTTAAGCGCAACCAGGTTGCTGCTGAGGGTAAGGCCGACCCTCTCATAGGTCATCTCTTTAGCTTTCTTCAGCCGGGCGTCGACCTCGGCGTCAGCCATGCCATCGCTGATGAGGATGGCGATGCCGGGCTGGTTCTCGAAGCGCTTTTCGTGGCGGAACATTACCGTCTCGCCGCCGATTTTCAGAGCGCTCTCCCCCGCGCCGATGGTCACGGGCAGAATGGGCGGCGCCGCCGCCTCGGACAGCTTTGCTTTGGCTTCTTCGGAGACGTGCGGGCATTTGGAGAGCTCGGCTTTGCCGGCCGCCAGGGCCATGGCGAAAGCCAGGCAGGTGGGCACGCCGCACTCGCCGCAGTTTGTTTTGGGCAGAAGTTTAAAAATTTCTATTCCGGTAAGCGCCATTTTTCAAATACTCCTTTCCCATCACTGCGAGCTCCCGACATTTCTGAGTAGAGCAATCCATTACGCAGCGTGTCTACTATTAAGGAGGAGATTGCCGCGTCGCTTCGCTCCTCGCAATGACAACTATATATACGCTAGCCCAGTATCGGGTCCATTTTCAGGGCGGGATGGTCTTTCTCCTGGAGGAAGGGGAGAACAGCCTCTTCGGTGACGCCGACCGTCTCGTCGGCAATCCTGTCGAGAAGGTCGGGTATACCCAGTTCCTCGGCCCTCTTATTAAACCGCTCCTTGATTTCCTCCTTGAGGCTCACGGGCATCCAGACCATTCTTAACAGACCGCCATCGCCGGAGAGGAACTTCCTCTGGGTGGTATTGTACTTGCCGTGCCCCACGAAGCCGGGGGTGCTCAGGCCCCCGCCGATAGTCCCGGCCAGGGTGGTGAATTTCATGCCGCAGGGGGTCTCGCCGGTATATTCCCGGTTGACCGTCATCACCCCGTTACAGAGGGGAAGGATAGCGGCAATACACTCGCAGCAGCCGCAGGTGGTCATGGGGTCGTTGACGATGCTGTAGAAGTTATAGTGGTCTATCTTGCCGCGGGAAGCCTGCAGGACAAAATCGTTAACGCCTTTCCACTGCCCGAGCTTGGCATCAATAGTCTCTCCCTTGGGCACCGGCTGGTTAGGGCCGGTTGGGTTAATCTCGTAAGCCGCCTGGCAGTCCATCCAGTTATAGGAGCCGCACAGGCCGGTCCTCTCCGGGCTGATGACGCAGACATGGCTGGGAGCGAAGGACTGGCAGAGCGTGCAGGAGTAGTAGGTTTCCACGGACTCGTCGGTCATACCTTCAATCCGGGCGTCCCTCTCCGCATAGGTCGCTTTTGCTTTTTCCGCCAGCTCGTTGACTTTATCCAGCTCGGTATAGATCTTGACCTGCATCTTGTCAAATACCCGGCCGA
>CAYTZI010000176.1:0-2911 GCA_964442335.1 uncultured Dehalococcoidaceae bacterium | reverse complement strand
GCTCCATCGTCCCCTGCGAGCGCTCCCTGAGGACGCTGATGCCGGTGATGATAAAGCCGAAAAAGAGTATGAGGGTCGCCAGGATAGCCGGCGCGATGTAATCGAGCATACTTTTATCGGGGATGCTGACGCCGACGATACTAGCGATTACCAGAGGCACGACCACCAGGAGCGCGATAGTACGGCGGTCCCGCACCACCTGGAGTATCACCCTCCGGGCGACGGTCAGCGTACTACCCGACATCTTTCTTCGCTCCATCGAGTCGTATAAAATGAAGGAAGGCGTCTTCCAGCGAGCTCTCCGGATTCCCGGTGGCGGCGCGCAGCTCCGCCGGTGTACCCTCCCCGACAATCCTTCCCAGACGCATAAAAGCGAGTCTCCGGCAGTGGGCAGCGTCGTCAAAGGTGTGGCTGGAGATGACGAGGGTAGCCCCGTCCTGCGTCAGGCCTTCAAAGTACTCCCAGAAATGCACCCTGAGCTCGGGGTCGAGGCCGACGGTGGGTTCGTCGAGGAAAATCAGGGACGGCCGGTGGACGATAGCGCAGCCGAGGCTGACGCGCTGCTTCATGCCGCCGCTGAGCTTCATTATCTGGGTATTTCGCTTTTCCCAGAGGTCGACGAGCTTTATCACCTCTTCGACCCTCTCCGACCTTTCTTTTCCGTCCTTGAGCCCGTAGATGCGGGCAAAGAAATCGATATTCTGCGCGACGGAAAGCTCGGAGTACAGGGCGGGGAGCTGGGGCATATAGCCCCGCTGCCTGGCGGTGGCGGGTGAGGGGGCCCGACCCAGGCACTTAATGCTGCCAGCAGCCGGTTTGAGCAGTCCGACCAGCAGCCTGATGAGGGTCGTTTTACCGGCACCGTTAGGACCGAGCAGGCCGTAGCTGGTGCCCGCTTCAATCTCCATCGATAAATCGTCGATGACCTTGAGGCCGCCGTAGTAAAACGCCAGCCCGTCCACGCTTATCGCCGGGCCGTTCATCGAATAGTCCCTGGGAAAAACGTAATGAGCATATTTATAAAAGCATACAACAATATGCTCGTGAATGTCGATTATTTATCAGCATCATCGTCTTCCGCCAGCCCGTACATGTATTGACACCTTACCTGCGTTATAATATACTCGATTTAACACGGAGAAATTTTGAGGGTCGATGTTTATAACAAACCGGAGCACTAGTCTCATCAGCTACGCTGCCAGGACCAAGGGGAAAATACAGCGGGCCCGGCATGTCTCTGGTTTGTACAGGACATGAAAAACAGTATATAAAGCAGGAACTGCACCGGGCCCGGGAGTTAAAAACTCCCGGGTTTTATATTTGGGTAAAATATGAAAACACTATCTCCGCAAAGAAGTCTATTCATGGATGTCCCCCGCCGCAGGTACGCGGTCAGAAAGAGCCTGAAACTGAGCGTCATGGACGGGGCCTCCTACGCCGCCATGCTGGGGCTGATACAGAACTACGTAACGCCGCTGGCGCTCGTCCTTAAAGCCACCACGGCACAGGTCGGGCTGCTATTCAGTATTCCGAACCTTATGGTGGCGTTTTCCCAGATGACAGCGCCGGACCTTTCCGAGAGGGCAGGCACCCGCAAGCGTTTTATACTGCCCATGGTGTTCCTGCACGCAGTCATGTATATCCCGATTCTGCTTATACCTTTCATCGTACAGGGCTCACAGGTCTGGTGGCTGATAGCGTTTGTCACCGTGAGCGCGGTACTCGGCTCCATATCCAATCCGGCCTGGGGCAGCCTGATGGCGGACCTCGTGCCCATACGTTTTAGAGGCAGGTACTTCAGCGCGCGGGGGAGAATCGCCGGCATAATAACGCTAGCGTTCTCTTTTATTGCCGGAGGAGTACTGCAGGTCTTCACGGGGACACCGTTCATCGGCTTCGCCATACTTTTCGGAGGGGCGGCCGCTTTCCGGCTGCTCTCCTTCTACTTTTTATCGCAGATGTACGAGCCGGAGTCGCCGGAAAACGGACATGACGACCCCAGCCTGCTGCATATGGTAAGGCACGTGGGCTCCTCCAACCTGGGCAGGTTTACGCTTTATACCGCCCTGATAATGTTTTCTACGAATATCGCCAGCCCTTTCTTTTCCGTGTACATGCTGCGCGACCTTAACTTCAACTATGTTACCTACACCGTGGTAATCTCGAGCGTGTCCGTCTCCACCCTGGTATTCCTCACATTCTGGGGGCGCCGCGCCGATATCGCCGGGAACATGAAGGTAATCAAGGTAACCTCATGGCTGCTACCGGTCGTCCCGCTGCTGTGGCTGGCGAGCAATAACATATTCTATCTGATTTTCGCGCAAATAATAAGCGGCTTCGCGTGGTCCGGCTTCAACCTCGCCGCGGTGAACTTCGTTTACGATGCCTCGGAAGACCAGAACCGCACCAAGCACATCGCCGTTTTCAACACCATCACCAGCCTGGCAATCTGCTCCGGCGCATTAATCGGCGGGTACATAGCGCCCTACCTACCCGCCCTGCTCGGCTATAAGATGCGCACGCTTTTCACGATATCGGGGGTGATGCGGGGGGCGGTCGTGATACTCCTGCTGCGCCAGATAATCGAGGTGCGCCGCGTGCCCGGCATGACACTATCCAGGTTCCTGCTGGGACGGTATTTACCGGAGACGGCACCCCTGGAGGCGGCCCGGCCAGACAATAGCCAGCGCAATTAGCTTTATGCTATAATATCAGCCATGCCAGCCGTCGAAGTCAGTCATGTCACCAAGCACTACGCGGACAAAGCGGCAGTCAATGACCTTTCATTCTCCGTAAACCAGGGAGAGATATTCGGTCTCATCGGGCCCAACGGCGCGGGCAAGACAACCACCATCAGAATGATGATGGACATCATCAAGCCTGACTCAGGCGAGGTAACTATCTTCGGCGA
>CAYTZI010000175.1:0-2998 GCA_964442335.1 uncultured Dehalococcoidaceae bacterium | reverse complement strand
CGGTTTCACATTCGATATTGGCATAAGGAAAGAGGTCGCCGTCCCCGGTGGAATCGATAACGACCTTCGCCAGGACAGCCTGCCGACCGGACTTGCTCTCAAAGATAACGCCCTTACAGTGATTGCCCTCCATGATAGGCTCGGTGCCCCAGGCGTGTAAGAAAACTTTGATGCCAGCTTCTTCAACCATTTCATTGAGGATTATTTTTGAAATTTCGGCGTCGATAAGCGCGGCATAGACCACCCGGTCAAGACGTGTATAGAAAAAACTGCGCTCGAAGTAGTACCTGACCAGCTCCTTATCCATCGAGCCCCAGTGCTCTTTCTTGGGCATATCTACTGCCTTGCGGGTAATAAGTCGGTCAATCCACTCCTGGGTTATACCGATAATCTGCTGCTTGCCGGTGTAATCGGTAAGCTGGGGGATGATGGTGACCAGGCCACCGGTGCCCATACCGCCGAGGTGGCCGTAGCGCTCGATGAGGACGGTATCCGCGCCGTTGCGGGCAGCCGAGACAGCCGCGCCGATGCCGCCGGGCCCTCCGCCCACCACGACAACGTCACATTCGCGGGCGACTCTCGTCTCCCTGGCGCTTTCCTTAATCGTTTTCACGGTGGTATTTTTGGCCATGACTTGCCTCCTGAAGCAACTTTAGATAAAATTGAATATAGAGTCAATAAAAAGAATATATGAAAGCGGAGGCTAAGTCAAATCCGTTATGATAAAAATCACATACTCAAGGAGCGTCCTGCCGGTAGACTGATAGCAGAGCAATAGAGGAGAAACAATGCCTATATACGTATATAAATGCCGGAAATGCGGCGAAGAGTTCGAGCAGTTCCGGTCGATATCAGCCAGCGATGACGAAGTGGCGTGCCCGAAATGCGGGACCAAGAAACCACAGCGAATGATCTGCTCGGTATTCAGCAAGAGCGCCGGCGAAAGCGCGGGGAGCTATCGCCCCACCTGAAGCTCCGGCTGCTAAAGCCGTGGGCTTTAAAGGTATTGACCAGTCATGTCCAGGAAAGTGGCGCTCATAGATTTCAAGAAATGCCGGCCGGGCCAGTGCGAGAACGGGGTATGCGTCGCGGCGCTGGCGTGCTCCTCGAAGCTGCTCAAACAGGAAGAGCCGTTTTCAATACCGATGACGGAGCCGTTCGCTTGCCGGGCCTGCGGGGACTGCACCCGTGCCTGCCCGCTTAAAGCGATAAACATAGTGAGTATGTAATTTCTTCTACTCCCCCGTTACCGGGTGCTTGAAGTGATAGGGGACGTTGCCCCTGAAATACGGGTAGGGGTGGAAAGCCGAGGGGGGCTCGTCGGCGTCTGGTAAGCCCATCCAGCCCATCAGGGGCAGGTTAAGCCAGCCGTCCTCGACGGGGCTGCAAAAAGTATTGTTCCAGTGCAGCTTGCTGAACAGCCACCTGCCGTTTTCCTTAACGTATTTATTTTCGTAATAGCCGTGCAGGTATTCGGCGCGGGGGAAAGCGCCATAGGGCTTGGCCTCAAAGAGCCAGGTCTGCCACCTGCCCTGGGCGGACTTCCCGTCGGGGGAGACGTCAACGACGCCGCCGATCTGCATGACGATAAACTGCATCCAGGCGGGGGACTGCCGGGGAGCACCGCCGCCGGCGAACATGTCCCAGTAGATACGGCGGATGCCCTTTTTGCCATAAAACACACCGTGGTCGGCGATTTCCACGGACTCGGCGTTATCCGAAAAAATATCAACGATTTCCGCCCACATGTTGTTATCGAAGTAATAGCCGTATATCTTTTGCAGGTACTCGATTTCCTGGATGTCCTCCTGGAGCTGTACCTGTTTTTCAAGCTCTCCAATATTCATGATTCACTACCTTTCTGTTATTCACCTGTGACCGGGTGCTTAAAAGGATAGGGGACATGGTAGCCGGAGGGATAGGGGTGATAAGCGGTGGCGGGGGCGTCGGCGTGGGGAAAGGGAGTGTCCGAGAGCTTGGGCGCCTTGAGAAAGCCCCGTTCGAAAGACGTCCAGTAGATGAGGTTCCAGTGTAGCTTCTTGAAGTACCACTTTCCGTTTTCCTTAACGTACCCGTTGTTATAGACGCCGAACTCCCACGTCTGTTTTTTCGTCCCGCCGAAGGGACGGCACTCGAAAGCCGGGGTGTACCAGCGGCCGGTGGCGGTCCTGCCGTCCGGGGCGATATCGATAACCCCCTGCGACTGCATCACCTCGAAGAACATCCAGCCGGGCCGCTCCATGCCCACCATGCCGGCGTACATACGGTTAACGCCCTCCTTGCCGCGGAATACGCCGTGGTCGGTAATCTCCACCGACTCAGTATTCTCGGAAAAGAGGTCGATGACCTCCTGGTATCTGGAAGTATCGAAATAGTAACCGTACATGCGCTGGAGGTTTTCTATAGCCTGGATGTCCTCCAGACGGGTCACCTGCTTTTCGAGCTCCGCTAAATCCATCAATAAACCTCTATTTGCCGGTAATGGGGTGCTTGAAGTGGACGGGGAAATGATAGCCGAAAGGGTAGGGGCGCCAGGTGGTGGGGGGAGCGTCCGGGGGGACATCGGCGCTGGGGCCGCTGTGGCCGACCACCGGGGTCTTCAGCCAGCCGTCCTCATAAGGGGTGCGGAAGTTCAGGAAGAAGTGGAGCTTCTTTATCTTCCATTTACTGTCCTCTTTAACGTATTCGTTCTCATAGATGCCGTGCGCCCAGAGCTGGCGCAGCTCTCCTTCGTGGAGGGAAAGGGTGGGGCGCGCCTCAACGAAAAAGCCGTACCAGCGCCCTCTGGCGTTTTTACCATCGGAGTCGACGGTAACGACCCCCTGAATCTGCATGCCGATGGACATATAGCCCACGCGCGGTTTGGCGTCCTTGCCGCCTTTAAGGAGGTCGATGTAATAGCGCTGGACGCCCTCCTTGCCCTTATAGACGCCGTAATCGCACTCCTCGACGGACTCGGCATTATCACTGAAAAGGTCGACGACCTTTTCCCACTCCT
>CAYTZI010000174.1:0-3003 GCA_964442335.1 uncultured Dehalococcoidaceae bacterium | reverse complement strand
GTGGCGTTGGTGAAACCGGCGGTTGTCGCCATTACCACAGAAGTAGTCAGCTACGACATTTTCAACCGGCAGTACACCCAGGAAGGGGCGGGCTCGGGGTGGATTATCGATGAAAACGGGCTCGTGGTGACCAACAACCACGTGATAGAAGGCGCCCAGACCATCACCGTTACCACGGACGACGGCAACTCCTACATGGCCGATATCAATTCCGTGGCCACCGACCCGCTTAACGACCTGGCGATCGTCAAGATAAACGCCCATGACCTGCCGGCGTTGACCGTCGGCGATACATCGACCTCGAGAGTAGGCGACTGGGTTATCGCCATCGGCAACGCCCTGGGGCAGGGAATAAGGGCGACCGAAGGCATTATCAGCCGGCTGGACGTCTCGCTTCAGGTGGGGCAGGGGCAAACGCTCTACGACCTCATCGAGACGAGCGCCGCCATCAACCCCGGCAACAGCGGCGGGCCGCTGGTGAACCTTGCCGGGCAGGTCATCGGCATCACCAGCGCCAAGGTAGCCGATATCGGCGTTGAAGGCATGGGCTACGCCATCAGCATCAATACCGCCACGCCGATAATACAGGAGCTGGTGAACAGGGGATACGTCACACGGTCGTGGCTGGGCGTAGGACTCTATACCGTGGACGCGGTGGCGGTCAGGCAGCTCGGTCTCTCCGTGGACAAAGGCGTCCTGCTCGTCGAGGTAGTACCGGGCAGCCCGGCCGACGACGCGGGCCTGAAAGCAGGCGACGTAATCGTAATTATCGGCGGCACGGAAGTAGGCACGGTCGAGGAGCTGACGAAGGTGCTGCACGCGCACCCGATCGGGCAGCCGCTGGAAATAAAGTACTGGCGCGGCGACCAGGAATACACGACCACGGCGGTGCCGATAGAGACGCCGCGGTCGTAAAGAGCATCCCAACTATCACCACCCCTCCCCGAGATTCTTCGCTGCGCTCAGAATGACAGGCGTTTATTATTAAGTCTTCCTTATTCCCAGCAGCAGCCGGTAGCCGCTGACTTTGAACTCATCCTTGAGGTCGACGTCATCAGGGACGGAGTCTTCGATATCGTCCGCCAGGGTCTCCTGCTTAACGTAGTCCGCGAAGGAAGACAGCGACTGCATGATGAAAGCATCCGCCTCATAGTACAGGATAATGTGGTCGGCGATGTCATAGCCAGCGGAGCGGCGCATGGTCTGCACACGGTGCACAATCTCACGGGCCATGCCCTCGGCCTCCAGCTCGGCGGTGATATAGCAGGAAACGGCCACGCTGCCCGCGGCATCGCTGACGATAGAGAACCCTTTCTCATCTTTACCGCTGACTTTATCGACGGCGTCAAGCTGCATTTCCTTGATATTGAGCTCTTCCAGAACCAGGGGAGCCATTCTTTCCAGCGCGCGCCTTTCCTGCTCAGATTTAACGCCCACGTAAATCTCCTCCAGCGGCTGCCGCACCTTGATGCCGGCCCTGCTGCGCGCCGCCCTGCCCAGACTGCATACCCGCATGGCGAGCCGGTTATCGTCGGCGAGCTGCTTATCTATCACGGCCGAATCGGCAACAGGAAAGTCCACCAGGTGCACGCTCTCCGGCGCATCAGGAAACGCCGAACGCACCAGGTTCTGATAAAGCTCCTCGGCGAGGAAGGGGATAAAGGGGGCGAGCAGCTTCGTTAGAGTCACCAGGCACCGGTAAAGCGTGTTATAAGCCGAGAGCTTATCCTCATCGTTTTCGCTTTTCCAGAAGCGCCGCCGGCTCCGCCTCACATACCAGTTGGAAAGCCCGTCGATGAAGGTCTCTATTTTACGTCCGGCATCGGTGGGACTGTAGGCTTCCAGGGAAGCATCGACGTCCAGGATAAGCTGGTTGAGCTCGGAGAGTATCCAGCGGTCGAGCTCCGCCCCGGGAACGGGCAAAGGCCCGGACGGGGGCTGATATTTATCGATGTTAGCGTACATCACGAAAAACGAGTAGACGTTCCAGAGGGTGGAGAGGACGCGGCGGGAGACCTCGTCCAACTGCCTGTCGTCGAACTGGCGGGGATTACCGGGGGCGGAGGCAGTATAGAGATACCAGCGCAGCGGGTCGGCGCCGTACTTTTTCACCACCTCCCGCGGGTCAACGACGTTGCCCTTGCGCTTGCTCATCTTCTCGCCCTTTGCGTCAAGGATGTGGCCCAGACAGATGACATTTTTAAAGCAGGGGCGGTCGAAGAGGAGGGTCGAGATGGCGTGCAGACTGTAAAACCAGCCGCGGGTCTGGTCGACGGCCTCGCAGATAAAGTCCGCCGGGAAGCGGCCGTCCTCGAGCATGGTCTTGTTGTCGAACGGATAGTGGTTCTGGGCGAAAGGCATCGCGCCGGAGTCAAACCAGCAGTCGATGACGTCCGGGACGCGCTTCATCCTGCCGCCGCACTGAGAGCAGTCGAAAGTCACGCCGTCGACATAGGGACGGTGCAAATCGAGGGGCTCCGGCAGACCCGAAGAGCCCGGTTTTTCCCTCAGCTCTTTGACGCCGCCGACGCACTCGAAAGCGCCGCACTTCTCGCAGCGCCAGACGGGCAGCGGCGTGCCCCAGTAGCGCTCGCGCGAAAAAGCCCAGTCGATATTATTAGCCAGCCAGTCGCCGAAGCGCCCGTACTTGATATGCTCCGGGTACCAGTTAATCTCCTCGTTGCCGGAGATGAGGCGCTCCTTGACGGCGGTGGTGCGGATATACCAGGTGGTCTTGGCGTAGTAAAGCAGCGGGGTATCGCAGCGCCAGCAGAAGGGATAGGTATGCCGGACAGTCCCACGGCGAAAGAGCAGACCGCGCGACTTAAGGTCTTCAAGAATTAGGGGGTCGGCGTCTTTAACGAATTTACCCGCAAAAGCATATGTGCCGGTCATCTTCCCCTGGAGGTCGACAGGCTGGACGAAATCAAGCTGCCATTCCTTGCCGGCATCGAAGTCCACCTCGCCGAAAGCCGGGGCGACGTGCACGACGCCGGTGCCGTC
>CAYTZI010000173.1:0-3022 GCA_964442335.1 uncultured Dehalococcoidaceae bacterium | reverse complement strand
CCCATCTTTGAGTTTTGATTTTTGAGATTTGATTTTCCCCTTATCCCCATCCTCCCCAGTCGTGCTATAATAAAATTGCGGAACCGCCGTGCTTGAGAGGAGTTTTTAGAGATGGACGAGCTAAAGGTCTTCACCGGCAACGCGCACCCGGAGCTGGCAAAAGCTATAGTAGAGTACCTGGGCATACCGCTCGGCTCCGCCGAGGTCATGCAGTTCAGCAACGAGAACACCTTCGTCCGTATCCTGGATAACGTCCGGGAGAGGGACATTTTCCTCGTCCAGCCCATATCATCGCCGGTGAACAGCCATCTCATGGAGCTCCTTATCATGATTGACGCCGTGAAAAGGGCTTCCGCCCAGCGCATCACCGCCGTCATGCCCTACTACGCCTACGGGCGCTCGGACAAGAAGGACCAGCCCCGCGTCCCCATCACCGCCCGCCCATCGCCGACCTTCTGACCGTCGCCGGGGCCGACCGTGTCCTGACCGTCGACCTCCATAAAGCCCAGATACAGGGCTTCTTCAGCATCCCCGTTGACGAGCTTACGGCTTTCTACCTGCTCTCCGACTACTTTATGAAAAAGAAATTCAAGAACCTGGTGGTGGTGGCCATGGACTTCGGCATTACCAAGCAGGCGAGGGACATCGCCACGAGGATGGAAGCCCCGCTCGCTATCATGGAAAAGAGGCGCATCGGCAACAACGACCGCACCGAGACGCTCAACGTCATCGGCGAGGTGAAGGACAGGGTGGCCCTCATCGTCGACGAGGAAATCGATACCGCCGGCTCCCTGATAGGCGTCGTCGATGCCCTGGTGGCGAGGGGCTCTAAAGAAATTTACGTTTGCGCCACCCATCCCATTCTCTCCGGCCCGGCCATAGAGCGCATCGCCTCGTGCCCGGTAAAAGAGGTGGTCGTCACGGATACCGTTCCCATTCCGCCGCAGAAGAGAATCGATAAAATTACCGTCCTGTCCATCGCGCCGCTGCTGGGGGAGGCTATCCGGCGCATTCACACGGGGCAGTCGGTGGGGGCGATGTTTGAGCAGGAATGAGGGACTGGTGGAGGTGTACCGCGCCCGCACCGAGATGGAGGCGCAGGTCATTAAAAGCCTGCTCGAGGGGTTTGATATCCCCTGTGTTTTTAAAGCCAACGCCGCCCCTTCCGTCCACCAGTTCACCATGGACGGCATGGCGGAGGTAATCATCATGGTGCCGGCAGCGCTGGCGGACGAGGCGAAACAACTGATTGTGAGTGAGGAATAATGCCAGGTTTTTTAAGCGGACTGTTCGACTCCAATGATAAAGAGCTGAAACGGCTTCAGCCGTACGTCGATAGCACCAATGAGCTGGAGCCGGAGTTCCAGAATCTCTCCGACGACGACCTCAGGGCGAAAACCGCCGGGTTCAAGGCAAGGATAGCAGAGGCTATAGCCGGCATCCAGCCGCAGCTCGATGAAGCGCAGCGCGAGCTCGAAGAAGCGCGGCAGAATATCTCCGGCGCCTCCTGGGACGTCGAGAGGGATGAGGCCAGCCGGCACTACCGGGAGGTACAGGACAAAATCAAGCGGATAGAGAAAGACCGCCGCAAACTGGAAGGCGATGCCCTTAACGAGCTCCTCCCGGAGGCTTTCGCCGCTGTCCGCGAGGCCGCCCGCCGCACTATCGGTCAGCGCAACTACGACGTCCAGCTCCTGGGCGGCGTGACCCTGCACCAGGGGAAAATCGCCGAGATGAAGACCGGCGAGGGCAAGACGCTGGTGGCCACCCTGCCCCTTTATCTTAATGCCCTGACCGGCCGCGGCGCGCACCTGGTCACCGTCAACGACTACCTGGCAAGGCGCGACCCCTACTGGATGGGGCCAATCTATGACGCTCTGGGCGTGACCGTAGCCAGCATCTACCCCATGCAGTCGCCGGACGAATATACCCCCGCCCGCCTTTTCGACCCCTCCTACGATTCCGGCAAAGAGAACGACCGCTGGCCGCATTTCCGACCCATCTCCCGCAGGGAGGCGTACCAGGCGGACATCACCTACGGAACCTCCAGCGAGTTCGGCTTCGATTACCTCAGGGACAACATGGTCAACGACCTTTCCCGCTGCGTCCAGCGCCAGCCGCTCTACTATGCGATAGTCGACGAGGTGGACAACCTGCTCATCGACGAGGCGCGTACGCCCCTCATCATCAGCGGCCCCGCCGAGGAGACCGGCCAGCTCTATAAAGCCGTCAACGACGTCGTCGGCCGCATGAAGATAAAAGTGCTGCCCTACGAGCCTCCCCCGACGGCTCGCAACGAGGAGGAAGAGGCCGCCCTCGAAGCTGAGTTCGACTCCATTGCTTATGAGAAAGAGCATTATGTGAGGCCGACGGCGCGCGGGCAGGACAGGCTGGCGCGGGCTTTCCACATGCGGCCGGAGGACCTTTTCGGGGGCGAGAGCGGCGAGGAGGGCCAGCGCCTGAGCATCGAGGAAGCTAAAAAGCGCAACGATATCCGCTCCATCTTCCGGCAGTCGCTGAACGCCCAAGCTCTGTTCAGGCGCGACCGCGATTACGTCGTGGAGAACGGCGAGGTCGTCATTGTCGATGAATTTACCGGGCGCAAGATGTACGGCCGGCGCTATTCCGAGGGGCTCCACCAGGCCATCGAAGCCAAGGAGCACGTCAAGGTCCAGAGGGAGTCGCTGACTTATGCCACCATCACCATCCAGAACTTCTTCCGCATGTATGAAAAGCTGGCGGGGATGACGGGCACGGCGGCGACGGAAGCCGAGGAGTTTTATAAAATATACAAGCTGGAAGTGACCACCGTCCCGACCCATAAACCCATGATTCGTGAAGACCTGCCCGACCAGATTTACAAGACGGAGGAGGGGAAGTTCCGGGCGGTCGTCAGGCAGATTAAAGAGCTCCATGATAAGCAGATACCGGTGCTGTTGGGCACGGTCTCCATTGAAAAGTCCGAGCTGCTGAGCGGGATGCTGAAGCGGCAGGGGATAAACGCTCAGGTGCTTAACGCCAA
>CAYTZI010000172.1:0-3126 GCA_964442335.1 uncultured Dehalococcoidaceae bacterium | reverse complement strand
ACCGCCGAATAGGGGTTTTGCAGACCCCCGCCTTAACCTCTTGGCCACGTCGCCTCTGACGCCCTATAATTGTATTCTAAAATTGTAGAGGATGCAACGTTCCCTTTTTCGGGTTCTGTTTGCGTATGGTTGATTCTAAATACTCACCCCCTTAGTCCCCCTCTCCAGTGCCCCGGTGCGTTAGCAGTCCGACCACGAGACTGCTAATTCAGGACCCGTGATTACCGGGAAACTGTTAGATTTCGTCTTATCTGCTTTCACCCTGTTTCAGCATCGGGGAGGCTAGAGCCCCCGGGGAGGCCGGCAGCCAAATGCAAATAGAACGCCCGGCATACAGCTTGACAATTATTATTTGTTCTGGTATTCTTTCCGCAAAACTTAAGTTCTGTAAGTAGAACATAGCCATGGACGAGAATATGCTGCAAACGGACAATACGTACCGGGTCCCGGCCGTCGAACAGGCAATCCGCATAATGCTTTGTCTGGCTGACGGCGGGAGTAATCCTAAAAGCCTTACGGACATCTGCCGGGAAGTAGGCATTCACCGCAGTAAAGCCTTTTCCATCCTGAACACTTTGACCGGGCACGGTTTCGTGAAAAAGAACCCCAACAGGAAAGGCTATATACTCGGCCCGGGGCTGTTAACGCTCACCGGCAAGATGCTGGAAACCCTGAGCCTTCCGCGTCTGGCTGAACCGGTTCTTTACGGGCTGGCCAGAAAAACCAAGGCGACGGTGACACTGGGAATAATCTCCGATGACAAAACGTATACCGTCGCCGAGTATCTGGGGGCGCCGGGCATCGGGGTTTCCTCCCCCATCGGATACGTCACTCCCATCACCTACGGCGCCCACGGGAAAGCGATCGCGGCTTCCCTGCCTGAAGAAGAGCTGGAGGAGCTGCTGAAAAACAGGGAACTCTTTTTTTACGGGCGTCCCGAGAAATTTGACGCGATAAGATTCCGCAAGGAGCTTTCCCGGTGCCGGCGTGACGGATTCGCCCTGGAACTGGGAGACATACAACAGGGGATGAACGCCGTGGCGGCCCCGATACTGGACCAGAACGGCTATCCGATTGGTTATGTCACAATCGTCGGGTTTTTTACGGAGGAAGAGGCCCTCAAGCTTGGCCCGCTGGCTATCGATGCGGTGAAAACAATCTCGAAAGAGGCCGGACACATGATGTTCTGGCAGAAAGCTAACCGGCGGAGAAATTTCGTTTAAATTAGCTTTAACCACTATTTTAAATAAAACTCTAATATGCGGAGGTTAACCGATGGCAGAATCCAAATACGGCAAATACGTAGTCAGAAAATCCGTGACCAAACACGAACCGTGGCCCACGATGGAATGGATCGGGGATGCCGACTACAAATCTAACGTTACGTTTATGATCACCCGGGTCATGGCGCCGTGCAAGATGGAGGAGTACCCTCATTCTCACGACTTCGACATGTACCTGCATTTCGTCTCTTATGATTATGAGCACATGGACGACCTGTTCGCCGAGATAGAAATCGGTCTGGGCGAGGAGCAGGAGATGCATACCATCACCTCGCCGGCAAGCGTCTATATTCCCGCCGGACTGGTGCACTGTCCGCTTATCTTCAAAAGGGTGGATAAACCCCTCATTCTGTTCCACACCACCATCGCTTCCAAATACGTGAAAAAAGAAGACTCCATTATTAAACCGTAAAAAACTAATAAAAGTATAGCTACTAAATCAAGAAATCAAATATCCGGGATGACTGTTGATGAAAAGCTTGGTCACGAATATTCAGGGGTACTCAATCCACGACGGGCCGGGCATAAGGACCGTGGTATTTCTAAAAGGGTGCGGCCTTGAATGCCAGTGGTGCAGCAACCCCGAATGTATCTCTCCTCGGCCAGAGGTAGGGTTTATTAAAACCCTTTGTACTAAATGCGGCAGGTGCGCGGATGTGTGCCCCGAGGGAGCGCTGGTTTACGAGGAAGGCAAGCTTCCGTACATCGACCGTAAACGGTGCACGGGCTGCGGCGAATGCAGTTCGGTGTGTTCGTACCAGGCGCTCGTTCTCTACGGAAAACCCATGGATGCCGATGAGGTGTTCGATGCCGTAGAACGCGATAAAATGTTTTACCAGGCGTCGGGGGGCGGGGTAACGCTCTCCGGCGGAGAGCCCCTCCTGCAGCCGCAATTTGTCTGTGACCTGTTCGAGAAATGCCGCCGGGCCGGCATTCAGACCTGCCTGGAGACATCAGGACATGCCGCCGGGTCCGCTTTGAGACAGGTCCTCCCTTACACCGACTATATACTCTGCGACCTCAAACACCTGAATTCTGAAAAACACCGGCAGTATACCGGCCAGCCGAATTCTCTGGTACTTTCCAACGCGGAGATTGCGGCCGCGAGCGGCGTGGAAACGCTTTTCCGGATGCCTCTGGTCCCCGGCATCAATGATGATTTGCAGAATATCAGGGAGACGGCGGAGTTTTTACATGGATTGGGGAACAACACCCCTCGCATCGAGTTGATGCCGTATCACCGCCTGGGAAAAGGGAAATATGATGCCCTGGACAGGCGATACCCCCTCCCCGGGCTCCTTTCCCCTGGGCCGGAGCATCTGGAATCAATCAAAAAAGCGCTTGAGGATTACGACACGGTTTGCATGATATCAAGATAACGCAAATATTTAGCCGGAGGTAATTATGGCTACCAGAATGGATACTGATGAAGCTCTGCTAAAAAAGATTGACAGCTTACAGCTGAGCGAGCGACTTTTTCGGCTGAAAGACGCGATGTTCAGCGCTCCGAGAGTCATATCCGTTGACCGGGCCAGACTGGCGATGGAGTCCTGGAAAGAGACGGAGGGCGAGGACATCGAAATCCGCCGCGCCAAACTGTTTAAAAAAATACTGGAAGACGCCCCCATAGCCATATATGACTTCGACATCATCGTGGGCAGGGAAACGGAACACCTCGTCGGAGCGCCGGTGTTCGTGGATGAAACCGGCGACTGCATTCCCGGACTCTGGGACGAGGGAGACAGCCTGACCCGGGCGATGATATTTCGGGCAAAAGAGGATAAGAGCGTATTAAGGGAATGCTCCCGCTTCTTCGCCGGGAAGACGGCGCCGGACCATGTCA
>CAYTZI010000171.1:0-3187 GCA_964442335.1 uncultured Dehalococcoidaceae bacterium | reverse complement strand
CTCCGCGATGCGAACGCGGCGCTCTCCCGGCTGAGCTATATCCCCGCGGTGACAGGTCTATTATAGCATAACGTTAGCGCTCGATGGATTCAATTCGGTAGCTCAGCTTGCCGGCCGGCGCCTTAATCTCTACCGTTTCCCCGTCGCTCCGCCCGATGAGTGCCTTGCCCAGGGGAGAATTGACCGATATCTTGCCTTTAAACGGGTCGGCCTCGCGCGGGTCGACTATTGTATACCGGAATTCTTCCCCGGAGGACGGGTCCTTCAGGACTATGCGGTCGCCCACGCCGGACTTCACTTCGGTTTTTCTGGCGTCGTCGATGATGGTGGCGCCCTTGATGGTCCCTTCGAGCTCCTTAATCCGCCCCTCCACGTGCCCCCTCTCCTCCCTGGCGGCGTCCAGCGGCGCGTTCTCGCGGAAGTCCTTGTCGGCTGCGGCAAGCTGTATGGCTTTAACGAGCTCCTGGCTCTTCTTTTTCAGTCCTTCCAGCTCTTTTACCAGCTCATCGTATCTCTGCCGCGAAAGTGCGGCCGCTTCCTGCTGCGCATGCCTGGCAGCCACCTGTGGCCCGGTCTTCCCTTTACGCGTTTTCAGGTGGGTAGCCAGGTTGGTCCGGCTCCATCCCTGCTTTTTAGCGTAAGCCAGGAACGACCGCACCAGCACGAGCTTGCCGGCGTAGTCCGTGTCGGACACGGAAAGCTGCTCGGCGTAGGACTCCACGTGCGGGGGCGCCAGATGTGAGAACGGCCTTTCCCAGCCGTACCACCGCGCGAACTTGAATACTTCCGGCTGGCAGGTCTCTCTTTCCCTGGGAGACAGCTTGGCCAGGAACTGTCCGGCGGCTTCGCCGAGGCTGGGACTGCGGTTGTCGCTCATCATAAACAGCTTTATTCTAAACGTTCTCGCCGCTGCCGGTCAATCGTTGTCTTTATACGGGAATTTTATCCGGCCTATCGTACTGGCGACCATTCGATATTTCAGGAGTCTCATTATCGTCCGCCCGTGCCAGTCGAACGAGACGTCCTCGGCATTGAGCAGGACCTCGTCGATTCCCCCCGCCCTTATCAGCTGGAAAATGCGGTCTATCTGCCGGTCGCTGAGGCGTTCGTAAATTTTCCGGAACCAGTAGCCGGTGCGGATCTCCCGTCCCAGCTTTTTCCGCCACCCTCGCTCGTACCGGGCCAGGCTCTTCGCTGAAAGGTCGTCTTCGCCGAGCGCCCGGTGCAGGGTATCCGCGGCGATGTCCGCGCCGAGCAGCCCGTAGTAGATGCCGCCGCCGGTGGTCGGTTTTACCTGCCCGGCGGCGTCCCCTACCGCTATCAGGCGCTCGCCGTAAGTACGGGGCGGCGGCCTGAGGGGTATCGCCCCGTAGCTCGGCTTTACCTCGGCGGTAGTTATCTTGCCCCGCCCCGCCAGCTCCGCCAGCCACTTTTTCAGGAAGTAGCCGGGCCTTGACCGCGACAGCAGACCTGCCCTTGCCAGCGGCGGCGCTGTCGGCACGAGCCAGGCGAAAAATCCGGGTGCTACGTCCCCGAAATACACCTCGACTTCTCCCAGCGCTGGCGCTTCGACCTCCGCCTGGACGCCGGTGGTGAAGTCTTTAACTACTCCGAGTCCAAATTTTTGAAGCATCGGGGGACTGAACCCGGTAGCCAGCACCGCCACCCTCGTCTCGATAGTCTCAAGCTTTTTCCCTCGGGAGATAATAACGCTGGCATGGTCTTTTTCGATGTTAATATCGGTGACGCGGCTGTTGAAACTGTATTCCGCCCCGGCTTTCTGCGCCCGCTCCGCCATGAAGATGTCGAAAGCCGACCTGTCGAGGATACACGCCTGGGGTTCTTCTCTCCGCAGATGTAGTTGCCTGCCCGATGGCGAAAACAGCGTGGCGCTGTTGATTTTCCTCAGTATGACCCTGCCCTCCACCCCGAAAGCCCCGGCGCACTCCTGTCCGATTATGCCGGTGCATGCCGTTTTGCCGCCCGGGCGGCTCTTTTTCTCCATTACCAGCACGCGGTGTCCCTGTTCCGCCAGGCGGCAGGCGACGCGACTCCCCGCCGGGCCTCCCCCCACAACTACGCCGTCATACATTCACTCTTCTTGCTCTTCTATTTCTTCCATGCCCTCGATATCGGGCTTGCGCCTGAGCCGCCTGATGAGGTAGATGCCCAGCGCGATAACCGTTATCACCGCGATGATTATGAGCGCGTTGGTGCCGGTTATGCTTATGTTGAATAGCAGGTTCGCCGCGAGCACGCTGACGGTCACGCTGGCGATGGACAGACCAACCGAAAGGGCAATCCTTTCGACGTTGTTGATTTTGTTGAAAAGGGCGAGCGTCCAGGCAAATCCCGGCAGGAATAATACGATGATTCCCCCCACGATTTCTCTCAGAACGGGGATATCGTTAAGAAAGGACAGGAATCCTTCTCTCAGCTGGCCCATGTCCATAAGTTAATAGTACCCCGCCCCGTAAATAAGTTCAACTTCTCTTCGTCATCCTGAGCACTCGTCCTGAGCTTGTCGAAGGAAAGTGAAGGATATCGGGGTATAAGGGTGTTTTTCTTACGCCGGATAATAATACACCCTATCCCCTTTATCCCCTTGCCGAACAGATAATCGGCTCCCTATTGGGACAAGTGGCCTCCTGGAGTTTCTTCTGGTAAGTGTCCCTGGATATAGCGCCGTCGGTAAAGCTCAGCCCCAGTCTCTCCTTTTTAGCTATAATGGATTCAAGCTTCTGGTCAACAGATCCTGTACTCTGATAGAGGTGTTCCCGTCTCTCTTTCATTTCAGCGAGGCTGCTCCGCAGACCTTCCCTGAGAGTCTCACTGTCGGTCAAGACCGCCTTGAGCCGCTTCCAGACGGCCCGCTCCAGCAGGTCGGCTTTTATGCGGGGCAGCTTACATGCCGGCGAGCCGTCCAGGTGCGTGTCTTTGAATCTCCCCAGGCAACCGTAATGTCGTCGATCGTTACGGTCTTTTTGCTGGCAGCTTAAGACATGGCCACACTCACCGCAGATACACCTCCCCTGAAGGAGCCAGTTATGGACCATCTTCCTGACATGCCGGGCCTCCCGCCGCTTTTTCCGGGCTTTCTCCCAGGTCTCCTCGTCGATAATGGCCGGCATTTTATATCCTTTAGGATGGTCTCCTTTATAGGCCGGATTTGAAAGAATGTTGTACA
>CAYTZI010000170.1:0-3226 GCA_964442335.1 uncultured Dehalococcoidaceae bacterium | reverse complement strand
TGGTGCCGAAGGTCGGAGTCGAACCGACACGAGGGTCGCCCCTCAGCAGTTTTTGAGACTGCCGCGTCTGCCATTCCGCCACTTCGGCATGTTATCTTATTCTAGGAGAAAAACCCCGTCCGCGCAAGCTTCCGGCGCTCTTTTCCTCCTTCCCCCGCCGGGCCGTCAAGTGTACATTATAAACTCAAAAACCCTCTCCCCTTGTTATCATGCCCGTTTTTTAGCTATACTGTTTCTCAGTATATTATTAGAGGTGTTTTTTGTTTGGTGACGGGTCTATCCTGACCAGTACCGAGTTCCAGATGAGCCTGCTCATGTTCGTCGCGCTGGCGGGCTACCTGCTGGCGTACCGCGTCAACCAGTCCGCGGTGGTCGGCATCATCCTGATGGGCATAATCGTCGGTCCGAGCCTTCTCGGGCTGGTCACCTACACGGACTTCGTGGCCACGCTGGCGCACCTCGGCGCCGTCGTCCTTCTCTTTACCATCGGCCTCGAGTTCAATATCAGGGACATCTGGAAAGTGCGTTACATGATAATCGCGCTGGTCGGCGTCATCGTGCCGGCTCTGGGCGGCTTTTTCACCGCCATGGCCTTTGACTTTGATTTCGATGCCTCCGTCTTCGTCGGCACCGCCCTTACCGCCACCAGCATCGCCATTACTGCCAACGTGCTCCAGGAAATGGGCAAGCTCCAGACCGGCCCGGCGAGGGCTATCATCGGCGCCGCCGTGATAGATGACATCCTGGCCCTGCTGGCTCTGTCCTTCTCGGAAGGGCTGGTGTCCGGTGAGTTTTCGACCGTCTCGCTTCTGGTTATCGCGGCCAAGGCCATCGGTTTTATCGTTGTTGGTATCCTCGTCGGCAGGTTCTTCTTGAGCCACATACTGGAGCGGCTCGACCGCACCAGTATCTGCGCCAAATACCCGGAATCTGTTTTTATCTTCACCATCATGGTGGCTTTCCTCTATGCTCTGGCCGCCGAGTTTGTCGGGCTCTCGGCTATCGTCGGCTCATTCATGGCCGGGGCGTCCTTTTCCGGCGTCAAACTCACCCGCGGCTATGCCTTCCGCGAAGGCGCCGAGCACCTCCAGATTATCTTCGCCTCCATATTTTTCGTTTCGCTGGGCGTCATCATGGACCTCCATTTCGTTACCCCGGCTCTTCTCTGGTTCGTACTGGCCGTGTCCGCCGTCGCCATGGTTACCAAACTCATCGGCTGCGGGCTCCCCGCCCTCCTTCAGCGTATGAACCTGCGCGATTCCCTGATTGTCGGGACCGGGATGGTGCCCCGCGGCGAGGTGGCGATGATTGTGGCGCTTATCGGCCTGAACCAGGGCCTCATCAATCAGAGTGTTTACTCCGCCGTTATCCTGATGAGCCTGATAACGACAATTATCCCCCCGCTGATCCTGCGGAACTGGCTGTTCAAAGAAAAAGTCCCCCCGCCCGCCTGAAGAAGGTCCGTTGGAAGACCTCGTCCCGTGCCGCGGCAGCGGCAAATCACCCCACAATGGCTAACCGCTAAAAGCTAAACGCTATTTACACACGTAGCTATTATTGCTACAATTACCTTATCGGTCCTATGGAGACGCGCATGGCAGAGAAGTATAACCCGCAGGAGATTGAGAAGAAGTGGCAGCAGCGCTGGGCGGACGACAGGCTTTACGAGGTGAGGGACGACGACCCCCGCCCCAAGTGGTACGCCCTTACCATGTTCCCTTATACCTCCGGCGACCTTCACATCGGCCACTGGTATAACAATATCCCCGCCGATGTCCACGCTCGCTACAAACGCATGCGGGGCTTTAACGTCCTGCACCCGTACGGTTTTGACGCCTTCGGGCTTCCCGCGGAGAACGCCGCCATCAAGCACGGCGTCCACCCCTTCAAGTGGACGATGCAGAACATCGATAACATGCGCCGGCAGGTCAAGAGCATCGGCGCCATCTACGACTGGTCGCGGGAGGTCATTACATGCGTGCCGGAGTATTACAAGTGGACCGAGTGGTTCTTCCTGAAGCTCTACGAGGCCGGGCTTGCCTTCCGCGCCCGCGCGCCGGTGAACTGGTGCCCGGAGTGCCAGACCGTGCTGGCCAACGAGCAGGTGGTGGGGGAGGGGGTCTGCGAGCGCTGCGAGACGCCCGTCATCCGGCGCGACCTCGAGCAGTGGTTCTTCAGAATCACTAAATACGCCGACGAGCTTTTAAACTTCGACGGCATAGACTGGCCCGAGAAAATCAAGCTAATGCAGCGGAACTGGATAGGCAAGAGCTACGGCACGGAGATATCGTTCGCTCTGGACCACCCCGGCGTCGAGGAAAAAGAGATAAAGGTCTTTACCACCCGGCCGGACACCGTTTTCGGCGTGACCTTCATGGTGCTGGCGCCGGAGCACCCCCTGGTGGCTAAACTGACCTCGCCCGATAAAAAGGCAGAGGTCGAAGCCTATGTTTTGAAGTCGCGCCGCCTGAGCGAAATCGAGCGCCTTTCCACGGAGAAGGAGAAGGACGGCGTCTTTATCGGGGCTTACTGCGTGAACCGCGTTAACGGTGCAAAGGTGCCCATCTGGATTGCCGACTACGTTCTGGCGAGCTACGGCACCGGAGCGGTGATGGCGGTGCCCGCCCACGATGAGCGGGACTTCGCTTTCGCCCGGAAGTACAATCTCCCGATACCGGTGGTTATCTCGCCGCCGGACTGGGACGGCAAGGAGCTCGAGGCGGCCTATATCGAGCCTGGCACGATGGTCAATTCCGGGCAGTTCGACGGCTTGCCCAGCGAGCGCGGCATCGAGGCTATCTCCGAGTACCTGGAGGAAAAGGGGTGGGGCAAACGCACTGTCAGCTATAAAATCCGCGACTGGCTGATATCGCGCCAGCGCTACTGGGGCGCGCCCATTCCCATCATCTACTGCAAAAAGTGCGGCATCGTCCCCGTGCCGGAGAAGGACCTGCCCGTGCTTTTGCCGGAGGACGCCGAGTTCAGGCCCACCGGCGAGTCGCCGCTGAAATACAACGAGAAGTTCGTCAATACGTCCTGCCCCACATGCGGCGGTCCGGCGCACCGCGAGACGGATACCATGGACACCTTCGTCTGCTCTTCGTGGTATTTCCTGCGCTATACCAGCCCTCACTATGATAAGGCCGCCTTCGACCCCGCCAGGGTGAAAAAATGGCTGCCGGTGGACTTCTATACCGGCGGCGCCGAGCACGCCGTCATGCACCTG
>CAYTZI010000169.1:0-3239 GCA_964442335.1 uncultured Dehalococcoidaceae bacterium | reverse complement strand
TCCTTAACGTTAATGTTGGGACTCCACGGGGAGTCCAGCACGCCAGACTCGACGGCCTTGATGGTGCCCTCGACGATATCGCCGTCGCCGAGGTCCAGGACCCGGTAAAGAATCGTCCGCACCTCGGCCTCGGTAATCTTCTCTTCGACCTCTATATCCTTTATCTGAAGCTCTATTCTCTGCTCACGGACGACGTCGAAAATCCACCTGGCGGCGCGGTAGCTGACCTTGTGCGTCCCGGTGGTGGGAACGCCCGCCGCCTCGTCGATGCTGCGGAGGTCGACGGCGTTGGTTTTCGCCAGCGCCCCCACCATCGCCACATAGCATAGATAGGCAAAAGCGCCGCCCATGTCCATGGCGACGGGGAAAAGAGGGGTCTGGGCGGGACAGGCCCCGACGACCCGGCAGTCCTTATAGCCGAACTTGTCCAGGTACTCGCGGATGATGCGCGGGGCGAAGCGAATCCACGCCATGTCCTGAGCCATGTTGCCCATGCAGTGCACCAGCGGGTACAGAGCCTTCTGGCCCTGCGCGGCGGCGGTAAGCGCCTCGATGACGAGGGTTACGATATTAACGCTCAGCGGGAACGGCGCGCCGGGCAGCCAGCCGTGAAGGTCCGTGCAGAGGATAACGTCCCTGTCCGCATACCAGCCGGCGATGCCGCTCAGCTCCTGCCACTTCTCCACGAGCTCCCGGATGGTCGTTTTCTTGCTATAGCTGCCCCAGGTAAGAAAGGGCAGGCAGGCTTCGAAGGTGGTCATGCCGGAAGCGATAGCGATTTCCCCGCCCGCGCCCCGCGGACTGAAGGCGGCGTCCACGCTCTCGATGAGCTTGCGGGTCTTCTGCACGCCCTGATTGATGATGGGATAACCGTTCAGCAGGGCCCTGCCGGTGCGCTCGCTCTCCCTTAAAGCCTCCTCGACCTTCTCGTACTGGCCCAGCCGGGTATAGCTGTCCGTGGTCACGGGGATTAGGACGACGCCCGATTCTCTGAGGCCCTGGCAGAGCTCGATCATCTCTTCGAGAACGGGGGTGCCGGCGCGGGGGAAAACGCTCATGCGCCCCTCGTCGCGCAGCTTGGCCATTACCTTCCACCAGACTTTGGAGTCGGGCAGCGATTTCTGGTAGGCGACAGCCTCATCGAAATCGACCTCCTGGCCGGTGGGCCACTTATCCAGCTCCTCCCGGCGTTTCTTCATCAGCAAATCGCCGTCGATGCGCTTGTTGAGCACCCTTGGTCTCTTCATTTTGGTTACTCCTGCGGTGCCGAAAGGAAAGTGGCCGCCTGAGCGTTTATCGGCTGGCCTCCGGCGACATAGATGACCTGCCCGGTAACGTAGTCCGACATTCCCGAAGCCAGGAACAAAGCCGGCCCGGCGATGTCCTCCGGTTTTCCCATCCTGCCGAGCGGCACCTCTTTTTTACAAAGCTCGGCGAAAAAGGCGTCGCGCTCGGGTCCGGGCGGCTGGAGGGAGTCCCAAAAAGGCGTCTCGATGGGGCCGGGGACGATGGCGTTGACATAGATGTTAAAGGGCGCCAGCTCGAAGGCGAGGTTGGTGGTAAGACCAAGAACACCGGCCTTGGCGGCGTGATAGTGGAGCACGGAAACAGCCGGGTGCACCGCGCCCATCGAGGACATGTTAATGATTTTACCGTACTTCTGCTTTTTCATATGGGGAATGACGGCGATACAGCAGAGGAACGGGCCTTTCAGATTGACATCGATTATGCGGTCCCAGTCCGCCTCGGTGGCGGTGGCGCTATCGCCGCCGGTTACGCCCACACCCCCGGCGTTATTCACCAGGATATCGATTTTGCCGAACTCTTTTACGGCGCTGTCGACCATTCCATTGACCTCGGCGCTATTGGAGATATCGGCCTTGATGGCCAGGGCCCTGCGGCCCAGCGCTTTGACCTCGGCGGCGACTTTCTCCGCGCCTTCGATGTGCAGGGCGTTCACAACGACATCGCACCCCTCTTCAGCAAACTTGAGGCACATGGCGCGCCCCATCCCCTTGGCACCCCCGGTAACTAAAGCCACCCTGTTTTCCAGCAGCACGGCAGACCTCCTGAACAGCGATTAATTAAAGTTATAATACTTTACGGAGAGAAAGACAAGGCTCCAGACCCCTCCCCTGGCTCATAAAGCACAATATTGACATTATTTCCGGCGCACACTATACTAGCACTATTTTAGGGAAAATAAAAATAGTATAATAGTTATATTATATAACTTTGATACTAATTTCAAGAGCTCATACTCAGGAAAGGAAAAGATAATGGCGAAAAAATTTGAAGGCAGGGTGGCGCTGGTGACGGGAGGGGCATCCGGCATAGGGAAAGTGACCGCGGAGGCGTTCGGGAGGGAGGGGGCTAAAGTGATGGTGTCCACGGACGCCAACATCAAAGGCGGCGAGGAGACGGTAAATATTATTAAAAAAGCCGGCGGCGAAGCTGCCTTTATCAAATGCGACGTGTCTAAAGCGGCAGACGTCCAGGCCATGGTGGAAACCTGCGTGAAAAAGTACGGCCGGCTGGACTACGCCTTCAACAACGCCGGCATCGGGCCGGACGGCAAAAGGGTGCCCGTCGTGAATATAGTCGAATGCCCGGAAGAGATATGGGACCGCACTATCGATATCAATCTCAAGGGCGTTTTTCTCTGCATGAAGTACGAGATAAAGCAGATGCTCAAGCAGAAATACGGCGTTATCGTGAATACGTCGTCGGCGGGAGCGTTAAAGCCGGCGCCGGGCTTCTGCGCCTACAACGCCAGCAAAAGCGGACTGCTGGGGCTGACCAGGACCGCCGCCCTCGAGTACGCCCGGGAGGGCATCCGCGTCAACACGATACTGCCGGGACCCACGGAAAACACGCTTCTGTTCGCCTACCTGACGGGGACGCACCCGGAAGAAAAAGTGAAGATGATGGAATCGGTCCCCATGAGGCGGATAGGCTCGCCGGAAGACATGGCCAACGCCGTCCTGTGGCTCTGCTCGGACGAGGCGTCCTTTATCACGGGGCATGTCATGCCGATAGACGGGGGCATGACGTCGGCCTAGGCGCTACTTACTCCTCTTTTTACCCGGCTCGGGAGGTTTTCGATAAAATGGCAGCAACGAAAAAGACCGCCGCGAAGGCCCAGGATATTAAGGCCGCGCTCAGGAAAATCAGGCGGACGGACTTCTGGCTGTGCGTGCAGTTCGCCGATACGCTGCTCAGGTACATCGAAATCACCA
>CAYTZI010000168.1:0-3254 GCA_964442335.1 uncultured Dehalococcoidaceae bacterium | reverse complement strand
GGGGGCCTTCGCCCCGGTCTACGACGAAAAAGAGACCAAGAAGATAGACGCCGACATGGTCATCACCGCCATCGGCCAGAGGGTAGACCTCTCCTTCATGAAGGACAGCAAGGTGAAAGCCACCAAGCGGGGCACCATCGAGACCAGAGACAACCGCAGCCTGGCGACCAGCGTCAAAGGCGTTTTCGCCGGCGGCGACGTCGCCCGTGGCCAGGGCACGATGATTGAAGCCATGGCGGACGGCAAGAAAGCCGCGACAGCTATAGACTGCTACCTGCGCGGCGCCGAGCTGCCGCCTCCCCCACCGGAGCCCATCCTGGCGGACATCACCGAGCCGGCCTTCCAGTTCCACCTGAGAGAGTACACCAAGGAGGAGCGGTACAAGACCGAAATGACCCCACCCCATACGAGGAAGATCAACTTCAAAGAGGTTAACCTGGGATTCAAAGAAAAGCAGACGTGCGTCAATGAAGCCAGGCGCTGCCTCACCTGCCGCTGCTCCGCAGTAAGGTACTAGGTTCGCACAGTAAACCTGAGTGATTCGGGGAGGGACAGGAGACGAACGAAGTCTCTCCCTCCCCACATTTTTTGGGAGTAAAGGGGGAAAACTCTAAACACTAAATCGTAAACAATGTCAAAGCTCAAAGTACAAAGGTTTAAAACATTATGGATTTGGTATTATAAATTTGTTTAGAGTTTAGAATTCAGGATTCAGGGCTTTGAACAAGGAGGTCCATATGGAATGGCAAGAGGAATATAAAAAGAAACTCGTCACACCCGAAGAAGCCGTAAGCGTGATAAAGAGCGGCGACCGTGTCTGCTTCGTGCAGGGGAACGAGCCGCAGGCTTTAGGGCTGGCGCTGGCGGCGCGGCTGGGGGAGGTGGAAAACGTGCTGCTGTCCCTGCGCACGCCGGGGCGCGACTTCGGGTGGTACGACCCGGTCTTCGAGATGTCTTTCAAGATAGAGGTGGGCTTCCCGCTGCCCATCGTCCGCCAGATAATCGCGGAAAGAAGGGCCGACCTGGCGATAGGCGGGCTGGGATTCATCTTTACCGAGGAGGACAGAGGCCCCGCCGACGTGGTCATGGTGGAGCTTTCCCCACCCGACGACCACGGCTATTGCAGCTTCGGTGCTTCCGTATGGACGAAAAAGACGGAAGTCCGCCGCGCCAAAATAGCCCTGGCGGAGGTCAACAAGAACCTCATCCGCACCTATGGCGATAACTTCATACACGTCTCGGAAATCGACTACTTCGTGGAGCACACGCCATCCGGAAAGCAGCCGGGCGGCACCGACCTCCTGGGGAGGAAGAGCGTCGAGGCGGGCGACGCGGAAAAGAAAATCGCCCAGTACGTGTCCGAGCTCGTCCGCGACGGCGATACATTACAGGTCGGCGTGGGCTCCACCAGCGAGTGGTGCTGCACGCTAGGCACCTTCGAGGGCAAGAAAGACCTGGGCTGGCACTCCGAGACCACCCCCCGCGGCATCATCCCCCTGATACGCAAGGGCATCGTCAACGGCAGCCGCAAGACCATCAACACCAATAAAGCAGTGGCGACGGCGTGCGGCGGGGGCACCAAGGAAGACATGGACTTCGTCAACATGAACCCGGCCTTCGAGCTCTACAGCGCCGAGTACTGTCTGGACGTGCGTGTCATCGCCCAGCACGACAACATGGTCGCCATCAACAGCGCGGTCAGCGTGGACTTCGCGGGGCAAATCGCCGCCGAGTCCATCGGCCCGCGCGTAATCAGCGGGGCGGGGGGGCAGACCTCTTTCGCCATCGGGTCTTTCCTGTCCAAGGGCGGCCGCAACATCACCGTCCTGACGTCCACCGCCGGCAGCGGCGATAAAAAGATATCACGCATCACGCCCCTCCTGGCCGAGGGCACCATTGTTACCGTGCCGCGCACCATCTCCGACTACGTCATTACCGAGTACGGGATAGCCCACATCAAGGGCAAGACGCAGCGGGAGCGGGCGCTGGACCTCATCGCCATAGCGCACCCGGACTTCCGGGCCGACCTCAAGAAAGAGGCGGAGAAGCTGTACTGGCCTTAATGCGCAATCAAGCAGTCAGGTCTAAAGAGGGGCGTTTGCCCCTCTTTTTTTAGCCACACTTTCCGCTTTAAAACCCTTAAAATGCAATAAGATTGTAACTTTTTTTCGGAAGTTTATATAACTATTTAATAATAATAACACGATAATTTAGTCAAGATATCCTTTGACAAATTTTTATAAGACTCAAAGGTAAGCAGAGGTGTAACGTGAAAAAAATCATCACATTTCTACCAGCTAAACGGTTACTGTTTCTGGTGGCCATCATCGTGCTGGCGGGCATCACCGGGTGTTACGGAGGAGAATCTACTCTACCAACACTACCGGTAGCACCGCACCCGCCGGCTATATCATTTGTCAATCTATCCATTAACGACGCCAGCGATTCATCATCCGGCATTACCGTAAAGACATATCTAGGATTATCGGAAAGCGCGTATACTGATATCGTTGATATCATATATTACAATGATGTAAATCCGCCGATAACGCCCGGGGTACCCGCCTATTCCGCCAACGGCACCTACGTGGTAAAAGCCCCTGATGAAGAGTCGGCGACATGGGAGGATGTGCCGCCCGGTACCCATATTTTTTATGCCCAACTAGTATACTCGGACAATGACACGCCGTTCGACCCGCCCGTTATGGAACAGAGCATTATCAGCATTCCCACAGCGGACCTGAAAATGCCCCAAATTCGGATGATTTCCCTCGATATGAACCTGCCTCTGCCCCCGTATAATTATAATGAAGACGTTCTGCCACTCTCTTTTCTCAGTGTCCAGTTCAATTGTACCGTTTATAATTTCAAGTTAAGCGACGATAAAATAGGCAAAGAAAACGCGCCGGGAGAAGGCCATTTTATATACTACCTTAATGCCAATCCCCCCACCATTCAGGGGCAGCCAGCCACCACGGCCGAGGGTACTTATAAAGTGACAACGGAAAGCTTTTATACCTGGGAGGATGTCCCCACCGGCGAACATATGTTTGCCCTACAACTGGTGAATAACGATAACACGCCCCTTGACCCCCCGGTAGTGGCAAAGATAACCGTTATTGTGCCGTCTATTTACTGGTAGACCGCCCCTTATCTCTATCCGCCAATCTTGAAAAGCCCACTCTTTGTTGCTACAATTAAGAGTCGGGCCGAGGTGGCGGAATGGCAGACGCGCTACGTTCAGGGCGTAGTGT
>CAYTZI010000167.1:0-3297 GCA_964442335.1 uncultured Dehalococcoidaceae bacterium | reverse complement strand
GTACTCGCGGGGCTGGAAGGCCACCGGCATGGGCACGGCATGGCCGAAGATGAGGGCCTGGCGGCGGGGGGCGAGGCGGGAAAGGACGGACTTGAGCTCGCTCTTGCCGGAGACGCCCGCCAGAACGGAATCGATATCCCGCTCGTTATCAAGCAGGCAGGTGATTTTAGTACCCATCTGGGACATAACCTCGGAATCGATGCCGGAAGGACGCTGGTCGATGACGAGAAGCGAAACGTTGTACTTGCGCATCTCGCGGGCGATGGTGCCGAAGATGGTCTGCGACGCTACCTCCGGGTTAAGGAACTTGTGGGCTTCCTCGATGGTGATGACGAGCGAGTTGGGCGGGGCAGAGCCCTGAGCCATGGCTTTCTCCGTGCGGGACTGGTACTGGGAATAGATACGGCGGGCGAGCATGTTAGCCACCAGCACGTAGGCGGCGATATCGCGGTAGCGCCCGAACTCAAGAACGACATTCGTGCCGGCATCAAGGTGACTGAGGATATTCTTCACGGCGTCGGCGGGGGCGTGGGGCTCAATAAAGGGCAGACGGCGGATAGTGGAAAGGCCGCGCTTGAGACTCTGCAAAGTGCTCTCGTGGATTTTGGTCTCCTCCAGGAGCCGCTTCACCTCGTCGGGGTCTTCAGTGTCCAGGGTACTCTGAATCCAGCTCTTACCGAAGCGACGGCGGAGCTGATAGCTCGCCTCCGTAGCGAGGTCGGTAAGATTAAGGGTCTCGCGCAGCAGAGCGATATCCTCCGGCTCGATTTCATCGTAGCCGATTTTCACCGTGAAGTCGATTTTAACGCCGCGGAGACGTGAGTTCTCCTCGTCGAGGGTGAAGACGGCGACCTTGGCCGGGAAAAGCTGCTTCAGACCCTTGACCGGCGGGCCTTTCTCGCTGGTGCCCTGCCAGCCGTACTCATTATGCATATCAAAAATCAGGTTGACGGCCCGGCTCTTCTGCAGCATGCCGATGAGCAGGATGCGGGTAAGGAAGGTCTTGCCGGTGCCGCTCTTGCCGAAGATGCCGTTGGAGCGGCGGGCGAACTCCTCAAGGTTAAGGCAGAGCTTGGTCTCCATATCGAGAGGATTGCCGATGTGGAAGCGCTCCTCATTTTCTTTGCCGAAAACGCTCTCGATGTCCTGCTCCGAGGCAAGGTTAACGGGGGAAAAGTGGGCGGGGATGGTCTTGACGGGCTGGGGACCTTCGAGGACGGAGGCGGCGTCGCTGCCGATGGTCAGCATAGGGGTAACGTGAATCTGGCCGAAAGTGCTCGTGCCGCTCAAGACCTCAGATATAAAGGGGTCGGAGACGTCGGGAGGGGAAACGGAGAGGCGGTCGTCGGTAACGCCGAGGCGGACATCCGTTATCATGCCGAAGAAGCGGCGCTTATGGCCTTCGATGGTGACGTAGCGGCCCACGACCATGTCCTCGACAGAGACGGGGGCGTCCAACCTCACGTCTACTCCTTTTTCTAAAGAAGCGGTAGTGACGATGCCGAGTTTTTGACTACTATTCTGATTCATTCCTGAACTCTTGATAAAAATACCATCATTTTGGTTGTTCTGAGTTCTCAACGCCTCGTATCTTTTTAACGAACCATTTGCTACCCGATAACATTAATAGTCCAATAACGAAAGTAACGCCAGTAATAACAAATTGTTTGGTCTCTTGAACTTGATATTCTGAGATATCAAAACCAGGATATTTGCTTCGAATCTGAACATAGTAAACGGCAAGACCTATAAAATCCGGTATAGAAGTAACAACCAAATATATACCGATGATTTGTATCATTACGGTGATAAAATCAATATTAGACGTATTTATTACCAAGGCACCATTATCCATCTTTCCGCAAAGTAATTTAACCAGCCAATCGGTCTTCCACCAGAGGAAACACAATACTATTAGGCCGAAAATATCTTCGCCAAGAATAACACCCATGTAGCTAAATACTATCTCTTCTTTGAATATTACTGTATCGGAAATAAACCAGCTAATATCTTGAGATAAAGCAAATAACAGTTTGAGACCCATTATCAGGATTATAATCCTGATGGCCGCTTTAGTAATGAATCTCATGTATCTTATCCCTGGTTCCCATTATTGTAATAGCCTTCGTGCTATTCATTACGGTAATAATTTTCCCAGTATATTTTTAAGTCTAAGAAAATCGTTGCTCAAAATATCTGCCAGCTTTTTGCCCGCGGCGACAAGAAAAGCGCGGGGGTCTTCCTGCGATTGGCTCATCTCTCTTAAAGAAGCGGCGATAATTTCCTCAGGGGGGAGGGGGAGGGAAGCACCGAGCAAAATATTCAGGAAGCTAAAGTCTTTACTGAACTCCCTGACCTCGGCGGGTTGACATAAGTATACAAAGCCGTGGATGCGGGCGGGGCGAGGGGGGAGGTACTGATAAATAGAGTCGCCGTTTTTATAGCCCGCCACCGCCGCGGTGAAATCCGAGCGGAGAAGCTTTAAAAGCTGGGGGCTGGACTCATAGACGGCGTTCTCCGAGGTCTCCTCCTTACCGCGGGCAATAGGCCGGCGCCCGGGCTCAAGACCGGTCGTTTCGGCGTGGGCGACAACGCCAAAGATATCGCCGGTGCGGACGAGGGAGCCGAGGGGAGGTAAATCATAAAGCTCGTAGCACTGGGCAGTGAACTGCGCCGTGCCGGCTTCGACAACTTCAGCGATTTTTGGCGAAACTTCCCTATTGATAGACCTCACCACCTTTAAAAACAGGGGGAACCTACCTTATTCCCCTTCCCCGGTCGGAGGAAGGGGCGGACCGGGAGCGGGTTCAGCCCACCCGGTATCTACTTCTTCTTTTTGGCCGGGGCCGCTTTTTTGGCGCCGCCCTTGGGTTTCTTGACGTTCTTTCTACCCTTGGTGCCCATGAGAGACCCTCCTTCTATCACCAATAAATAGCAACTTTATCAACTATTCCGAGCGGTTCGAATTCTTTATCATTATAACTTAGATAGTAATTATAGTCTAAGGATGTAGCTTTTCTTATTTCAATAACACCATATTCTTTACCTACTGCGATATATGATATAGTATCAAGTCCATCTGCAGAACAATCGATATAAACTAAACCTTTGTCTTTAGTTTGAAAAGCATTTAATGCATGTCCATCTATATTATTTAAAAATGATATGGTAATTACCACAGCAATTACAATTTTTATTTACTTAGGTTTTATGCGTAATTCATGTGTGAATATAATAGCAAATGGATTATTAGTTCGTAGATCTAAAATTGCAAATGATATTGTTGATGCCATTATG
>CAYTZI010000166.1:0-3323 GCA_964442335.1 uncultured Dehalococcoidaceae bacterium | reverse complement strand
ATGGCTGCCGGTGGACTTCTATACCGGCGGCGCCGAGCACGCCGTCATGCACCTGCTCTACGCCCGCTTCTTTATCAAGGCTATCCGCGATATTGGCATCGTCGATTTCGGCGAGCCTTTCCTCAGGCTTTTCAACCAGGGCATCATCCTGTCCGGCCACCAGAAAATGAGCAAGTCCAGGGGCAACGCCGTCAACCCGGACGAATACGTGGCGGGCCTGGGGGCGGATACCCTGCGCGGCTATTTCATGTTCCTGGGACCCTGGGACCAGGGCGGCGAGTGGGACGATAGCGGCATCAGCGGGTTGAACCGCTGGCTCAAGCGTGTCTGGAACCTGGTGCTGGAAGATTACGTGTCAAAGGGAAATCAGGGGGATATCGAGCTTGCCCGCTTAACCCACCGGACGATTAAGAAGGTGACCGAGGACATCGAGAGAATCCACTTTAACACGATGGTCGCCGCGCTGATGGAGTTTTCAAACTACCTGGGCAGGGTCAAAGAGGAGGGCGGCGTCTCGGCGGAGTCCTGGCGCGCCTCGATAAAGACATTGTTGTTGCTTCTCGCGCCGACCGCCCCCCATCTTGCCGAGGAGCTCTGGCAGCGTGAGGGCTGCGACTACTCTATCCACAGCCAGTCCTGGCCGGAGTGGGACGAGGCATTAATCAAGGAGGAGGAAATCGTTATTCCGGTACAGGTAAACGGCAAACTGCGCGATACCGTGACGGTCCCCGCTTCGCTGGCCGCTTCCGTCACTGAAGCCGATCTGCCCGCGCTCATGATGGAAAAATCGATGCGCGTCGCCGGCTACCTCGAGGGCAAACAGCTGGTAAAAACAATCTACGTTAAGGGCAAGATAGTAAATTTTATTATCAAGTAGGGCGTCTAAGAGGGGCGCAGCCCCTCTTCCAACTCTTCCCCCTCCCTTTCTAAGGGAGGGGGATAAAGGGGGTAGGATATAAATCTTAAACTAGCCTTTATCGGCGGGGGGAATATGGGGGAGGCGATGCTGGCAGCTCTGCTGCAAAAGAAGCTGGCGGCGCCCGGCAATATTTCCGTCGCCGATATCAGCGCGGAGCGCCGCGAACACCTGAAAAAGCAGTACGGCGTCGCCGTGACGGAAAGTCCCCGCGAGGCTGTTAAAAGCAGGGATATCGTTGTCCTGGCCGTAAAGCCCCAGAATGTCCCGGAAGTTCTTGCTAACCTAAAAGGGAATATTGAAGCCTCGCAGCTTCTGCTGTCCATCGCCGCCGGGGTAAAAATTGGCACTATCTCAAAAGCCCTCGGGCATAATGGCATCGTGCGCGCCATGCCCAATACCCCGGCGCAAGTCGGGCTCGGCATGAGCGGCTGGACCGCGACCGGCTCCGTTACGCCGGAGCAGAAAGAGCAGGCGCGGGCCGTCCTCGGCGTCATGGGCAAGGAAATCTATTTTGACGATGAGGAATCGCTCGATATGGTCACGGCAGTCAGCGGCAGCGGCCCGGCATATCTTTATCTCTTCGTCGAATGTCTGATAGACGCGGCAATGGCCACAGGCCTTGCCCGCGCCGACGCCGAGCAGCTCGTGCGGCAGACGGTGCTGGGCTCAACGCAGCTTCTGGAAAAGTCCGGCAGGTCTCCCGCCGACCTCCGCCGCGCCGTGACCTCCAGGGGCGGCACCACCGAGCGCGCCCTGAACGTCCTCGAGGAAGGCGGCTTCGCTAAACTCATCGAGGCGGCGGTCAGGGCGGCGTACCTGCGCGCTAAAGAGCTCGGCGGTTAGTCTGCGACTGAAAGAATGACCTGTATTGACGTCCGGCCCTATCTCTAGTAGAATGCTCGTATGAACTGGTTGGATATCGTACTCATCGTGATTCTCGCGCTGGGCGCTTTCAGCGGACTGAAGACCGGCATCATCAAGGTCCTTTTCACCATCGTCGGGATAATCGTCGGCGTCATCCTGGCCGGCCGCTTCTCCGATAACCTTGCCGGCGTGCTCACTTTTATCGATAATCCGGGCTGGGCCAAGATAGCCGCCTTCGCCATTATCCTGGTGGTGGTTTTGATTATCTCCGGCGTGCTCGCGGCCGTATTGAGCAAGCTCATCTCGCTGGTGCTGCTGGGGTGGGTCAACCGACTGGTGGGCGCCGTTCTGGGGCTTATCGTCGGCGCCATCTTCTGCGGGGCTATTCTGGCTATCTGGGTCAAATACCTTGGCATCGGCGATGCCGTGTCCGGCTCCGGACTGGCGCGCTTCCTGCTGGATACCTTCCCCTTTATTCTGGGGCTGTTGCCTTCGGACTTCGATTCCGTCCGCGATTTCTTCAGCAGTTCCGGATAGAGTCGACCGGCATGCTTTCGCCGGAGGGAGAAATTACATCCGTACTTCAATCCGTCGATGGTATTGAAGTGGGTGTAAAGACCGGGGTGATGGCGGGCGGGGCGCCATGAGCTATAAAAAATCACCGCCCGCTTTTCCTATCGGAACAGACCGGACTTATGCTTTCCTGGGATGGTCGGGGTCGGGTATGGTAGCGTCTACCGGGCAGATTTCCGCGCACTTGGACGATTCAAAATAGCCGACGCATTCGACACATTTATCCGGGTCGATGATATATTGTGTCTCACCCTCGCTGATGGCCTGCACGGGGCACTCGGGTTCGCAGGCCCCGCAGCTGATACACTCGTCCGTGATTTTATAAGCCATTCAATTTACCTCCTGATTTTTCCCGTGAAATAGGTCCGCAGGCGGACCGATTGATATACGTCATTTGCCGGTGACGTCCTTCCTTTCCAGGGCTCTGGCGACATTTTCCGGCACCAGACTGTGGATATCTCCTCCCAGGCTGGCGACCTCCTTTATGAGGCTGGCGCTGAGGAACTGGTATTCCTGGCTGGCCATGAAACATACGGTCTCCAGGCCGGGAGAGAGCATCTGGTTCATCATTGCCATCTCGAACTCCCACTCGAAGTCGCCTATCATCCGGAGGCCGCGTACCAGAACCTGGGCTCCCACCTCCCGGGCGAGCTCCACGGTGATATTGCTGTAAGGTATCACCTCCACGTTAGGCAGGTGGCTCATGGCGTCTTTCGCCAGTTGTACCCGCTCTTCGAGCGGAAACATCACATTTTTTCCCGGCGTGGCGAAGATGCCGATGACTATTTTATCGAAGAGCTTCGAGGCCCGCGTGGCGATATCGATGTGGCCGTTCGTGATGGGGTCGAAGCTGCCCGGGTAGAGAGCGATAATCAAGACCTTGCCTCCTTGCGGTAGAGCGAGATGCAGCTGTCACCGTGGCGGTGCTCTTTAATGAGGTTGATGGTGGCATAGCTGGGACTTAAGG
>CAYTZI010000165.1:1191-3344 GCA_964442335.1 uncultured Dehalococcoidaceae bacterium | reverse complement strand
AGAGAGACTATCCCGCGAGCTGATGAGGGGTGGCAATATTACGCGCAACCAAGCTTCCCGCATAGTAAGCGCCGCTAGGGTGATGGCGCGCGCCGTGCAATTACCTATGCTGGAGGAAAGATTCGGCAGGATAAAGCGTGCTTCAGGGCGCACCTCACCCCAGGGGATGAGAATACCGGCAAGAGAAACCCGAATACCTGAAAGAGTAACCCAGCTTCCTGAAAGAATAAACAGGGAGCTCTTGCCCGAGCGTCTGCAAAGGGCGCTCAGCAAGGGTGAAAGGGTTGAGATAGAGCGCGCAGCCCGAGCCGAAAGACAAAGAGAGCCAATGCCGGAAAGGGCCCGGGCGTTAGCTGAGAGGGAAAGGTTACAACCTGAAAGGGGACGCGCAGAAATTGAAAGGGAGCGACCGGGACCAGAGAGAGATAGGGTGCTGCCTGTGCCTGAGAGGGTGCCGCCAAGCAGAGTACCGCCCGAGAGGGTGCCGCCAGGCAGAGTACCGCCCGAGAGGGTGCCGCCTGAGAGGGTGCCGCCAGGCAGAGTACCGCCTGAGAGGGTGCCGCCTAAAGAGCCCCCGCCGATAAAAACCCCGGGCAGCGACGCCGAAAAGCGCCAGGCAATCAAAGAGGCCGGCGGCGCGGCGGTTGCTTATGTCCGCGGACACCCGAGAGGTAAAGGGATGTGGCATGTCTGGATAATGCCGTCACCGAAGTCCGACCCTGAGCGTATTATCCTTTACGGCCGGCCGCCGGAAGGCGCCAGGATAGAAAAAGGGATACACAGCGCCTACCGCAGTATGCAACGGCTTTTCGGTAAGAGGGCCGCAAGGCGCATCATTGAGGAAGACACCGGCGCAGTCGATACGCTCATCGAGCTGGGGGGCAAACAGCCGAAAATCAGTTTTGAGAGGGATGAGAATATCGGCCAAAGGCTTACGCCTCCCGTCCCGAGAATCACCCCCCGGGCGCCGCGTATCACACCCAGAACCCCGCGCATAACCCCGAAAACGCCGAGGATAAGCTGATGAAAACCTCAATACGTTTAACCATCGCTTTCCTGGTAGGGCTGATGATGCTGTTCTTTATCAGCTATGCGGCCTTCGCCATCGACCCGCCAGACAACACGCCGACGATTATCAATAAATGGGTCTGGCGGCACGTCCTGGAAACCGACGACATGCTCATTATCATCTACGAAAACACACCCTATGATACCGCGCCGGAAGACATATCCTATTCCGAAGCGTTCGTCTGGCAGCTCCAGGATTACTTTTTTTTCGGAATGGACCGTTACGAGCACGGCGAAGCCGTCGGCTATAACTATAATGATAATGGCTACGGCTATAACGTCATCGATTTTTACTTCCCGGCTTCGGATGATATGAATTGGAACGAAATCTACTATATTAAACTCACCGGGACGCCTTATGCCTTTGACGAGCCCCCGGAGTATGCATTTCAACTCACTTCCGCTGATTATTCGCTCCTGACAGAGCCGGACGAAATCGAAAAAGATATTGAGTCAAAGATATTGTGGCTCGCTAACGAACTTGATAACAAGTGGGGACTGACTGCTGACTACTCGCTTTTAGAGCAATCTGAACTCGGGACAATCCTTTCAATATATGGTGAGTCATTCTTTCGTGGCGCGCTCTACGGTCTCCAGGCTTACGCACCCGATATCTTCCGTCTGGTAATCGGCAATATCGACTCCTCAATGCTCACCGACCGCACTTGGACGGACGCCTACTCCGAGAACTTGACTACCCAGTATCCCGGCTCCAATATTGATACCGGAATGCAGGCCGGAAACGATTTCCTGGACGTAGATTATAACCTTTTCGGGATGTTACTGACACTGGGTTTGATTGCCTTAATAGCCGTTGCCTGCCTGATGATAGGTGGTGACTGGTGGGGGAGCATCGCCGGAAGCATCGCCCCAATGGTAATATGCGCACGGCTCGGGCTGTTCGGCATGGGGGAGCTGGCACTCGTCACCGCTCTCTGCTGGCTCTTTTTCAGCGCCAAGATGTGGAAGCTGATATGAGAAAATTATTAGTTATTCTAATCTTAACGGCCGCCCTAGCGATACCCGGCGCCGCCGCAGCCTCCGATATCTCGGAAGCCTTTTTCTACGGCGTCATAAATGTCTCC
>CAYTZI010000165.1:0-1181 GCA_964442335.1 uncultured Dehalococcoidaceae bacterium | reverse complement strand
ATAGCACCGCAGCAAACAGGGTATCAACAGTCATGTCTCTCGACTCGCAGAGCCTTATCGATGTTTATAATATCGATGAAGATTTCGATTACGTCGCCATCAGGAGCGCCACAGGCTCCGAAATACCATTCATGCCCTCAGCCAACTCGTCATATCCCTGGTGCCTATGGGTGCCATCCATAATTGAAGACGGCAACATTGAATATATGCTATACATGGGCCACAGCGTCATGGAAGCCACCAAATACTATTTCCCCGGCGAAACAGGAATGTTGGTTGATGACGATGACGACCTTGAGTGTGATGATAACTTTTCACTGGAGATAGATGGCTATTTCGATATCTCTGACTCCCTTTATATCACAGGCTCTTCAAGCGGTAATAACAGCTCGGCCGGAACTTCCCATAACATTACCCTGCCATCTTCAAATTTGGGTGAAATGTTGCTAGTTATCTTCACGGCTGGAAGTATTGTCGGCGGTCCTACTATCACTTTCCCCGATGGCTGGACGGAGCTCTATCAACAAATCAGAGGTACGGGTCCGTGGGTAAGAGCTGGCGCATGTTACAGGTTGGCTGATGGCACTGAGGAATCACCTATAACTATAACAACGTCGTCATCCAGCACATCTTCATACATCGCCTACTGCCTCCACGGGCAAGTCGGTGTACCCGAGGCCGGCAGTGCCGTAGTCGGTACGAGTGGAGTCCCAAACTCGCCGAGCCTCACGCCTTCATGGGAATCCCATGACAGCTTATGGTTTGCCGTAACTGGCTATTTATCAGATAGCGCGCCCTCCAGTTACCCCGCCGATTTCATAAACACTGAATGCTCCTACACTACCTATGCAGGAACAGCGGCAGCCAGATTATTCAGGATTGATGATGCTGTTGACCCGGGCACTTTTACTCTCGATAGTTCATATCTTTGGGTTGCCAACACAATAGCTATCGAGGGTAAAAATCTGATACTCAGCAAACTCGATGCCATCAATGTCCAGATAAGCGAATACGACCCTGAGTTTGAACTCGGTAATATCGTCGCCACGATAAGCGGTGGGTCTTCAATCACGGCTGACCTTATTGAAGACGGAAAAAATAAAATTGAGGTATATGCCGATGAGAGTAATTTTTATATTGAACTCAATGATTATCTTAAGGACTCTGAGGCACTAGGAGGT
>CAYTZI010000164.1:0-3407 GCA_964442335.1 uncultured Dehalococcoidaceae bacterium | reverse complement strand
TGTAGCCCTTGCGCTTCCAGGCGGTGCAGACGCCGCCGGCGATATCGTGCATCTCGAAGATAGTGGTCTTATAGCCGCTCATGCGCCCGTAACACCCGGTCGCCAGCCCCGTAAGCCCTCCGCCGATGATGACGATTGATTTTTCCATGGCTTTCTCCTGAGTTTTTCGGGTCAAGTTAAGTATAATACCACGCTATGTAAAGTTCTACAATTCTTGTGTCAGGGAAAATAGTAATATTTGATTCGGGTTATCGGCGTCAGCCTCACCTCTTTATCCCCTCTCCAGCCTGTTTTTCCATACGCATTGTTAGACTTTTCTGGCTGGAGAGGGGAGTAAAAGAGAGAGGGGGCTCCGCCCCCTCTCAGATTCTTTCCCCCTCTCAAACAAAAAATTCCCTCTTATGATGATGTAACTGTTTGAGAGGGGGTCAGGGGGTGAGTATGCAATAAAACTCAAAAGATCAAATATGATAGTATGAAGTGATGCTGTCTTTAATCGATACCCACGCCCACCTGGACGAGGTCGAGGACATTGAAGGGGGCATAGCACGGGCGAAAGAGGCCGGGCTGGTCGCGGTTATCGCCGTCGGCTGCGATATCCCGTCGAACGCCAGGACTCTTGAGATAGCCGCGAGGTATCCTGGCTTCGTTTTCCCGGCGCTGGGATACCACCCGGAGAGCATTAGAGAGCCGGAGATTGACGCTAATCTGGCGTTCATCCGGGCTAATATTGCGGGGGCGGTAGCGGTAGGGGAGGTCGGCCTCGACTACGCTAAGTGGGTGCGGGCGATTGCCGGTAAAGACCTGCAGAAACGCGTGTTCGCGGATACGTTGAAAATCGCTAAAGACAGCGGCAGGCCCGCGCTCGTCCATTCCCGCTACGCCTGGCGGGACGCTTTAGACCTGGTCATAAGTTCGGGAGTGGAAAAGGCTGTTTTTCACTGGTACACGGGCACGTCCGGCGTCCTGCGGGACATCATTTCCCACGGGTTTTATCTGTCTGTAACCCCCGCCGTTGAATACCACGAAGAGCACCGCCGCGCCGTTAAGGAAGCGCCTTTAAACAGGCTTTTGCTGGAAACGGACACTCCTGTTGTTTACGCCCGCGGCAGGGAGGGCGAGTTTAAATCGACTCCCTCGGATGTCCTGCGGTCTCTAAAAGGCGCGGCGGCTTTAAAGGGCTTTAGTGAGGCTGAGCTGGCGGCAGTCACGACGGAGAATGCTAAAAGGCTATTCGGGATATTGGGCGTATAAACTAACTCCCAGGTCTCCCGTAAAGAGATTGCCCATCCAGTACGCGTACTGTACGGGGATGGGGTCGTATCAGTGGGTATTCTTCGGCGACTGAGGGGTTCACCCTGAAGGGATACAGGGGTGAGGTCAGCACTAACAACCAAAAGCAAATAGTATCTTTTAGGGATATTCCTCGCTATTCCTTCCGCTGTAGCAGACCTTTCTGCCGGTGCCTGCGGTATTCGCGGTAGATAAAGCCGAAAGACACCGCCGTGGAAAGAGAGTCCGCAATCGGCCAGGAGATCCACACCCCGTTGAGCTCCCAGAGCCAGCGGCACAGGTACAGCAGCGGCACGAAGACGATAAACTGCTTGATGAGCGATAGGACCAGGGCGGTGGTGCCCTGCGACAGGCCCTGGAAGGTGGTGGTGACCAGAATGTTAAAGCCTATCATCGTCATCGAAATCATGGATATCCGCATGGCGGTGACCGCGGTGGATAGCAGCGCGGGTTCCCTGTTAAAGATGCTGATTAGCTGGGGCGTAAAGACCTCTATCAGTATCGTGATTACCAGCAGCAGGGCGGAAATCCCCACCGTCGCCTGTTTGAGGGCCTGCCACAAGCGCTTGTAGTTCCCCGCCCCGAAGCAGAAGCCGACGATGGGCAGCAGCCCGTGAGATACCCCCATTATCGGCATGTAAGCGAAATCGGAGACGCGGATGACGATGCCGAGGGCGGCTATCGCCAGCGAGCCGAAGCTGGCTACCACCGTGTTGATCAGGAAAAAGACCAGGCTTTCCAGGATTTGGAACACCGCCGTGGGCGCCCCCACCCGGTAGATTTCTTTGATGATCGACCAGTTAGGGCGGATGTGGCTGGCTTTGAAGTGGAAAGCTGTCTTATGGGCGAAGAAATAGAACAGGCCCAGCCCCGCCGCGAAGCACTGGGCGATAAAAGTGGCCCAGGCCGCCCCGCGCACGCCCATCTCCGGGAAAGGGCCGATGCCGAATATCATCAGCGGGTCCAGGATTATGTTGATGATGGTGCCCGATACCATGATAATCATCGGTTTGATGGCGTCCCCGGAGCCCCGGATAAGGCTGCTCATGACTATGCCCATGATAATCAACGGCGCGCCGTAGGAAGTGATTGTGAAGTACACCTTGCTGTATTCCATGATGTCCGGCGTGGCGCCGATGAGGGGCAGGATGCTGTCCGCGAATGTCACGGCTACCAGCATGAAGAGAAAGCCCCAGAAGGCGCTGAGGAAGAATATCTGGCCCGCCACCCGGTTGGTGTCCTCGATATTGTTTTCGCCGAACCGGCGGGCCACCAGGGCGCTGATGCCGATGCCGGTGCCCCCGCCGATGGCGTAAAAGAGTATCTGGTAGGGGAAGACGATCGTCAGCGCCGCGATGGCTTCGTGCCCCAGCCTGCCGACCCATATCGTGTCGACGATGTTATAGAGGGCCGTTGTTATCGATGAGGCTATGCCCGGCAGGCTCAAAGCAATGAGCAGCCTGCCTAACGGCGCTGTGCCTAAACGTTCGGTATATTTCTGCATAAAGCTCCAGTCGTGTAATGCCGTGAAAACGGCAGGTAAATTCGTTAACGTGGTCTGGCTTCCGGGGCTGATGCCCGGGCACGGGTATAACGGAACGCAGACCTGTGTCGGGGGAGACTACCTGGTCCCGCCTGCGGGGTTGAGGGCTATGGCCGGTATCTGATTACAACAGAGAGTAGAAATAATATACGTCCATGTTACTCGTTTTTATCTCTGTCTATATCGTGCATCCGCCTGCGGCGCCAGCCGAACCACCACCAGCGAGGTCCGAGAAACCTGCCCAGGAAAAAGGACAGGCCGATAATTACCAGAATCGTGGGCCAGGTATAGTCCCAGATAGAGCCCGTTACGACACCTGCCTTGACCAGTATGGCGATGATGCCAACCGCTATCAGTATAAGCCCGATGACCATCTTCTCCTCCTCCAAAAAGCGCAGCAAATGACGTTTTTATTTGCCCGGCAGGTCGGCGACTTCGTTAACGTTTATCTCCAGCATCCGCACGTCCGCCAGGATGCGGTCGGCGTTCTTGATAACAGTAGGAAAGTCCCCGGCAATCTCTTTCAGCTCTTCGGCGTTTTTGCGTAAAGCAGTGATTTTCGCCGCCATTG
>CAYTZI010000163.1:0-3477 GCA_964442335.1 uncultured Dehalococcoidaceae bacterium | reverse complement strand
ATTAAAGATTTCATCGACCCTTGCCGGGATGGTCCGCTCCAGCACCAGCACCGCTCCCACGGGCGGTTTAACCTCCAGCTGGAACTTATGGTACGGTCCGGGCATCTGGTCCGCGGTGGCGTTCGCGCTGACGACACTGAGGTCCACGGTAATCATGAACAGCTCGTTCTTATCGAGCAGGTTATCGTCACCGTTCGAGTTCAACTTGGTCAATGACCAGTTAATACTGGGGAATATCTGATAAGAGTCCGTATAGGAAATAACGACCAGATTGGTAAAGTTCCCCGTAACATTTCCCGAGGGAGGGGTAAAATCGATGGTATCGCCGCCGGTGGTAGTGGCGAGAGTAAAGTAGACTTCCGTCAGGATTCCGCTTTCCATTTTCCCGTAGATATTGCCTTTAACCTCGATAGTGCTTTTGGCTTCCTCAAGGCCGGCGTGGATGGCTTCCTTGGCTTTCTGCGTGGAAAACAGACCGGCCGAAAGGACCACGTAGGCGAACACCGAAGCCACGATGACGAAGGCAATAAGGATGATGGCCGTTTCGATACCGGTGATGCCCCTTTGGTTCCCGAGTGAGTTTTTCGCCTTGCGCATCACGGTCTCCTCTCTAACTGGCATGAATAACTACAATTTACCTCCGCCGGCTAAAGGTGACTACGAGACCATCCCCAATCTTGACATATCAATTACCTTAAAAACGTCTGGGTGCTCCCGTTGGCGGTAAAACAAGGAAACCCCTGAGGAAAATTGGGGGCTGGCATCCATGGTAATAAGGGGCGGCAATGGCACAATCTGAAACGGAATGTCCGGAGCGCTTTCGCCAAATGGCAAAATATCACAAAATATTAATGATATTTTAATGGGTTATTTATGAATCTTTATTACTCTCTTTATACATCTGGTCTACAATCGTTAAGGGTTGAAAGCGGGAGGATAAGTGAGGATTGATGAGGTTAAGTGAACAGCCCGAGTAACTTGAGGAAGGGTAAGAACATGAACCAGGAAAAGTCAGCAACCGTCAGTATGTATGTCGTCGAAGAGCAGGAAATCTACCGGGAAATTTACAGTCATGTCCTGCCGGCGAGGGGAAATATCGAAGTGCTGCGCGTCTCCGAGTACGAAGACCCGGGCTCCATGATGAAGGCGGTCGTTGAGCTTTCCCCTCAGGTCCTCCTGCTGAGCGTCAAGAAGCTCGATGTCGACGTTATCGAGGAGCTGGAGCGGATAAGGAACAGCTATCCCAGGATGGGGATTGTGATTCTGATTATATTCTACAGCTCGCAGGACATTGAACTGTTGCGCCGGCTGGCCCTGTGCGGGGAAAGCGGCATGGCGCTCTTCCTGAAACAATCGCTCGACAACGTCGAACAGCTCTACCGGACCATCCTGGCCGTCAGCCAGGGTCAGGTAATTTTAGACCCTCCGCTGGCCACCTTCATGTTCGCCGGCAAGCCGGAATGCCCCTTCCTGAAACAACTCACCACCAGGGAACTGGAAATCCTCAGCCTGCTTTCCCAGGGATACACCAACTCAGCCATCGCCAATACCCTCTTTATAGATATCAAAACTGTGGAACACCACCTGAACAGCATGTACAGCAAGCTCAAAGCCGACCCCGACTACAACACGAAACACCTGAGGGTAAGCGCGGCCAGGCTCTACCTGGAAACGATGGGGAGCCTGTACCGGAGAGAAGAGTCGCTGGCGCGCAGCGGGGCGAGGTAAAGCTAGAGCCAGAAAACAAAAAGCTCTTTGATATTCCAGATAACGACCAGTCCCAGCAGAGCGATGGACGGCCAGAGCAGCCGCCCCGGCATCACCCAGGCGACGAATATCGGTATAATGAACTTGATGAGTATCAGCAGCAATGGCACGTGAACCAGGAACCTCACCAGCGGGTTCATTTCCCACAGCCCGAGGTACATCGCCAGGACGGTCAGGAGCATATCCAGGAGACTCAGGAAGATAAAGGAAATCTTCAGCGCGGTGCATTTCCTGAACGTTACCGCCGAGTCCATCCAGCCGGTTTTTATAGTCCCGCTCGCCAACTTAACGTTTCCTGTCTTTAGTATTACTGTTCCCAGGCCTTAATCGGTTCACAGCTAATAGCCCACTTGATATCGGGCATATTGCCCTTCCAGGTCTCCTGCATCTCCTCGATAGCCGCTTTGAACTCCGGGCTCGCGTTCAATTTATCCAGGTCTTCTTTAGTATCGTATTCATAGATGGCGATATATTTGCGCTTGCGGCTGTCTTCATCGATAATCTTGTAACGTGTGACCTTCTTCAGCCCCTTATATTTAAGAAACATCGGTATATGGACTTCGTTGTACCATTTATTAAATTTAGCGTTGTCCTTAGCTTTGCATTCGGTCGCCACGATGTTAAGTACTCTGGCTTTAGCCATTTCTAATCTCCTATATTCTCAGAATACCCCTCCAGGTTTATGATAAATACCCCCCGGTGAATTTGTCAAAGGAAAAACCTCCCAATTTGACTTTAACCACGACAGGAAATAGACTGTGACAAAAACAACTACTGAGGAGGGCACCTTGAAAGCTGCGGTCTGCTACGAAACGGGCAAACCACTGGTCGTCGAGGAGGTTGACATCGACCCGCCGAAGGCGGGAGAGGTAAAGGTCAGGATAGCGGCCACTGCCGTATGCCACAGCGATATACACCTTTTCAGGGGCGAGCTGCCCTGGGAGCCCCCGTTTGTGGGAGGGCATGAGTCCGCCGGCTACGTAGAAGAGGTCGGCGAGGGGGTGGCGGGGTTCAGTCCCGGAGACCGCGTGGTGACGTCGTTGATGAACAACTGCGGCGAGTGCCGTTACTGCCGCTCCGGCCGGAGCTGGCTTTGCAACGCGGTCTGGCCGCTGGAGAAGGAAGCCCGCATGCACAATAAAAAGGGCCAGGACCTAGGGCAGCCTTTCAAAATCGGCAGCTTCGCGGAATACAATATCGTTCACCACTCCGGGCTGGTGAAAATCCCGGACGATATGCCGATGGCACAGGCGTCGCTGCTCGCCTGCGGGGTTATCACCGGCTTCGGGGCGGTGGTCAACCGGGCGAAAGTGGAACCCATGAGCAGCTGTGTGATTATCGGGGCGGGGGGAGTGGGGCTTAACGCCGTTCAGGGCGCGGCCATCTGCGGCGCGTATCCCGTTATCGCCGTGGACCTGGCGGAAAACAAGCTGCAGTCCGCACGGGCTTTCGGGGCGACCCATACCATAAACGCTTCTGGGGGCGACCCCGTGAAAGAGGTGCAGGACCTCACCGAAGGCGGCGCGGACTACGTGTTCATTACCGTGGGGAGCGTTGCGGCCATCAACCAGGGGCTGGACATGAGCGGTCCACGCGGCATGACGGTAATCGTCGGCCTGCCCCATTTTAAGGATGTCCTCCAGGTGCCGCCTTTTATCTTCATTAAAGACGAGAGGACGCTTACCGGCAGCTACATGGGGACGACCCAGT
>CAYTZI010000162.1:0-3526 GCA_964442335.1 uncultured Dehalococcoidaceae bacterium | reverse complement strand
AAATTTTTCAGAGATTTTCTTGACATTTAACGGTGGTAGTGATATAAAATGAATAATTGTATTAGCATTACTAATACAATGCTGGTCAGATGGCGGGGGCGTCCTGCCGGCAGGTTTTGACTGACCCTGCCGTGCGGAACTGTATTGCCACCTCCTTACAGTCTACACAACGCCCCCGCCAATTACTGTACGCCTGATATTTACGTCCGCCTAACGATATTAGTTGGAAAAACAGCCGCCTCTCTGCTAACATATTACCAAATTAAGCCATCAGAAAAAAGATATTGGGGGTAATGATGCAACAAGTTACCGGTAATGTCTACGCGGGGACAAATTTCAGGGGGTGCAACTCAAGCTTTGTGGTGACCGCCGGAGGAGTGGTGATTATCGATACGCCCATGGTGCCCGCGGAAGCGAAAAAATGGCGTGAGGAAGCGGAAAAATTCGGCGAAATAAAATACGTGATCAATAACGAGCCGCATAACGACCACGTCGCCGGGAACTGCTGGCTCGACGGGACGCTGGTCGCCCATGAAGACACCCGCGAGGCGATAAAGCAGAACAGTCAAAAAGACCTCGAAGGAGATATGAAATGGATGTCCCCGGATGCGTTGCCGCTGGGTAAGGACTTCCACTACCGGTTGCCGGACATCACTTTCTCCGGGGAAATGACGCTTTACCTTGGCGAGCACACCCTGCGTATCCTACACATGCCGGGGCATACCCCTTCGCAGACAGCTGTATTCGTGCCGGAGGAAAGGGTAGTATTCACGTCGGACAACGTTGTCATGGGAATGCCGATATTCTTCCAGGCGGTGCCGTACGAATGGCTCGAGTCCCTGGAGAAGCTGCAAAAACTTGACGTCGATAAGATAGTGCCGGGGCACGGCCAGGTATGCGACAAGTCCCAGCTGAAGGTGATGTACGATAACGTAAAGTACTGCATCGACTCCGTTAAAGACGCCATGGAAAAGGGCTGGAGCCTGAAGGAAATCCAGGAAAAAGTCACCTTTGCCGACCGCTTTCCACCGATGGGCCCGGGGGACGCCATGGCTCCCGTGCGCCACGGCAGCATCGCCCGCCTTTACGAAGTACTGGGGAAATAGCGGTCACCCGGGAATCGTTGCAACGGCTCTTCCACGTCCCGGATAATCGTCTTTTTACCAGGCGCGATTTTATATCAGGCTCCCTTTTTTGAATTCTCCACCGCGCGCTGGTATAATCATCAGGGTAAATACCCTTACTTACATAGAAAGGAACGTTTGGAGCATGACTGATAAGGCCTGGGCGGAAATGACTCCGGAGGAAAAGAGAGCGTACCGGTTGAACGGCTGGCTTAATAACTGGGGGAACAGCTTCCCCAGCCCGGAGGCCGAAAAAGCCTACAAGACCAGGGTGCAGAGACTCATCGACGTGTATAACGTTCAGGAACCGGATCGCGTGCCCGTGAACATTCCGGTAGGCGACCTGCCCCTGAAAATGGCCGGACTGACCACGTATGACTCCATGTATAACATCGAAAAAGCGCTCGAGGCGGCCGCGGAGTTCAATAAAAAATACGCGGAGGAGTTTGAGACTTCGGCCGGGTTTTTCTATTCCCCGGGGCAGGTACTGGACATCCTCGACTACAAGCTGTACGCCTGGGCGGGGCACGGTATCGCCAAAGACGGCACGAGCTGGCAGTTCATCGAGGGCGAGTACATGACTGATGACGAGTACGACGACCTCATCCGCGACCCCACCGATTTCTGGATAAGGACCTATCTGCCCCGTATCTTCGGTGCCTTCGAGCCTTTGCAGATGTTCCAGCCTTTCACCAACATCACGGAAAACGTGCACGTCAGCCAGTTCATGCCGCTGGCCACGCCGCAGATGCAGACGATGCTCCAGAAAATGCTCGACGCGGGCAAGGAGTTCCAGAACTTCATGCAGATAATGATGAAACAGGGGCAGGGCAGAACGCCGCTCGCGTTCATGGGCGGGGGGTTCGCCAAGGCGCCTTTCGATACCCTCGCCGATACGCTGCGGGGCACCCGGTCCATCATGAAGGACATGTTCCGCCGGCCGCAAAAGGTACTCGAAGCCCTGGACGTTCTCGCCGACCTCCAGATAAGCAACATACTGAAACTGTCCAACTTCCAGCGATTGACGTCGGTCATGTATCCCCTGCACAAAGGCGCCGACGGCTGGATGTCCCAGAAAGCCTTCGATACCTTCTACTGGCCTTCGATGAAAAAGGTCATGGACGCGTTCATCAAGGAAGGCCTGATACAGTCCCTCTTCGTCGAAGGCGGTTACAATACCCGCCTGGAATACATCGGCGACTTCCCCAAGGGGTCGGTAGTGTGGTACTTCGACCGCACGGACATGTTCCGCGCCAAAGAGATACTCGGTAAGAAATTCTGCCTCCAGGGCAACGTGCCTACTTCCATGATAGTCACCGGCCAGCCTCAGGAGGTCAAAGAGTACTGCCGCAAGCTTATACAGGAAGTCGGCAAGGGTGGTGGCTTCATCCTGGCCGCCGGCGCCATTCCGGAAAACCCCAGGTTGGAAAACCTCCGGGCGATGATGGAGGCGGTGCGTGAATACGGCTGGTACCGCAAATAGTGGTTGGCAGCCATAAACCGACCCGAGGTCATACAGGCCGGCGTTCTACACGTTATGATAGAGGCGGTATAGACCCGCTCTATAAAGGCCTTACATTTAGCAGGTCGATTTTATCCCAGGCTTTACGCTCTTCTTCGTACGGGGCGGCTTCCACGCGCGGGCTTTTATTCAGGACCATCGTCATGCGCTCTTTGCCGTAGACCGGCCACTTCCCGATGCTCTCGCAGGACGGGTCGCCGGTGCGCATGAAAGCGATGGTGGAGTCCTGTATCTTCGTCGCCAGGGCCTGCTCTTCCGGTCCGTCGCCGGTGAAATTCGGGTCGAGGCAGCCGAAAAGGAACGGGTTGTCCAGTCCGTGCATCGCGCCCAGTACCCCACCCATCGCCGGCGACTCAAAGGTGAACAGGTAGTTATAAGCCGTCGCGCCGTTGTCGCGCTGGAACTCGATGAGCCGGATGGTGGGAATGCGGAACAGGTAGCCCGTGTTCACCGAGCCCAGGATTTGCGCCGGAGTGGCTTCGATGCCCCGTTTCTTCAGGATAGAGCGGTAGGCGTCAATCAAATCAGGAACAAACTCCGCCGGCAACAGGTCTTTGAGCCTCTTTTCCAGTCCCGCTTCATCCAGGTCCCGGGTGGCGGGGTCCATGGTGCTGGACATCTTGAGCTCATCCAGAGAGGTGCCGGCGATAACGGGTATATTCTTCGCCGAGCCTTTTTTAATCGCCGCCAGCGGCCACTCGGGGAGAACCTCGCCGTCCATGACCGGCTGGAAAGGCGTCAGCCTGTACTCGGACTCGCGCAGCCTGTTCTGCAGTTCGATCTGGGCGTCCATCAGCTGCTTCGTAGAAAGTTTACGCAGCGCATCCGTATCTCCGGCGTCTATCTTCAGTATTTCAAGGTATTTTTCAGCTATTTGTAC
>CAYTZI010000161.1:0-3649 GCA_964442335.1 uncultured Dehalococcoidaceae bacterium | reverse complement strand
GGATAGGGTGATAAAAATTAACGATATGGCTTGTGCGAATTAGTTATTTAGTTTTATTTTTTTTGCCTTTAATTATAGACTCCATTAGGGAATTTAACCATTTCTCTTTATTCACTAACAAATCTGATAATTTGTCAATGGTGACTATCTCAACTACATAATCCAAAAATTCTTCTGAATGTTTATATTGATTAGACAAATATCCAAAGCTTATAGGTATGTGGTTAACCTCTTGTATTGTTAGCTTATCCTCAACGTCAAGGTACGCTTCGAACAATCGCCCATTCAATATTACCAAAGGCTCATAAAGGCGGAAATCAATAATATTATTACCAATCGCCCCTTCTTCATCAAGCCATTTCATGGCAAGTAAGCGCCTAGCTTCGGATGCTTTTACTGATGAACAAAGTGCATCAAAAATTTCGGTATTTGTTCCCTTGAAAGCAATATAATAAGAACGACCAAAACGAGTAAAATCCTTAATAGTCGATCTCTTATCAAAATCTCGCGCAGATAACATTTTCGCGTCACATCCCAAGGACATATAAATTCTTGACCAAGCAGGTTGATCAAAACCAACATCATTCGTTGTAAAAACTATCCAAGGTTTTGATGTTTTCTTTACAGAACAAACCAATGTATGTTCAATATAGATTGAAGGAGTATTATTGAACTTAGGCGTAGAAGCGATTATATCAATCTCTCTACCTTTGTTCTCATCAAGATCAAGATAATAAACATTGTAAAAAACTTCCCTCCCATCTTTTTCAAGAATATCCCCTGCAATAATTTCTGACGGGAAACCAGTTTTTCTTATATCATCAATAATTTTAGTTTCTAGCGAAATCTTATCACTCATATACTACCTCTGTCTTACAGCAACCTCTTATTCTCTTCCCTTTTCCCTTTCTCCCTACCCCTTCACCACCCTCTTTAAATACTGCCCCGTCAAAGACTCATCATTCCTGACGATTTCCTCAGGGGTACCGGTGGCGACCACATAGCCCCCCAGGTCCCCCGCGCCGGGGCCTAAGTCTATAATCCAGTCGGCGTTCTTTATTACGTCCAGATGGTGCTCGATGACTATCACGGTGTTCCCCGCGTCCACCAGCCGCTGCAGCACTCTTAATAAAGCCGCCACGTCGTCGAAAGAGAGGCCGGTGGTAGGCTCGTCAAGGATATACAGCGTGCTGCCGGTGGAGCGACGTGATAGCTCGGTGGCCAGCTTAACGCGCTGGGCCTCCCCTCCGGAAAGCGTCGGCGCCGGCTGTCCCAGATGTATATAGCCCAGACCCACGTCGTTCAGGGTATCCAGCTTGTTCCGGATACGCGGGAAATGCTCGAAGTAGACCAGCGCCTCCGTCACCGTCATATCGAGCACCTCGGCGATGTTCTTGCCCTTGAACTTTATCTCCAGCGCCTCGCGGTTATAGCGCGCGCCCTTGCAGACCTCGCACGGAACGGTAACGTCCGGCAGGAACTGCATCTCGATTTCGATATAGCCCTCGCCGCGGCAGGCCTCGCAGCGCCCGCCCTTGACGTTAAAAGAAAACCGGCCCGGCCCGTACCCGCGCAGGCGCGCCTCCGGCACGGTGGCGAAAAGCTCGCGGACGGATGTAAACGCCCCGGTATAGGTGGCGGGATTGGAGCGGGGAGTCCTCCCTATCGGCGACTGGTCGATGTTGATGACCTTATCGATATTTTCGATGCCGAGAATGGCGTCGCATTCGCCCGCCCGGTCCTTAGCTCTGTAAAATACCTGGGCGAGCCGGCGGTACAGTATCTCATCGACGAGGCTGCTCTTGCCGCTGCCGGACACGCCGGTGATGCACACAAATCGCCCCAGCGGTATCGAGACGTCGATGTTCTTCAGGTTGTTCTGGCGCGCGCCCTTGATGACCAGCTCTTTACCGTTGCCGGGGCGGCGGGTGGCGGGGAGGGTTATCTTTTTAGCGCCGCTCAGGTACTGGCCGGTCAAAGACTCCGGGCATTTCAAAATATCATCTAAAGTCCCTGTCGCCACGATATAGCCGCCGCGCTCGCCGGCGCCGGGCCCCATGTCTATAATATGGTCGGCGGCGCGCATCATGGCCTCATCATGCTCGACCACCAGTATGGTATTCCCTAAATCACGCAGCCGCTGCATCGTCTGGATGAGGCGGTAGTCGTCGGCGGGATGCAGGCCTACGGTAGGCTCGTCGCAGACATAGAGCACGCCCATCAGGCCGCTGCCTATCTGCGTGGCGAGCCGGATACGCTGCGACTCCCCACCGCTCAGGGTCATCGAAGCGCGGTCGGTGCTCAGATAGTCGAGCCCCACGTCCCGAAGAAACCCCAGGCGCGTCCTTATCTCTTTGAGTATCTGGTGGGCGATGAGCTTCTCCCGCTCGGTCAGTACTTTCTCCGCGATTTCTTCCACCCAGGCGAGCGCCTGGTTCACGGGCATGCCGCTAATGTCCATGATGTTCTTACCGCCTATCGTCACCGCCAGAGACTCCGGCTTCAAACGCTTTCCCTGGCATGTCAGGCAGGGGCGGGACACCATGTAGCGCTCGATGTTCTGGCGGGAGCCTTCCGACTCGGTATCTTTGTAAAGTCGCTCGAGGTTGGGGATAATGCCCTCGTAGCCGTCGGAGACGCGCACGGTCCGCCCGAACCGGTTGCGGTAGGTACGCCGGTCGCCCTCGCCGTAGAGCAGCAGGTTAATCTCCTGTTCGCTTAAGTCCTTGACTGGGGTATGGAGCGAAAAGCCGCCCCGCCGCGCCAGGGGCTGCAGCCTCCACATAAACCAGTTGTGCGTCTGCCAGGGCCGGATGGCGCCCTCCATGACGGAAAGCTCTTTATTCAGCACGAGGTCGGGGTCGACCTCCAGTTTAAAGCCGATACCGGTACAGGCGGGACAGGCTCCGTAAGGGGTATTAAAGCTGAAAGTGCGCGGCGAGATTTCGCCCAGGCTGATGCCGCAGTGGACACAGGCGAACTTTTCTGAAAACAGCAGCTCCTCGCCGCCGATTATGGAGACCAGCACGATGCCGCCGCCGGTCTTTAGGGCCGTTTCCACGGAGTCGGCTATCCGGCTGCGGTTTTCTTTGTCCCCCACCACCAGCCTGTCCACGACCACGGCTATAGAGTGCTTTTTATACTTATCGAGCGGAGGGATGTCCTCGGACAGCTCCCGGATTTCCCCGTCGACGCGTACGCGGGCGTAGCCCTGCTTGCGCAGGTCGTCAAAGACCGACTGGTATTCCCCCTTGCGGTCGGTCACGACCGGCGCCAGAATCATGATGCGGCTGCCCGCCGGCAGGTTCTGGACGGCGTCGACTATCTGCTGGACGGTCTGCATGGTGATTTCCCGGCCGCACTGGGGACAGTGAGGGTGTCCCACGCGGGCGAAGAGCAAGCGGAGGTAGTCGTAAATCTCCGTCACCGTGCCCACGGTGGAGCGGGGGTTCTTGCTCGGCCCCTTCTGGTCGATGGATACCGCCGGGCTCAACCCTTCTATGTAGTCGACATCCGGCTTTTCCATCCTTCCGAGGAACTGGCGGGCGTAAGCGGAAAGCGACTCCACGTAGCGGCGCTGCCCTTCGGCGTAGATGGTGTCGAAAGCCAGGGTACTCTTGCCAGAGCCGGAGACCCCGGTAATGACCAC
>CAYTZI010000160.1:0-3728 GCA_964442335.1 uncultured Dehalococcoidaceae bacterium | reverse complement strand
TGCGAGAATTTGCGCATGTACCTGGTGAACTCCGTCACCGGCCTGGGAGCGGCGACCTCAACCGTTATCCTGGGCACGCCGTTTTCCGCCTCCCAGAGCGGGAAGTAGTTGGTCCTGACGGCGGCGCGGCATACCTCGATAGACATATTGGAGTCGACACGCCAGCCCACGGGGCACGGTGAAAAGACATGTAGATAGACAAACCCCTCTTTGCACATGGCCTTGGCCTTCTGGAGCTTCTTGGCGAAGTCCTCCAGGTGGCTCAGGGTGGCCGTGGCCATGTACCTGGGCTTGTGCATCAGCATTATCATGGGCATGTTCTTGGGGGCCTGCTGCTTGCCCTTGCCGATTTTGCCGACAGGGGTGGTGGTGGTGGCGGCGCCCTTCTGGGTGGCGCTGCTCCGCTGGTTGCCGGTGTTCATATAGCCCTCGTTGTCGTACGCCAGGTAGATGAATTTCTCCTGCCTTTCGGCGGCGCCGCTGAGGGGCTGAAAGCCGACATCGGTAGCGCAGCCGTCGCCGGTGAAACAGACCACCGTGGCGTCCTGCCCTATCCTGTTATAGTAACGGGAGAGGCCGGTAGCCTTGGAGGGCACGCCGGTCATGACGGAAGCCATGTAAGCCTGCTTGTGCCAGGCGCCGACATTCTGCCCGTGCAGCACCGGGGCGGCGCACCCGGGCGTGCCGACGAATACCGTATTCTTCCCCAGGACCCTGGGCACAAACCTGGCGGTAAGCTCCAGCGGACAGCCGGCGCACCAAGCCACGCCCCCGGCGAACGGGTCGTCCTGGACGAAATAATCAAAAACCCTGTTTCTTTTCTTCGTTGCTTCTACCATCTTAATATCCTCACTATTCCATCGGAATCCAGGTAACGTCCTGGTAGGGCTTGCCGCGGGCGGCGGCATCGACCTCATCAATCACCCTGCCGATATGGGGCACGGTGATATCCAGATTGGCCAGGCCGTCGATGTAGCTCAATACCGGCATCGGACCGAAGTCCGCGGTGAGAGCTTTAAGCTCCGTGCAGATAGGCCCGTACTTCCAGCCGAAACACACACTGCGGTCGATAACGCCGACCGCCTTCCTGCCTTTGAGGGCTTCAATCAGCCTTTCGGCGGGGAACGGCCGGAACAGCCGCAGCTTGATGAGCCCGACCTTGATTCCCTCATCCCTTTTGGCGTCGACGACGGTCTTGACGGTGCCGGCGGCGCTGCCGGAGGAAATGACGACGATATCGGCGTCATCCATGCGGTACTCCTCAATCTGGCCGCCGTAATAGCGCCCGAAGTAATCGCCGAAGGCTTTGTCTATTTCATCCACTTTATTTTTTACCCGCTCCATCGCCTGGCAGTGCTTATAGCGGGCTTCCACATAACCCATTTCAATACCGTGCGTGCCGCAGCCGATGGGGAGACCCGGGACCAGCCTCTGGCGCGGCGGCTGCTTTTTCAGGGGCGAGAGGAAAGCATCGACGTCTTCAACCTGCGGTATTTCCACGGCCTCGGCGAGGTAGGAAAGATAAAAACCGTCATAGTTCACCATCACCGGCAGCAGGATATCGTTGTCCTCCGCCAGCCGGTAAGCCATGATAACCTGGTCGAGGATTTCCTGGTCGTTCTCCACGATTATCTGGACCCAGCCGGTGTCCCTGGCGGAAATCATGTCCTGCTGCCCGGAAGAGACGGCGTGGATTCCCGGAGTCTCGCGGTTGGCGTTCACCATGACTATGGGCGCCCGGAAACCGGAGGCTTCCTGGAGGGCGTCGTACATGAATACGAGCCCATAAGAGGATGTGGCGGTAAAGACCCGCGCGCCGGCGATGCTGGCGCCCAGGACGACATTCATGGCGGAGTTTTCACCTTCCACCTCAACGTATTCGGCGTCGATAATGCCGTTGGCCTTGAACTGCGCGAGCTGCTCGGCAATCTCGCTCTGTGGGGTGATGGGGTAAGCGGCTATCACCTCCGGCCGGCAGACCATGGCGCCGTAAGCGCCGACGGCGTTGCCCGTGATTACCCTAACCTGACCTTTACTAGCTGTCACCATCTGAAAACTCTCCTTCAGGGACCATAGTAATGGCTTTGCGCGGGCATTCCGTGGCGCAGATGCCGCAGCCCTTACAATACGCGAGGTTGACCTCGTAATGGTCGCCCATGTCTTTCATACACTGCGGGGGACAGTACAAAGCGCAGAGTCCGCAGTAGTTGCATTTAGCAACGTCCAGCACCGGTCTTTCCGTGCGCCAGCTGCCGGTGTCCAGGCAGAGCAGCACCTTGCCGGAATCAGACCAGGGGCTTTCCGTTGTAAAGATATTCTTATGCTTAATTACCATTTAGTAACCTCCACTTCGCGGTAGCCTCTCTCGGCGCTCTTGAGATTCCTCTGGAGGATATCGCCGCTGAGATAGTCCGGCAGGGCATTGAGAATCGATTCCAGCTTCAGCCAGCCGGTGGCGGCGGCGAAAGCGCCGAGCAGGCAGGTATTGGGTATATCCCTCCCGATTTCCTGGACGGCGATACCCGTGGCGTCGACCACTCCGCCCGTTTTCAAATTTTCATTAGGCCGCTGGGGCAGCTTTTTGGGGCTGTTGAGAATAAAAACGCTGTCCGGCTTAAGTCCGGTGAACAGGGTGGGGAGCGATAAAAGCCCGGGGTCGATTACGATGAGGCAGTCCGGATTATAAATCTGCGTTTTCTCCCGGATGGGCTTATCATCGATCCGCGTGAAAGCCACCACCGGCGCGCCCCGTCTCTCAAAGCCGTACATGGGAAAGCTGGCGACATGCTTGCCTTCGGTGACGAAAGCGCTGGCCAGCATCCTGGCAGCCAGCACCGCCCCCTGTCCGCCTCTCCCGTGAATCCTTATTTCTTTCACAGTTGCATATTCCCCTCTTTATCTTTATTCAGCGCGACGTACCGGTTCCGCTGTGAACCCTACTTTTGAACGGCGACTTTTGACGCTCTACCGTTGCCGGTCGTCCTGGATATCCGCGGCAGCAGGCTTTCCCGCAGCTTGCGCATGGAGTCCACCAGGTCTTCTATTTGCTCTTTATCCATGCAGGAAAGCGCCCCGCGGCTCAGCTCCTGCACGATGGGGCTCAGCCGGTTGGCTTCCTTCCAGCCCTTATCGGTGATAACTACCCTCACGGAGCGGCGGTCCTGAGTAGAAGGCTCGCGGCGCACGACGCCCTGCCTTTCCATGGTGTTAATCACGGCGGTTATCGAGTTTTTCTCGCGAAAGACGCTCTCGGCTATCTCTGACGGGGTCATCTCGCCGCCGTTAACGAAGAGAGCGGTCATGATATTGAAGCGTATAAGACTGACCTTGTGGCGCTTGAGCTCTACTTCCAGATAGCGCGCCAGCACCTCGAAAGACATGAGGATGGAAAGCAGCGTGCCCAGCGGGGTCTTGTCGGTCCTTTTATTTACCTGGCTAATCGTCATAGATTCGCGTCAAATCCGGGTGGATGATTTTAATGTTCCACCTAGAACTATATTAATACTATTCCAGGCGCCTGTCAACACCGGTTACAGGTTTAAATTTACAGATAAACCGTTATGACAGAGAATATATAACGGTCGATTATTGTTCCATATAGAATGATTATGTCAGCTCTGCAACCCGTATATAGTAAAACCACTGGTTCCGTTCTTTCTGGCCCTCATCTTTCGGGATATTTTTGTGATGTTTTACAGGCATCATGTGATTTAGCTGTGAGTCAACTC
>CAYTZI010000159.1:0-3910 GCA_964442335.1 uncultured Dehalococcoidaceae bacterium | reverse complement strand
GAAAAACCTCCCCCAGGCACAGAGACAACAAACTGGATAAAATGCTGGGGGTTATCTTTTAGGGCCTGAGATTTTAGAGTATATACCTGCAGGGCAACATTACATGTTTGAAAAAGGGCTTTTCCCCCGCCTACTGGAAGCGGGCGAGCCCGTCTACGGCTACCCCTACCGGGGCTACTGGCTGGACATGGGCACGCTGGAGAAGTATCTTTCGCTGAACTGCGATATGCTCCTGTCCAGGGTCCGCAGCCCGCTGTTCAACGGCGGAGGCGATATGGCGGGGGTCGACATCGACCCTTCGGCGGCGATAGAGTCGCCGGCTGTCATCGACCGGGGCTGCGTCATAGGGCCGCAGGTAAAAATCAAAGGACCGGTGTCCCTGGGGAGGAACTGTGTGCTGGAGCGGGGCGCCACCATTGAAAGAGCGGTGTTGTGGGACAACGTGCGGGTGGGGTCCAAAGCAAAGCTGAAAAACTGCATCGTCAGCAGCAATAACATTATCGAGAGCGGCCGGGAGGTCGTCGATTGCGTCGTCACGCCTTCGCAGACCGCCCCGCTTTCACCGCAACGGTAAGAACTTCAACGGGAGGAACGTATATGGCCGGAAAATCGACCGGTACCACAGGCAAAGCGCAGAAACCGGAGCGCGAAATAACCTTTCTGTGCCGGAGATGCGGGAAATACAAGCCCATCACCGAAATGAGGACGGTTACCAGATTTGTGCCGGTCCTGGTTGTGTGCGCGGACTGTGCCCGGGAGCTTCGTTAAAACAGGGGGTATTTATGACCGAGGAGCTGGGAAAAATAGAAAAACCACCGGTAGATAGCTTTAAAAAGGGGAGGAAACTGTTTTTCGTGCCGATGGTCTACGGCGGCGAAGACCTCCCGGAAGACTACCGTGAAAAGCTCGACAGATACTGGGAGCAGGCGGAAAAACAGGTAGTCGAGCTGGCGACGAAACTCGGCGAGGTTAACCGGATTTACCATGAGCTGGTAGCTTCCACCGGCGAGGACGGCGTGAAGGCCGTCGAGGTGCTGAGCCGGAAGAGCGTCAAGCTCGTCCGCGACTGCATTGAGAAGAAGGCGCAACTGGAAGCCGTTGAGGATAACGACGTACTGACCGAGTTTACCGACTGGAGCCGGTGCCTGATTATCGGGCTGCAGAACCCTAAGGTGGTGTCTAAAGTCTACGACGCGTATCTGGAAACCGGTAAAAAGCGCACCGAACATATCGCTAAGAAAATCGACGAGACCCTGAAAGAGAACGAGACCGGCCTGTTACTGATGCGGGAAAACCACCAGGTCCAGTTCCCGGAGGATATACAGGTTTTCTATATCGCCCCGCCCGCCCTGGACGAGATAAAACGCTGGCTCAGAGAGAACGAAGCCAGACTGGAGAAAGAGGCCGGCGGATAGCTTCACCGGGCGTAAAGCCTGGCGGACGCGGGTCTTGACTTTGGCATTGTCGGCGCGAGTCGCCGGACATAGACGGCGCTGCACTGAAGACAGGATATGTAAGTCCCCTCGGAATCGCGCTCCAGTATGAGGTCACCCCCGCACCGCTTGCACCCCTTGAACTTAACGATGGTTATCATTACCCTCCCCCTTGAATCAGCTTCAGCCCGGGCGATACAAATTGCACAAACGCTTCATTCGTTTTATTCGAACGTATTGTAGATAATCGATATCACAGAGACATCACATAATACGTCTTGAACGTCACAATAACGTCACAACCAAAGTGGCCTTTTTGACAATACGGGCGTGAATCGACTAGAATTTGTCCGTTAACAAAATCGACCTTACGGAGCGCAGCATGGCGAACAAAAAATATGACAAATACATCATCAATCCGCCCCATATGCGGTTGAGCCTGAAGTCCGACAACAGCGTTATCTTCGACGGGATAATGGCGAACCAGCAGGTGCTCAACTATAACTTCACCGTGGGGCACCAGTTCGTGAGGAGACCGTTCAAGGGGGACAATCCCCCGCACACCCACAATTTCCAGGAGTTCCTGTGCTGGTACAGCGGCAACCCGGACGACCCCGAGGAGTTCGAGGCCGAGGTGGTTTTTTACATGGGTGAGGAGCTGGAAAAGTACGTTTTTACCCGGCCGACGATTGTCTCCCTGCCGCCGGGACTGGTCCACTGCCCCCTCGAGATAACGAGGGTGGATAAGCCTATCATCCAGCTGGAGATGATGCTGCCGCCCCCGGACGGCTCCGCCCCGACCCGGGAACCGTTCTTCGAGAAAGACAAAGGCTTCAAGCCCGACTTGGCGATGAATTTCACGGATTTGTCGCGGAAGAAATAGGCAAAAGGGATATCTCGTTAACTCCTCTCCCGGTAACGTCGCTGCTGGATGTTATTGTTCGCCTGCTCTTTCATCAACAGGTAATCGTTATCGCCGGTGAGGCTGTAAAGCTCGTCGCAGGTGCGGGACTGCTCTTCAAGTGTCTCTTTCACGGGATAGATTTGCTGTTCACCGTTAAAAGTTATGACGCGGGCCAGCGCCTGAGCGCGGTCGCGGAGCATCCTCAAATATTCCCCGGTAATACCGCTCTTTTCAGCGAGGGCATCAGCTTTATCGAAGTCCCCGCGGGCGTTCTTCACACCATCGGGATTTTCCAGGTCTTCGAGGTAGACCGCAGCACGCACGTTACGCAAGGACCAGTCATCCGGCCGCAGACTAATGGCTTTATCGAGATGCGGCAGGACCTCCGCCCGGATATTCTTGCCCGCTTCCAGCGCCTGCCAGGCGCACCCGGCCTCATCTTCCGCCTGCCTTATCTTTTTCAGCAAGCGGGCGCAGTCGATAGCGGCGTCGGCTTCTTCATCCCCGGTGGAGCCAAAGCCGAAAGCCTGCGCGGCGACGAACCTCATCGCAGCGGGGTAGTCGGGATTTTCACTCTCGTCGATGATGCCGCGGGCTTTCGCCCAGAGCGTGGCCCAGTAAACAAACTGCTCCGTTTCGTCCGGCCCGCAGGCGCTCAGGAAGGGCAACAGAATCACTATCAAAGCGACCAGTATTAATAACGTGCGTCTTACTTTATTGTTCATTTCATATACTTCTGTATCTCGCCGATGAGGCCGGTCAGGTCATCGGTGCCGATATTAACGTTCTCCACGAGTTGGGCGTCGGTGAGCCTCCCCTCCGCGTACGCGGCGGCGTCATCCGCGGGCAGCGTCACCGCCAGCAAAAGCCTGCCGTCTTCGTCGTAGTAAGCCGCGGCGACGCGGTTGATTCCCTGTGTCCGGGCGCGGGAAACGACCCCCAGTAAATCCTTTAGAGGCTCGCCGCCGCCGGAAAAATTGAAATCGAAACCCTTCGAGGCGTCCAGCACAATCATCGCCGTGGAGTGGCCGGTGCCGACGACGGGCAGGACGTAGACCTCGACTCCTGCGGTATCGAACCCGGCCTGCTCCAGGTCCTCCAAGATAGACGCAGCTTTCTCCCTGTCCGGGGTCACGGTAAAAAGGCGGTCGGCAGCCGACTTCACCAGACCGATTTTTTGGGGCACTTTAAAATAAAGGACTCCGCCCGCCAACATCACCAGGACGATAACCAGGATTATGATTTCGCCGAGGGGGAACCCTCTCTTCAGCCGGGCCGGCTCCGCCTGGGCACCGGTATCGTGCGCCATAAACGTATTATAACAGCAATCCGGGGACGGTGGGGCGTTTGACGAAGCTATAGAGATAGGGCATAATTATTTAGGCCGCGGAGAGGTGTCCGAGTGGTTGATGGTGCCGCTCTCGAAAAGCGGTTCCCGATTATATCGGGACGTGGGTTCGAATCCCACCCTCTCCGCCATCAATAGAATATATAACCGCGGAGAGGTGCTGGAGTGGACTATCAGGCACGCCTGGAGAGCGTGTGTAGCCGTAAGGTTACCGTGGGTTCGAAT
>CAYTZI010000158.1:0-3911 GCA_964442335.1 uncultured Dehalococcoidaceae bacterium | reverse complement strand
CCGTATTTTCCTCTCCCCCTGACCCCCTCTCCAAACAGGGCCATAGACTGAAGACGTTAGATTGATTGTTTGGAGAGGGGGAGAAGAAAAAGAGGGGCGTCAGCCCCTCTTAAACGCCCTGCTTCTATTAAGTGCCTCACCCCCCGGCCCCCTCTCCAGACAGGGGCTAATACGAACAGGCCCACCACTCCGAGACCCTTCGCTGCGCTCAGGGTGACATTAGAGGCACCACCAGAATACCGGGCAAGGTCAGCCCTCCAAAACGGATGCAAGCAAAACCGGCACCAGATTAAGCGCCTGTCAACAGGGGCTACTTGACGTTGACGGACAGAAAGATCTGGATGCCCATCTGCGATATCTCGTCCTGGACTTCCTCGATATCGTCGATATGCTTGTCCTCTTCGTTGAGGATGCCCTCCAGAACCTCACGGGTGGCGAAATCGCGCGCCTCGCCGCATAAATAGATAGCCGAATTATACGCCTTGATGGCATCGGCCTCCATGACATGGTCAGCGGCGAACATCTTGGGGACATCCGCGCCGATATGAATCGGGCGCAACTCGGTGACGGTGGGAGTGCCCTCAAGGAACAGGATACGCGCGATAAGCTTCTCGCCGTGTTTCATCTCGTCGATAGCCCGTTTCTCAATGGCATCCCCCAGCTTATCGTAGCCCCAGTTTTCGCACATCTCGGAGTGCACCATGTACTGATTGATTGCGGTTAGTTCGTCCGCCAGCAAAGAGTTGAGGGTCTTAATTACCTTAGGGTCGCCTTTCATGTTTACCTCCCTTTATTCTTCAATTCCGCGTACAAGATAAATCAACAGAATTATGTAGTACCGGATATTTAATAGTTATAACATTGGCATAAGTAAAATAACAAATTTGTGACAAATATTCAAGGGAAGCGGCTTTGACACGCGGAGAGCATGATTTTATACTGAATAGAGTTTTAAACCGAGGTCCAACCATGAAGACGGAAACACTAACGACAGATAACGCCGCCCTGCTGATTATTGATATGCAGGAACGGCTTTTCCCCGTGATGCAGGAGAAAGAAAGTCTGCTGCGCAACGTAATCAAGCTCATCAGAGGGGCGCAGGCGCTGGAAATACCCGTACTGCTGACCGAGCAGTACCCCAGAGGACTGGGGCCGACGCTGCCGGAGATAAAAGAGCTGATGCCCGACATCAAGCCGATAGAGAAGGTCAGCTTCAACTGCTGCGACGAAGCGGCATTCTGCCGGTCGCTGGAAGCCCTGAAAAGAAAGCAGGTTCTCATAGCGGGGATAGAAGCGCACATCTGCGTCTACCAGACCGCCGCGGGGCTGGCGCGGGCGGGGTACGAAGTACAGGTGGTCGCGGACTGCGTTACTTCAAGGGAGAACGAGAACAGGCTGGTGGCGCTTTTCAGGATGGGGGCGGAGGGGATAAAGCCCACCACCACGGAGATGGCGCTCTTCGAGCTTTTGAAAGAAGCGAAGGGCGACAAGTTCAAGCAGATAAGCGCGATAGTGAAATAGGCGGAATAGATAGAGGATGAAACAGACAAAGCATAGTCCGATAGAGTTCCGGCGGGAAATAATGCCGTCCCGGATGCTCCGGCGCGATAAATCCGGCGAGCTGGTCGAAACAACCGCGCCCGTGGAGCTGAGATTCGACCCGCTGACGGGCAGGACCTGCCGGCTCGTGCCGTACTCGCTATCAAGAATCATAAAACCGGACCTCAAAGTCCTCCAAAAGAGGTCGAGAGCCCTCACCTGCCCCTTCTGCCCGCCGCTCGTCGAGCGCATCACGCCCCGTTTTACGCCCGACCTTGTCCCCGGGGGGGCGATACGGAAGGGCAAAGCCCTGGCCTTTCCCAACATCGACCCGTACGACACCTACGGGGTGGTCGTGGCAGTCTCGGACGAGCACTACATCGCCCTGGACAGGTTCGACCACGAGACCGTGTATAACGCCCTGGCGGCGGCGCTGACCTACCTCAAAAGGGTCCAGGAGATAGATACCGGAGCGAAATACAGCTTCATCGCCTGGAACTACATGCCCCCCGCCGGCGGCAGCCTGGTCCACCCGCACCTCCAGTGCAACGCCGGCTACCACCCGACCAACCAGCAGAAGGAGGTCATCGAGGCGTCCGGTCGTTACTACAAAGAAAAGGGGACGAACTACTGGAACGATCTGGTCGAGCAGGAGAGGAAGACGGGGGAAAGGTGGGTGGGGAAAACGGGCGGGGTGGCATGGCTGACAGCCTTCGTGCCGCGGGGGAGGCTCTCCGACGCGGTAGCGGTATTCCCGGGCAAGGCATCGATTACCGAGCTTACCGACAAAGACCTCGGCGATTTCACCGACGGGCTGCTCAAAGTGTTCGGCTATATCAGCGAGCTCAACCTCATCAGCTTCAACATGAGCACGTACTCCGGGTCCGACAAAGAAAGCTTCACGGCGCACGCCAGGATAACGCCGAGGGGGCTGCTGCTCTATTCGCCCATCGAGACGAGCGACCAGTTTTACTACCAGATGCTCCAGGATGAGAACATCTGTATCCTGCCCCCCGAGGACGCCGCCGCCAGACTTAGGAAGCGGTTCTAGAGATGGTCAAGGCAAAATCCGAAACAAAAACGATGGCCTGCCGGCGTTGCGGCGTCTGCTGCACGCGCCACCAGGCTTTCGTGACGCCGGAAGATATAGACAGAATCCTGGCCTACCTGGGGATAACGGCGGAGGACTGGGAAAGGCTCTACGACGACCCTCGCTGGAGATACTCGGAGTACCGGCTGATAAGGCACGCCGGCGGGAAATGCGTTTTCCTAAATTACGAAAACGGGCTGGCGACCTGCGCGATACACGAGGTGAAGCCCGCCTGCTGCGCCAGATGGCAGGCCAGCACGGACATGCCGGAGTGCCGGGAGGGGATAAGGACGGGGCTGGGGCGGGACTAAATTGATTCTTCCTGTTTTGTCTGCATGGTGCTGATTTCACCCTCACCCCCGTATCAAGTACGGGGCAGGCTCTACCCTCTCCCATCGAGGGAGAGGGATATAAGGGAGGGGGCCCGGCCTGAGCTTTTTTAGACGCCTGCGTATCAAAGTGCTAGAATTACAGACGAAGTATATCACCGGAGGGAAACATGACCGACAGGGGAATATTCGACCTTACGGGCAAGGCGGCTTTGATAACGGGGGCGAGCCGCGGGCTGGGGAGGGCGTTCGCCGAGGCCATGGCGGAGTACGGCGCCGACGTCGCCTGCGCGGGCCGCGACGAAGCCAAGCTGGCGGAGACGTTGAAGCTACTGGAGAAGCACGGGCACCGCGCCATCGCCATTAAGGCGGACGTCACGAAGGAAGACGAGGTAAAGCGAATGGTCGACGAGACGGTGCGGCAGCTGGGGAAAATCGATATCTTTTTCAATAACGCCGGCATCGCCAGGCCGCCGCGTCCCATCCACGAGACGCCGACCGAAGAGTGGGACGCCATCATCGATACCAACCTGAGGGGAGCGTTCCTGGGGCTGAAACACGTGCTGGGGCAGATGGTCAGGCAAAAGAGCGGCTCGGTCATCAACATATCGTCGATAGCGGGACTGCGGGCGGAGGTGCCGGAGGTGGGCCCGGCGGCCTACGGGGCGGCCAAGGCGGGGGTCATTCTCTTAACGAACATCGCGGCGATGGAATACGCCAGACACAACATCCGCGTGAACTGCATCGCGCCGGGCATGCACAAGTCCGAGCTGGGGCAGAACAACCCGGGGCCGAAGCCGGACCCCGCCATGATGGAAGCGTACATGAAAAAATATCTCTCCGAGGAGATACCGATGGGGCGCATCGCGGAAGCCAGCGAGCTCAAGGGTCTGGCGGTCCTGCTGGCCTCGGACAAGGCCTCAAGCTATATCACGGGGCAGGTGTTCGCGGAG
>CAYTZI010000157.1:0-3978 GCA_964442335.1 uncultured Dehalococcoidaceae bacterium | reverse complement strand
GGGTCTTCCGTGTTCTCCTTATAGCCCTGGGCGACCTCGTGAGAGCTTAAAGAGGTGCCGCAGCGGGGGCAGTGGGGGGTAACGCGATAGCCCTGGTAGACCAGCTCTTTGTCCCACATCTGCTTGATGGCCCACCAGCACGACTCTATGTAGTCGGGGCTCAAAGTAATATAGGCGTTATCGAAATCAATCCAGTAGCCCACCCGCCGCAGGATTTCATCGAACTCTACCAGGTATTTACGAACGCTCTGGCGGCACATCTCGTTAAAGCGGTCGATGCCGTACTCCTCTATCTGCGTCTTCGATGAAAAGCCGAGCTGCTTCTCAACCTCAAGCTCCACGGGGAGGCCGTGAGTATCCCAGCCGGCGATGCGGGGGGCATAAAAGCCCTTCATGACCTTGTAGCGCGGTATGACGTCTTTAAAGACGGACATAAAAACGTGATGGAGGGCGGGGCTGCCGTTTACGGTGGGGGGGCCGTCGTAGAGGACAAAGCCGGGTCCGCCCTTCCGCGCGGCGACGCTGCGGTTGAAAATGTCGTTCTTTTTCCAGAAATCCAGCACCGCCTCCTCTATCTGGAGAAAATTTACCCGACTGCTAACCGGTTTAAACATGGCCGACTCCTTTTTTTCGTTAAGCGCCTCGTCATCTTATGTAAAATTAAAAGCCCCGTCCCAAGGGACGAGGCTTAAAGCACCCGCGGTACCACCCTATTTTCCCCGATAAAAACGGGGACACTCTACAGGGCACGTATCATGCCCTCGTCCGGGATAACGGCGGACGGGACCGTCCGTGCCTAGTCGTCCTGATTGTGCCGAAGGACTTTCAGCCGGCGGCTCGGGAGTGATTTTCAGGGTAGAGGATACGCCCGCTCACACCGTATCGGGCTCGCTGTGTATCCGTCACCGCCCCTACTCTTCTCCGTCACAGCCTTTAACACGCTTATGTTAACACAAAACGGGACGCAAATCAATTACCCGGCAGGGTTTTCGGGATAATAACGACTTTCCTGGACTCGCCGAAGCCGGTGCTCTCCGTGGTGACATCGGGGTGGTCGGCCAGGGCAAGGTGAATAATACGCCTTTCGAAGGCGGGCATCGGCTCCATGGGAAAAGGCGTTTTCCTCGTTTTGACCTGCTCGGCGAGTCGATTAGCCAGAATGCGCAGGCCCTCGCAGCGGCGCTGCTTGTAGTTCTCCACGTCCAGGACGATAGGAACGCGCACCTCCATCTTATGCGCCATGATGAGCCGGACAATCTGCTGCAGCGCCGCCATGGTCTGGCCGCGCCGCCCGATAATGATACCCAGGTCCTCACCTTCAATGTTAAGACCGACGGAAGAGACCTCGCCGTTATCCTCCGTCACGGTGAACTCATCGGAAGGGGACACCCTGGCGGGCAGGTCCAATAACCTCAAGAGCTCTTCGAGGACCTCTTTAGTGGCCTCGTAAATTTCCTTCTGTTTCGCCGGCATTTCCATATCTAAAACCCCTTATCAACAGCGCCTACTTTTTGGGTCGGTTCTTCTGTCTATCTTTACCGGGCTGAAACCTCGACTTACTGGGTTTAATCGAGTTTTTGTCCATCGGCTGGGAAGGCCCGGTATCAGCCACAATCCTCCGGCCGCTTTCTTCCTCCGGGGGACTCTCCTCCGAAGAGGTATCGAACTTAAGACGCTTCTTTTCCGCCTCAGTCGGCTGCTTGGGCGCGCGGCGCATTCCGCCCCAGCCGGTAACGCGGTACTGGAGGACAATCCTGACGATATTATTTACCACCCAGTAGAGCGCCAGGCCGCTGGGGAAGGAAAGAGCCAGCAGGCCGAACATCATGGGCATCATCCAGAGCATCATCTGGTTCTGCTGCGTCTGGCGGGGGTCGCCGGTAGACGTCATGGACATTTTCTGCTGGACCCACTGGCTGGCGGCCGTAAGGATGGCCAGGATGATATTACCATTGGCTAGGTCCATCCCGAGGAAGTGGCGGCTGAGGGGTAAAGCGGCGTAAACGACATCCCAGGGATAGAGCAACCGCGAAAGATTAAGCAGTCCTTCCGGCGCCACGGCCAGGGCCAGTATTATGGACTGGTAGAGGGCAATCCACACCGGCATCTGGATAAGCAGAGGCAGCAGGCATCCCGCCGGCTTGATGCCGGACTCTTTGTAGAGCCTCATCTGCTCCTGCGCCAGCTTCTGCCGGTCCTTGCCGTATTTCTTCTGGAGCTCGGCGAGCTTGGGCTGGAGGTCCTGCATGCGGCGGGAAGACCTTATCTGGCTCAAGGTAAGGGGCAGCATACACAGGTTGATGATGATGGTGAGAGCGATAATCGCCAGCCCGAAATTATCGCCCAGGAAATGCGCCATGACAATGAGGACGTTAATGACGGGCTGCTGGATTATCAGTTCCCAAACGTTCAAACTATAAAACTCCTATCACTAACCGTACAGGGGAATGGATGTCAGCAGGGCGCCCGTAACCGCGTTAACGCGCTCGAGGATATCGTCCTGGGTGTGAATATAGACGATTTCGCCGCTGGCGGCCAGGGGACCGTAAACGCTGGTATCGAGGTCCGCAAGCTGCTTGATTTCATTTGTCAAAGTGGACACGGAATAGACAACGCCTTTTCTGTTGGCGAAGATAACGGCGTCGCCGACGACGACCGGCTGCGAAGAGACAGGGCTATCGAGGTCGAACCTGGTGATTTCGGTCAGTCCCGACGCCCGGAGAACGTAAACGAAGCCGTCGAGGCAGCCGACATACAGCGTATCGCCGACCAGCACCGGCTGCGACCAGAAGAAGTTTTTACCGGTGAACGTCCATTTCAGGGAACCGTCGGCGGCGTTCAGAGCGTACAGCGTCCTGTCGAAAGAGCCGATATAGACCGTGTCGCCAACGACCAGCGGCGTGGCGATGACCGAGCCCTCCGTGGCGAACTCCCACTTTTTCGAGCCGTCGTCGGTATTGAGGGCATAGACCTTTTTGTCAAAGGAGCCGATGTACAGAGTATCGCCGGCCACGGCGGGCGTGCCCCAGATTTTATCGCCGGTGGCGAACTCCCAGAGCTTATCCCCGAGGGCGGCGTCGAGGGCGTAAACGCTGTCATCCGAGCCGCCGAAGAATATCCTTCCCCCGGACTCAACAAGCCCGCCGACGATAGGCATAAGGTTGCCCTCGCGCGGGTAGACCCACCTTGCCGCAAGAGTGCTGGCGTTATAGGCATATACCTTACCGTTATACCCGGCTATATAGGTGAGATTCCCGGAGACCACGGGAGTACCGTAGATAGGGACGCCTGTCGAGCCCCCGGAGCAGCCCCCCATCCCCCCCGACGTTCCGCAGCCGAACAGGCTCGGCTGGCTGACCGGCACCAGCGTATCAGAGTAAAGGCGGCTATCATCGGTAAGGTTTATAGACACGAGCTGGCCGGCGCGGGAGCCGACGTATATAATGCCGTCGGAAACGGCCCCGCCGGACCATCCTATCGGCGTCAGGCCGCTGACACAGCCAGTAACGCCCAGCCCCACGGCTAAAATTATAGCTATCAGGAAAGGGACTATATATAGTGTTTTCTTAATCATCGGCATATGCTACTCTAAAAAATCCGAAGCACGAAACGGAATCAGATTTTTATATTTAATCATAAACACTAATCTTGAGACAAATCCTTATCAAATCCGGTCGTTTTCTCGATTGATTTATGTCAAATAACGCTCCACCGTTTACGGGACGGGGTCATACCCGCCGGGGTTAAAAGGGTGGCAGCGGGCGATGCGCCGGGCGCCCAAAAAAATGCCCTTAATCAAGCCGTATTTGCCGATAGCCTCGAATGTATACTCGGAGCAGGTCGGCTGGAAACGGCAGGACGGCGGCATAACCCTCGACCAGGTAGCCTGGTATATTCTTATCAGTCCCAGCGCCAGCGCTTTCATCCCTTAATCAACAATCCGGCTTTAAATAACAAATCGCCGACCGTCTTCTCCAG
>CAYTZI010000156.1:0-4115 GCA_964442335.1 uncultured Dehalococcoidaceae bacterium | reverse complement strand
TAACATTCATCATTCTACTAGATACCTGATTAGCCGTCAACCGTTTTCTATGATACAATAACTCTAAATCAATTTGACCCGGAGGCTTGATACATGAGAGCAGCTGGCAGCGGCATCCTGGGATTTCTGCTCCTGGTATCGCTGTCCGTTTTCGGGATAGCATTCTTCCTTAATAGCACCCTGCTCAACCCCGACTTCGTTGTCGGGCAGGTGGACAAGCTTGACATGAATACCATTGCCCGCGACTACGTTAAAGAGCAAATCGGCGAAGATATGTCGCAGGAAGCGGAATTCCTCGACCAGGCCCTCTACGATGTCGTTGCCGACCAGGAGCCATGGCTGAAAGAGCAGCTTGACAGGGCTGTATACGCCGGTTATGATTATCTCCTGTCCAAAAGCGACCGCCTCGAGATATTGATTCCCCTGGACGACCTGAAACAAAAAGTCAGGGATAGCCTCTGGCGGACGCTTCAAAAATACCTCAAGCAGGACGCCTCGTTGATTCCGGAAGACCTGCTCGTTCCCTATCTCGTTGAGAACTACGAGGAACTCGCCAGCCGTATCCCGGAACCGCTCTTTCCTCCGGACATGATTGACCTGAGAGGAGCGCAGCTTGACACTTATCTCCGCCAGCACTACGAAGAAGTCACCGGAGCCCTCCAGATAGCGTTAAAAATCCCCGTGCTCTCTTCCTACGTCCTGAGCCAGATTGAGCCCTATTTCGACCAGTACTATAACGATTTCGTCGAGGATTTCCCTGACTCTCAGGTGATTGACGAGAACGAGATACCGGCGGATGTCATGGAGGCCCTGGAAACAGCCAGGGACAGTATCGGATGGTTCTATACCGTTTACTATTGCCTGATAGCTTTCATGGCGCTGCTGGTCGCCGGCATAGTGTTATTAAACCTTGGCAATATCAAAAATGGCTTCCGTGTTCTGGGAATAATCTTTCTCGTTTACGGAGCAATCGAGTTTGCCGCCGCACTTTTCGTCAGGTATTTTGATTTCATGAAGTACGCGCGGGATATACCTCCGTCGATGGAAACCTGGCTGTCCAATTTGATAAAAGATTCCCTGCTGCCGCTGCAATGGTTCAGCCTTGGCATACTGGTCCTCGGAGCGGTCCTGGTCGCGGTCTCTATCTTTTACGGAAGACAAACGCAAACTGAATAACTACTGATTTTACACGCTTGAATTGGTGCTTTCTGAAATCAAGAAGGCGACTTGTTTGAAACGCGCTCACTTTTCCTCATCTGCCACCACCCCACCCCCCCAATTATTAGCGCGCCGGCGCCCGTTCCCGCCGCGCAAAAAAGGGTAGCGTCGTAAAAAAACCCCTGCGGGAAAAGCCGTATAAGATAGTCCCGGGACGGGTCGAGCATCCATAGATAGTTGCTGAAGCTGATAAGGTGGAAATGGATGAAGAGCGACTCGAAGTCAAATAAAGCCCCCAGCCCCAGCGCGGCCATCAGCCCCAGCGTTAAGACGCCCCCGCCGAAAAGCCCCCGGGCCAGCCCGCGCCGGTCCTTCCAGATAAATATGTTTACCCCAACGAACGCGAGGGCGTAAACCAGGGTGCCCAGACACAGGTAATAATCAAGGCGAAACAAGCCCTTGACGTCCCGCATGTGGCTTATCTCCCGCTCGTTGAACAGGACGAAAGGCGCACCGTCTTTTTCCACAACGATATAGATGTCTCTTTCACCTGAGTTGAAGTAACCGATGATTCCGCTGATGACTTTCTCCAGCTCGGCGTCGGAGAGCCCGGTCGCCCGGCCGACCTCGTACTTATCGAAGCCGTATTTATAGAGCCAGGGGCAGTTGGCCGCTATTCCCAGGCTCGCCGAAAGCAGCAGGACCGGGACGCATAGTATAAAAAACCACTGGGTGAATACTTTTATGATTTTCATCCTTATTTAATTTTACTATTTCGGCGGGAAAAACAAAAAAGGGGCTAACGCTTCTCCTGGTCATACTCTTTAGACTGTTAACTCTTAACTGCCAACCATGTTATAATAAACCGGAATTTCACCGGGAGAATGATGTTTACCCACCTCCATGTCCACACCGAATACAGCCTGCTGGACGGCATGTGCCGCATCGGAAGGCTCGTTGAAAAGACTAAAGAAATGGGCATGGACAGCCTCGCCATCACCGACCACGGCGTCATGCACGGCGCCATCGAGTTCTACCGGGCGGCGAAAGAAGCCGGTATCAAGCCGATAATCGGTAGCGAGATATATATCGCCCCGGGGAGTCGGTTCAGCCGCGGCGCCGCGGACAAAAATAACTATCACCTCGTCCTCCTCGCCAAAGACAGGACCGGCTATCAGAACCTTATCCAGCTCACCACCAAGGCCCACCTCGAAGGTTTTTACTACCGGCCCAGGGTCGATAAAGAGCTCCTCGAAGAGCACCACGAGGGGCTGGTCGCCCTGAGCGCCTGCCTTGCCGGAGAGCTTTCACAGTATATCCTCGCCGGGCGCTATGACGATGCCAAACAGGCCGCCCTCTGGTACAAGCGGACGTTCGGGGATTTCTACCTAGAAATCATGCGGCACCCCATCCCGGAAATGGAGACCGCCAACAACTACCTCATCCAGCTATCGCGGGAGCTAAATATACCGATGGTCGCCACCAATGACACCCACTATATCAACCGGGAAGACGCTTCCGCGCACGACCTCCTGCTTTGCATCGGCACCAACACGACGGTTCACGATGAAAAACGACTCAAGATGGCCGGCGATTACTTTTACCTGAAAAGCCCGGAGGAAATGGCCGAGCTCTATAAGGATATCCCGGAAGCGCTGGAAAATACCGGACGTATCGCCGCGATGTGCAACCTTGAGCTGGAGTTCGGGCGGCTGCACCTGCCGGAAATCGACCTCCCGGAAGGCAAGAACGCCGATGAATATCTGGCCGACCTCTGTTACCGGGGCTTCCGGCAGTTCTATCCCGACCCCACCCCCGAGATGGAAAAACGCCTTGAATACGAGCTGGACGTCATCAAAAAAACGGAGTTTGCCAACTATGTCCTGGTGGTCTGGGACATCATCGATTTCACCAGAAAACAGGGCATCCTTTTCGGCGTCAGGGGCAGCGCGGCTTCGAGCCTCGTGTTGCATTGTTTAGGCATTACCCCCCTCGACCCCCTTGAGCACGGACTTGTCTTCGAGCGCTTCCTCAACATCGAGCGCAAAGAGATGCCCGATATCGACATGGACTTCCAGGACGACCGCCGTGACGAGGTCATTAACTACGTCTCCCGGAAATACGGCCAGGACCATGTCGCCCAGATTATTACCTTCGGGACGCTCGGCGCGCGGGCTGCCATACGGGACGTCGGACGCGCCCTCGGTATGCCCTACGGAGAGGTCGACCGCGTGGCGCGGCTTATACCTAACCTGGTTGGTATGACGCTGGCCAAGGCGCTGGACGAGAACAGTGAGCTCAAGGCCATCTACCAGACCGACGATATTGTCCGCAACCTGATTAACTCCGCCCGGCGCGTGGAAGGCATTGCCCGCCACGCCAGCACCCACGCCGCCGGGGTCGTTATCTCCAAAGAGCCCCTTACCAATCATGTGCCCCTCCAGCGCGGCGCTAAAGTCAACGGCCAGGAAGCAGCCGTCATGACGCAGTACTCCATGGACGACATCGCTCATATCGGCCTGCTCAAGATGGACTTCCTGGGGCTGGCGAACCTCACCATCCTGGGCAGGGCTAAAGATATCATCCGACAGACTCACGGTCTGGACATCGACTTATACAAGCTCCCCATGGATGATAAAAAGACCTTCGAGCTGCTCTCCGCGGGGGAAACGGCGGGGGTCTTCCAGCTTGAAGGCGCGGGAATGCGCCGCTACATCAAGGACCTTAAACCTACCGTTTTTACCGATATCTCCGCCATGGTCGCCCTTTACCGGCCCGGACCCATGGAGCACATCCCCCGCTTCATCGACGCCAAGCACGGCAAAATCCCGATTACGTACCCCCACCCCGTCCTGGAAAATATCCTAAAAGAGACCTACGGAGTCATCGTCTACCAGGAGCAGGTGCTCTTCATCGTCAGGGAGTTCGCGGGCTACAGCCTCGGGCAGGCGGATATC
>CAYTZI010000155.1:0-4317 GCA_964442335.1 uncultured Dehalococcoidaceae bacterium | reverse complement strand
CAATCAGGGAACGCAGTAAATACCGGAGTGAGATAATTTTTTACTCCTTCCGGACCTTTTACTTCCGGAGTCCCGTGGGCAACATAGTTGGGAGCAATGAGTTCAGGTATTAACGACATATTCTTTTTGTTGGTAACCTCTTCATAGAAACGGCGGATGGCTTTTTTGTTATTTTCTTCTTTCGACATGTTATTTGCCTCCTTTATTTAATATTCTTAACGTTTCGGTATTGCGCCAAGCTGCTGCATCATGGTGAGAGAGTCAAATAAGTCCCAGCCTTCAACGCACTTACCATCGGCTACGCGGCGTATCGTTATCCACCAGAATATAACCTTCTTGCCAGTAGCGGGAATACCCATAAATTTACCTTTGTGGGTACCGGTCATGGTACTTCGGGCCATAAATTTATCACCCTCGATAATCAGGTCGTCTAGGTCAAATCTCATATCAGGAAAGGCTTTGACAAGCTCTTTAGCTCCCTGCTCGAAGTCTTTATAAGTTGTATCACCATCTGCTCGATGTCCGATGAACTCAGACGAAAAATATTGAGGTATTACCGCCATGTCCCGGCTATTAAATATTTCCACCAAACGGTGAGCTAGTTTTTTCGTTTGTTCCGTTGACACTGTATTTACCTCCTTTAGTTTTTTGAGTATCATATATTTGACTTATCACATTTCTTTTTATTCAATACACACTACCTCCTTTACCTATCTGAACAATAAAAAAGAGCGCCGGTTACTGCTTCCAAAGCAGTTTTAGCGCCCCTGTCTGTTCCCCCATAAGCCCCCCTGGCTGGCTATGGTTTTATGTGGTGTTCATATAAGACTTGCAATAATATAATAATTTGTTAACCCTTGTCAACAAGGACGCTTTATAGCCTGGAACACATATTTGGTGTAAGATATAAATATTATGGTCGTAGGGATAAAGCGCCTTGCCGTACTGGGGTCGACGGGCTCTATCGGGCGGCAGACGCTTGAGATAGCGCGAGCGTTCCCCGAAAGATTCCGCGTCGAGGGACTGGCGGCGGGGAAAAACCTCGACCTGCTCAAGAAGCAGATAAACGAGTTCAAACCGAGATTCGTCAGCTATATAAAAACCCAAAAAAGCGAAACGGGATGCGAGATCATCTCCCTCGAAGAAATGGCTTCTCACCCCGATATAGATACGGTCGTTATAGCCACAGCGGGGACGGCGGGGCTGGGGGCAACGATGGCGGCCGCTAAAGCCGGCAAGACCATAGCCCTCGCCAACAAGGAGTCGCTGGTGGCCGCCGGAGAAATAATCACGAGCGCGGTAAAAAAGAGCAGCGCCCGCATCATCCCCGTGGACAGTGAGCACAGCGCCATCTTCCAATGCCTCCAGGGAGAAAAACAGTCGCCCCGCCGCATCATACTTACCGCTTCCGGCGGGCCTTTCCGAACGTATACAAATAAGCAGATGGCCGGTATAACCGTGGAGCAGGCGCTGGCGCACCCATCATGGAAGATGGGCAGAAAAGTAACCATCGACTCCGCCACGCTGATGAACAAAGGACTCGAGGTCATTGAGGCACACTGGCTATTTAACATGCCCATTGATAGTGTTACCGTTTTAGTCCATCCACAGAGCATCGTCCACTCCATGGTGGAGTTCGCCGACGGATCGGTGAAAGCGCAACTCAGCCGCCCGGACATGCGCCTGCCGATACAGTACGCGCTGACATATCCCGACCGACTCGAAAACAAAGCCCTGCCCGCCATCGAGTGGTCCCATTTTAAAGACCTTACCTTCGAGCAGCCGGATACGGAAAGGTTCCCCTGCCTGGCGCTGGGGGTAGAGGCGGGGAAAGCGGGCGGCACAAAGCCAGCGGCGCTCTGCGGCGCCGACGAGGCCGCCGTGGAGCTTTTCCTGGCCGGCCGGATAGGATTTACGGACATCCCGCGCCTTATCAGCGGAGCAATGCAAAAGCATGTTAATAAGCTTCATCCCTCCCTAGAAGATATCGAGGAGGCGGGCAGGGAGGCAAGGGAAAAGGCGCTCGGGATGGCGGGGGTCGGGAAATGATACTGACGATAGTCGTGGGGCTGGTGGTGCTGTCCGTGCTCGTCCTGGTACACGAGCTTGGGCACTTTTTCGCCGCCAAAGCCACGGGGGTGCCGGTCGAGGAGTTCGGCATAGGGTTCCCGCCGCGCATATGGGGGAAGAAGTGGCGGGAAACAATATACTCCATCAACTGGATACCGTTCGGGGGGTTCAACAAGATAACGGGAGAAATCGACCCAGAGGTGCCCAAAGGTCTGGCGAGCCGTGGCTACGGCGTCCGCCTGCTGGTACTTGCCGGGGGCATAATAATGAACCTGCTGCTGCCGTTCGTGCTGCTCTCAGTGGCGTATATGGTGCCACATAATATGGTCGTAGGCGAGGTGGTCGTTAAAGATGTGAACCCGGGCTCCCCGGCGGAAATGGCCGGTATCCAAGCGGGCGACACAATCGTCAGCATAGACGGGAAAGATGCCACTAACGCCGGCGTCCTCTCGAGATACATCCAGATGGGGCTGGGAACGGAAATAACGATTGAATATGAATCTGCAGCGACGGGAGAAACCAAGACGGTTAAGGTCGTGCCCCGCTGGCGTCCCCCGGAAGGACAGGGGGCTGTCGGGATACTGACCGAAACGGTAAATCCGGTTATCGAGAGCGAAAGCCTGCCCTTCTGGCAGGCGATACCCCAGGGCTGCATCTCCGTCTGGGAGACGCTCGTCCTCTATAAAAACGGAATAATCGGGATGATTCTCGGCACGGTGCCGTTCGTACCGACGGGACCGGTGGGCATAGTGCAGGTCGCCGGCGAAGTAGCGCAGTCCGGGATTAGCCCGGTGCTCGAGCTGACGGCGTTTATCAGCATCGCCATAGCGATAACACAGCTGATACCCTTCCCCGCCCTGGACGGGGGAAGGATAATTTTCGTGTTCATCGAGTGGATAAGGCGCGGCAAGCGCGTCTCCCCGAGAATCGAGGGGATAGTGCACACGATAGGGTTCATGGTGCTGCTGGCACTGCTCGTCCTGATTACGTACCAGGATATTTTCCGCTGGGCGACCGGAGGGAGTTTGATACCTTAGCGGTTAGCAGTTGGCGATTAGCTATTAGCAGGTAACGATGGACAACATCAGAAGACGCAAAAGCAAAGCGATAAAAATCGGGAACGTCACCGTAGGCGGGGGCGCGCCCATATCGGTGCAGTCGATGACCAAGACCGACACCCGCAACGTCCGTGCCACCATCCGGCAGATTAAAGAGCTGGAGGAAGCGGGGTGCGAAATAGTGCGCGTAGCTGTGCCGGACAACGAGGCGGCGCAGGCCCTGGCGAAGATAAAAAAAAGTATAAAAATACCGCTCGTGGCGGACATACATTTTGACTACAGACTGGCCCTGGAAGCGATTAAAGCGGGCGTGGACGGGCTGAGGCTTAACCCGGGGAACATCGGGGAGGCGGCCAAAGTAAAGAAGGTGGCGCTGGCGGCTAAAGAGCGGGGGGTGCCGATACGCATCGGGGTGAACGCGGGCAGCCTGCCGAAAACCGCCAGCAAAAAGCCCGGCACGGCGGAAAGAATGGTCGAGGCGGCGCTGGGGCAGGTAAGGCTGCTCGAAAGCCTGGACTTCGACCTCATCAAGATATCGCTCAAAGCCTTCGACGTGCCCACCACCATAAAGGCGTACCGTGACATAGCGGAGAAAGTTCCCTATCCCCTGCACATCGGCATCACCGAAGCGGGCACGCCCCGTACGGGCGTTATCCGCAGCGCCGTGGGCATCGGCACGCTGCTATGGCTGGGCATCGGGGACACGATACGGGTCTCGCTGACGGCGCCGCCCGTGGAAGAGGTCGCCGCGGGCTACGAGATACTGAAGAGCCTGGACCTGCGGCGGCGGGGGCCGGTGCTGGTAAGCTGCCCGACGTGTGGTCGGGCCGAGGCGGACGTGGTAAAATTGGCGCAAGAGGTCGAGGCAAGGCTCTTGAAGATAGACAGGCCGATTAAAGTAGCGGTAATGGGGTGCGTGGTCAACGGCCCGGGAGAGGCGAAAGACGCCGATGTGGGTATAGCCTGCGGCAAGGGGAGGGGCGTTATTTTCAAGCGGGGGAAAAAGGTGGCGGTGGTGGAGGAAAAGGACTTTTTAGAGGCGCTGATGAGGGAGGTGGAGGGGATATAGAGGCGTTTAAGAGGGGCGCCGCCCCTCTTTTCTCGCTCCCCCTCTCCTTTGAAGGAGAGGGGGATACAGGGGGTGAGGTAAATGGATTCCAGCCTTCGCTGGAATGACAATTAAGGAGCT
>CAYTZI010000154.1:2736-4333 GCA_964442335.1 uncultured Dehalococcoidaceae bacterium | reverse complement strand
ATGTAATGATATATTTATATAACCTTCTTTTACTCTCCACCCCTCGGTTGTTATCCTTTCGCACCCTTACCGCCCAGTCTCATCCACGGCTTAGCTCGGTTGATAACCTCCCCCCTCCCCCACACTGTCCACCGTCAACTGTCCACTGCAAACTGTTAACTGTCTACTGTAAACTCTGTTATAATATCCCCATGAGCAAGCCCCTTCTCGTCCTCTTTGACGGCAACGCCATCGTCCACCGCGCCTTTCACGCCTTCGGCGCCACCAGGTGGCGGCAGGCTACCCCCCTCACCATCTCCCGCACCGGCGAGGTCGTCAGCGCCGTCTACGGCTTCGCCCTGATGCTCCTCAAGGTCCTCAACGACCTCAAGCCCACGCACGTCGCCGTCGCTTTCGATAAAAAAGGGCCGACATTCAGGCACGAGCTTTTCGACGGCTATAAAGCCCAGCGCCCACCCGTCCCCGAGGAGCTCGGCTCCCAGATTGCCCGCGTTAAGGACATGGTGCGCGCGTTCAATATCCCCCTCTTCGAGGTCGACCGCTATGAGGCGGACGATGTCCTCGGCACTCTGAGCCGGCAGGCCGCCGGCAAGGGCATCGATACCGTTATCGTCACCGGTGACGCCGATACCATGCAGCTCGTCTCCCCGCACGTTAAGGTGCTCTACCCTAAGGCCGGAAGGGCTTTCTCCGATACCGCCCTCTTCGACGAGGCCGCCGTGCGCGAGAAATACGGCGTCGGCCCGGAGCATATCGCGGACTACAAGGCTCTCGTTGGCGACCCCTCCGATAATATCCCCGGCGTCCCCGGCGTCGGCGATAAGACCGCCGCTAAGCTCATCCAGGACTTCGGCTCCGTCGAGGACATCTATCGCCGTCTCTCAGAGGTTGAGCCTGCTAAGCTCCGCGATAAGCTCAGGGAGAACGAGGAGCGCGCCCGCCGCAGCAAGGTGCTGGCGACCATCGTTACGGGGATGCCTGTTACCCTTAATCTCGACGATTGCAAAGTCGGGGGTTTCGACCGCCGTCAGGCCGCCGACCTCTTTCGCGAGCTTGAGTTTTTCAGCCTTTTGCCCCGCCTCCCTGGGACGGAAGCTGAAGCGCCGTCCGTGGAGGTGAAGGCGGCCGCCCCCGCGGGCGAGTACCGCATTGTCTCTACCGCCGCTGACCTCGATAATCTGGTCGGTGAAATTTCTGCCGCCCTGTCTCTGGCCTTCGATACGGAGACCACCAGCTTTAACCCCCTCGTCTCCCCCCTTGTCGGCATCTCGCTCTCCACCGGGGAGGGCAGGGCGTGGTACATCCCTGTCGGCCATACCCTGCTGGACGAGATTCCCCAGCTCCCTCTGCCGCAGGTCGTGGAGAAGCTCGGGCCCGTCATGGAAGACCCCCGCCTCCCCAAGTTCGCCCACAACGCCAAGTTCGATATGATGGCGCTGGGGGAAGCCGGCATCAGCGTCGCCGGCCTCTCGTTCGATACCATGATTGCCGCCCATCTTCTCGGCGAGAAGGCCCTGTCGCTTAAAGCCCTGGCTTTTACGAAGCTGAGCGTGGAGATGGTGCCCATTACCGAGCTCATTGGTACCGGCTCGAAGCA
>CAYTZI010000154.1:0-2726 GCA_964442335.1 uncultured Dehalococcoidaceae bacterium | reverse complement strand
TGCCCATTAAAAAGACCGCCGACTACTCCGGGTGTGACGCGGATATGACTTTCCGTCTGGCGGTTATGTTCAAAAAAGAGCTTGATAAACAGGGTCTGACAAAACTCTTTGACGAGGTCGAGATGCCTCTGGTGCCGGTGCTTCTGCTCATGGAGCGCAACGGCATGGCGGTGGACTGCTCTATCCTTGGCGAGATGTCGGTTCGGCTTGGCGAGCAGATATCTGTGCTGGAGCGGAAAATCTACGAGGAAGCCAAGCACGAGTTCAATATCAACTCGCCGCAGCAGCTCGGCAAGGTACTCTTCGACGAGATGCAGCTGCCCACCTCGCGGCGCGGTAAGAGCAGGTATTCCACCGAGGCGTCCGTCCTCGAGGAGCTGCGCCCGCTTTATCCCTTCGTTAAGGAAATCCTGCTCTATCGCCAGCTTACCAAGATAAAGTCCACCTATATCGATACCCTCCCCGCTCTGGTGAATCCCAGGACCGGCCGCATCCATACCAGCTTTAACCAGACCCGCACCACTACCGGTCGGCTGTCCTCTTCCGAACCCAATATGCAGAATATCCCCGTGCGCGGCGAGCTCGGCGGGCAGGTCCGCCAGGCTTTTATTGCCCCGCCCGGCGCCTCCCTCCTCGCCGGCGACTATTCTCAGATTGACCTCCGCGTTCTGGCCCACCTCTCTCAGGACGAGAGCCTGCTCCGGGCTTTCCGTGAGGACGCCGATATCCACGCCGCCACGGCTTCCCTCATCTTTGGCGTGGGCCCTTCGGGCGTGACCCCTGATATGCGGCGTTCCGCCAAGACCATCAATTTCGGCGTTATCTACGGCATGTCCGACTATGGTCTGGAGCAGGCCACCGAGTTCTCCCGCGAGGAGGCGGGCAGGTTCATCCGCGCTTATTTCGAGAAGTATCCCGGCGTGCGTAAATACCTCGACGGCACCAAGGAGAAGGCGCGGCGCGACGGCTACGTTGAGACCCTCCTGGGGCGTCGACGTTATATCCCCGACATCAATGCTTCCAACCGCCAGGTGCGCGAGGCCGCCGAGCGCATGGCCATCAACATGCCCGTTCAGGGCACCTCCGCCGATATCATCAAGGTGGCGATGATTAATCTCTACCGCGAGATGGAGGATAGACGACTAAAAAGTAAGATGCTCCTCCAGGTGCACGACGAGCTTGTCTTCGAGGTGCCAGACGCCGAGATGGATGCCATGCGGGCTCTGGTCCAGGATGTCATGTGTTCGGCGATAGAGCTCAGCGTTCCCCTCAAAGTGGACACGAAGACCGGTAAAAACTGGGGCGACATGAAATGATTATTTATCTGTCGTTGCGGGGGGTCCGCCTCAGGCGGACGGCGTGGCAATCTCACTTGCAGCCCGGACCTGATGTCATTCCGGCGCAGGCCGGAATCCAGGCATTGCGGTAAATAGAATTTATATTGTCATCCTGAGCCTGCCAAAGGGTCATCTGATCGCAGCGAAGGATATCGGGGCGGCCTGGGGCAGCCTTGCTACTTGTGGGTAGGTCACTTTATACTTATCCAGAGGTCTGAATAACATGCCCGAGCTCCCTGAAGTAGAAACCATCAAAAACGAACTTCTCCCCCACGTCCTCAACCGCACCATTACCGGCGTTGATATTTTCTGGGACAAAATGGTGCGCCGTCCCTCCGTCGCCGAGTTCCGCCGCCGCGTTATCGGTAAAAAGATTGTTCGGCTTTCCCGCCGCGGCAAGTACCTCTTCTTTCACCTTGGGGGCGACGGCGTTCTCGTTATGCACATGAAGATGACCGGTTCCCTGCTGGTCAATCCTTCTGAAAATAGGTTCACCCGCGCCGTCATTTATCTTGACGACGGTTCCTCTGTGCATTTCTGGGACCCGCGCAAGTTCGGCGTCATGTGGCTTGCTGACGATGAGAGCGCCGTCGACTCCATGCTTGGCCCCGAGCCTCTGAGCGCTGCTTTCACCTACGCCGCCCTGGCGAAGCTCTTAAAGAACCGCAAGGCCCCAGTAAAAGCGGTGATCCTGGACCAGTCCCTTATTGCCGGTATCGGCAATATGTACGCGGATGAATCACTATTTGAGGCTAAAATTCATCCTTTAAGACCGGCGGACAGTCTCAATGAAAATGAGGTGAAGAAACTCCACCGCGCTATCCGCCATGTGCTCCAGAAGGCTTTGGTCAGGAAGGGGGCCAGCGTCCGCAACTATATCCGGCCCGGCGGCGAGCCCGGCACCGCCCACGACGAGTTTGTCGTCGCTCACGGCGTCGGTAAGAACTGCCCCGACTGCGGCGGCCCTATCGAGCGTATTGTTGTGCGCGGCCGCGGCACCTATATCTGCCCCCGCTGCCAGCGCTTATAAAGTTGTTCCTCTTTTAGTAAAAAAACTACCCCTCTCCCTTTATTGGAGAGGGCCTGGGTGAAGGCGTAAACCCCGTCTCATCCACTTTTATTCCTTCTTGTCTGGTCCCACCCTGGCCGCCCTCGCACCATCAGTGCCTTACTGTTCTTTTTAGACCCCGCTCGTCCTGGGCCTGTCGAAGGAAAGGGGGCCAGGGGGATAGATTAAAATAATTCCGTCAGGAGAGAAAGACGTAAATTATCTTTCCCTTAGTCCCGCTTTGAAGATTTAGTTATTCAGTTTCTTCGGACTATCGGCGTTACGCTACTCGTCCAGCCGGAACGGCGGGTACTCGTCCCTCATCAGGCTGACGTACGCGA
>CAYTZI010000153.1:0-4467 GCA_964442335.1 uncultured Dehalococcoidaceae bacterium | reverse complement strand
TTCTCCCCCTCTCCAAACAATCAATCTAACGTCTTCAGTCTATGGCCCTGTTTGAAGAGAGAGTCAGGGGGAGAGGAAAATACGGAGCGAGCGGATGAGATTGCCGCGCCTCCGCCCTAGGCGGATGGCTCGCAATGACAGAAACCTCAGGCTTTTTCGGAGAGCACCGCTCTCGAGCAGGCCAGGCCGAGTCCTTCCAGCAAAAACACTACGATAAAAGCCGCCGCCAGTATTATCACGTGACTGACGTTTATAGTAGCGCCGTTGAGGCCCGCGGCGATAAAACTAACGGCGTAAATTACCGTTATCAAATGGTCGAAGACCATGGTGCGCAGGCTGAAAGACTCCTGGACCTGCCGGTAGCGCAGTCCCGTACGGAAAACCGTCAGGATATTCCATACTACCAGCAGCAGCAGGATAACCGAAAGGTACGCGCTGACGACCGGGATACCGAAAAAGACATTCACGATGATATTCAAATAGCACAGGACAAGCAGGACGGCATACAGCACACCCGTTTTCTCGATGCCGAGCAGTACCGCCAGGGTGTTTTTCCCCGAAGCCTTATCCGACCTGATATCCGGGACCTCGTTCGCGAGTATCACCAGGAAAACGCTGAAAGCGCCGGGCAGCGAAGCAAGGGTAGCCGCGCTATCGAACCGGCCGGCCTGAAGATAATAACCGGTGGCCACGGCCAGCCAGCCGCAGGAAAACGCGATGGCCAGTTCACCCAGGCCGCGATACGACAGGCGGAGGGGAGGGGCGGTATAGAAAAACCCGGTGATAATCGCGACTGCGCCCAGGGGGATGGTCAGGAGACCGGTATGGAAACTTAGATACAGAGACAGCCCGATACCGCAAGCCAGCGCGAAGAAAATGGCGGCGGCTATTATAGCGTGGCGGCGGGGGATAAGGCCCCGGGGCAAGACACGGCTCCCGCCGGAAAGCCGGTGATAGTCTTCGTTAGCAATGTCCGTGGAATAGTCAAAATACTCATTCACCAGGAACGTCATCAGCATGACGCAGAGAACGGCAAAGGATGAAAGGACCAGGACCGACCAGTCGATTGGCACGCCCCGGCTCCAGGCGATAGCGGTGCCGAGAAGGAACGGGAGAACACCGCGGGCGGTAGCTCCCAGGCGGAAAAGGGCGAGCCAGGAAAGCAGGTTCGTCCCGGTAGAGACTGCCCGATACAAGTAGACCTCCTTAAGCCGCGCCGCGGTCACGGCACCTTCAGCCGTTCTTTTCAGGATAGCAGAAAAAGAGGGCAGGACAAAATGGCCGTACAGACCAAAAATAAGGCGCCGCTTGAAGCAACGCCTTATTCACCGAGTATAACAAATTATACACCGCAGCAACGCAGCGGAGCCGGATAAACCTATTCAGACTGCAAGCCTTTAATAACTTGAGCCAACTCCTGAGCGGGGTCGCTACAGCGTGTCCGTACCAGCGAAAGCAGTCCTGTTACGAAAACAGGGCGTATGGTAACGCTAAAACTACCCTTTGCCGATGCGGAAAAGTTTAGTGCCGCAAACCGGGCAAACGCCCTGGGTCGCCGGCCGGCCGTTCTTGAGAGTTACCTGTTTGGGGTTCTTAATCTCCCTCTTGGTTCTGCATTTCATACAATAAGCCTGAGCCATTGTTACACCTCCAATATTACTCTTGCCTAGCAGAGTAGCAAACCTGAGCGTATTTGTCAATAGCGGCGGGCGGAAAAAACATTACAATTTTGTGACCAATTCAGCTAATCCTGACCTCATCGCCCGCACGGGCATGGAGAAAGGCGGCGGCGGAGCCGTCTTTCAGCGATATTTCCAGATAGCCGCCGCTGCCAATCAAAGCCAGCAGCCCTTCGCCGGAGCCGTAGGTGAGGCTCAAGCCGCGGATGACGCGATTATGCAGCTCAACGGTGACAGCGGACGTGTCCGGGGGGAGTTCGGCGGTGGTGACATCAGTGATAAGGTTGCCAAAGCCATCGACGTGGAGGACGTGCCCCAGGAGCGAGCCGTCCGGGGCGCGGGAGGGGCATGACAGCGGCAGCACAGCCAGGGAGTCGAGATGAGGGCCGAAGTCGGAGGGACTGACGCCGAGGGAAAGATGGGCGGCGACGGGGGCAAAGATATCGCGGCCGTGAAAGGTGGCGCTGACCGGCTGACGCCAGAAGCGCGGCTCGGTGACAGCGAACGCGGCAACGCCGGCGTCGCTTTTCAGAGCCTGACGGCCGTTCTTTACCGGGCCTGTGGCATAGGGCCGGACAACATAGCCGAGGACGCCGTTATCCGGCGCCAGGAAGTCGAAAGCCGGGGTACGGAGAAGGACGATATTCCGCTCCGTGCCCACACCGGGGTCGACGACGACAACATGGATAGTGCGTTCGGGGAAAAAAGAGTAAGCGGTCGAAAGAACAAACGCGGCCCCGGCGACATTCCGAGGCCTGATGTTATGGCTGATGTCGACGAGGGCGGCGGCGGGGTTAATGTCTAGGATAACACCTTTCATGGCGGCGACGTAAGCGTCAGACAGGCCGAAATCCGTGGTCAGGGTTATCACGGCACTCATGGCTGCGCCCGCAAATCAGGAGCCTATTCTGAGGGAAACTATGGAAAGAACGATAAAGATAACCGCCAGCGCGATGGTAAACTGGAAAAGGGTCTTTTCCACGCCGCGCTTGGTGCGGTAGACCGTATCCGCCTGGCCGAAGATGCCCCCCAGGCCGCCGCCCCTCACCTGAAGCAACGAGACCAGCACCAGCGCCGCGGCGACGACAATCTGGGCGATATAGAGATACATTTCCATACTATTTTCTCCAGGATACGCGTTTTCAGGCAGCCAGCTTCTTCTTCAGCACATCGTTGACGAGCTGCGGATTAGCCCGGCCCCGGGTCGCCTTCATCACCTGTCCCACCAGGAACTTCAGGGCGGTCTCCTTGCCGGCGCGGTAATCCGCCACAGGCTGCACATTAGAGTTTATCACTTCACCGGCTATTTTCTCAAGCTCGGAGGTATCAGAAATCTGGGAGAGTCCGCGCTCCTTGATGATTTCCGCGGCGGACCTGCCCGTATTAAACATATCTTCCAGGACGGACTTGGCGGTGGCGATATTGATATCGCCATGGGAGCTGGCGATGAGCCCGCAGAGCATGGGAGGGGGAACCTTCTTACAGAACCCTTCGATATCTATCGTATTGGCGTTTATAATGCGGCTGGCCTCGCCGAGGAGCCAGTTGCTGATTTCCTTGGGAGTCGCCCCGCCACCTGCCTTAACAGCCTCCTCAAAATAGTCGGCCATGGCCCTGGAGCCGGTAAGCAAACCGGCGTCGTATTTAGGCAAGCCGTATTCCTTGATAAACCGGTCGCGGCGTGCCCCGGGGAGCTCGGGGAGCTTTTTACGAATCTCCTCGACCCAGTCGCGCCCGATAGCCACCGGAGGGAGGTCCGGCTCGGGGAAATAACGGTAGTCGTGGGCGTACTCCTTGGAGCGCTGGAGGACGGTCTTGCCCTGGGGCTCCAACCAGCCCCGCGTCTCCTGCGAAAGCTTTTTACCCTCGGCGGCGGCTTTACGCTGGCGCTGCGCCTCGTAGTCCATCGCCATAAAGACCGCCTTAAAGCTGTTCAGGTTCTTCACCTCCACCTTGGGGCCGAGCTCACTGGCGCCCACGGGCCGGATACTGATATTGGCGTCGCACCGGAAGCTGCCTTCTTCCATATTGCCGGTGGAGACGCCCAGGTACTGCAAAAGGCTGCGCAGCTTGATAAGGTACTGGCGGGCCTCCTCTGGCGAGCGCATGTCCGGCTCGCTGACGATTTCCATCAGGGGAACACCGGAGCGGTTGACGTCCACGAGACTGTAGTCCTCGCCGCCTTCGGCGCGGTGCAGGAGCTTGGCGACATCCTCTTCGAGATGGATGTGGTTGACGCCGATGGTCTTCTTCTGGCCGTCGACCTCGATATCCATCCAGCCCCGGCCGGACACGGGCATGTCCGACTGGGAAATCTGGTACCCTTTCATGAGGTCGGGATAGGGATAATTCTTGCGGGCGAAGCGGGTCATCTCCGAGATGGGGCAGTTGAGGGCCAGGGCGGACATGATGGTGAACTCCACCGCCTGCTTATTGATGACGGGCAGGACGCCGGGCATGCCCAGGCAGACGGGGCAGACGTGGGTATTGGGGGGCGCGCCGGCGTAGTCCGCCGAGCAGGCACAGTACATCTTACTTTTAGTCAGGAGCTGGGAGTGCACCTCAAGGCCGATAACGGTTTCGTATTCCATAGGCAAACGATAAATAGTATAGCACGGATTGGCCGGTAGCTGTTAGCGATTAGCTATTAGCTGTTAGCTGTAAGCTATTAGCTGTTAGCGGTTAGAAAGTGAGTGATTTGTTTTTTGTTTTTATTTTCGCTATTTTTTTACTGAGTCCCACGAACGATTTGTTCGTGGGAATTGTTTTATTTGTTTTTGCATTTTAG
>CAYTZI010000152.1:0-4470 GCA_964442335.1 uncultured Dehalococcoidaceae bacterium | reverse complement strand
AGTTCGACTCCGTCGTGGTCGGAGCTTTCTTAAAAACGCCGATAATCACCTCGCTGAAAACATAAGGAAAGGAATATGCCGCTTAGTGACCTAAGTAACCAGCCGCCCATGACGAATTTACTATTTACTGCCTGCTCCCGCCGGCGAATAATACTTGTAGAGAAACCGTGCCGGGCGGTACCTGTTACCTCAGGACCGCCGGGAGCGGCTGTTTGCCCCGGGGAGCAATATGTTTAAAAGCCAGAAGGGTATATCGCTCATCGAGACCATCGTCGCCGTGTGCATCCTGGCGATAATCGGCGTCGCCTTTCTCAGCGCCCTGGCCACCACCTCCACCGCCCGCGCCACCAACGAAGAAAGGTCCGCGGCAAAAATACTCGCCGAGGGAATTATCGAATATATTAAGACGGATAACTACGCCAACTCATATAATCCCCCTTCATCCCTGTTTGACGACTTCCCCGGATATACTATACCCATCCCCATTCACCCTGAAAATCTGAGGAACGGCAACCTCCAGAAAATAACCATCACCGTTTCCCACAAGGGACATGAAGTGCTAACGCTGGAAAGCTATAAGGTGGACCGCTCAAAGTAGCTGGAATATATAAAAATGTTACGTATAATACGGTCGCTCCATAAAGAACAGAAAGGCTACACGCTCATTGAGCTGCTGGCCGTCCTGGCCATTACCGGCATCATATCCATCGGCGCCCTCATGTCCAACGGCCAGGTCATCACCCAGACCGTGAGAAACAACGATTTCACCACCGCCAACCGCCACGTGCTCAACGCCATCCACTGGATAAGCAAGGATGCCCAGATGGCGCAGGGAGTATCCGGCTACTACCTCAGCTCGGATAACACCGGCTTCCCCGTGGACGCCAACCTCGTTCTGGTCTGGGAGACCTGGGACAACCATCTCATGGAGATAACGTATTCTATTGATAATGAAGGCCGCCTCAAGCGCACCTCCACCACCGATGGCGGAGAGTCCCAGGAGATGCTGGTAGCCCAGTATCTACGCCCTGAGTCAACCAACTGTACCTGGACCCATTCTATGGACAACCAGACCTGCCAGCTTGCTATTACGGTATGCGGCGCCGTGGGCGAGGCCCCCAGGGAGATCGTCGTTACTAAAGAGAAGGTCGTCTCGCCCCGCCCCCTGATAAAGTAAAGTGAGTATCGCTATGAAACGGCTGAAGAAAATCGTTCTGCCCAGGCTGCACACCGGCGAATCCGGGAACGCCCTGATTCTCGTGCTGATATTCCTTGTGCTCGGTAGCCTTACGCTGGTGCCCACCCTTACCCATATCGGCACCGCCCTGAAAACGGGTGAAATCTACGAGGAGTCCACTAACGAGATCTATACCGCCGATTCCGGCATTGACGACGGCCTCTGGCGCATCAAGTACGACTTCATGGGGACGGACTACAATCCCTATGACTTTGAGACCGAATTCCCCTACGAGACCGAGGACCTGAACGGCATGGCGGCCAACTTCACCATCCAGAACATCTGGTTCCCCAGCGATGTCCAGATAACCGACCCCTCAGAGCCAGGCTATATTGACATGTCCCCAGAGGAAACCAAGGCAATGATAGAGTCGGGCAAGCTGGTGGTGATAGGCACCGCCGGCGCCACCTCGCTCCAGCCGTTCCACATAAAAATCGAGTATACACCCGATTTCGGTGAAAACCTTACTGTTAAATCCCTGGGCGTCTGGCTCCCCCAGGGCTTCGAGTACATCACGGACAACTGCAGCCTGTTTGATGGCGGCTTCGCCGAGGAGTGCTACCCGGATGACATCGTTACCGCGGAGGCCCCCGGCGGTACGACCGTCGTCTGGAGCTATGACGAGCCCTATCCCCTCTTTACCGATTTTGTATACGACCCCGAAAACCCCGAAGTTCTCGATGAAATACCCCTGTCCTTCAATTTTGATTTCGGCTATACGCTCCCGCCGGGTGTAACCAAACCGCCTCTGGCTGTCGCCTGGATAACCACGGACATGGAGTCCGGCGCCCTGGGCTACCCCGTCGATAATCCCGTCCCCGTGTCCTGGGACGTGGATACGCGCTATTACAGAATTATCTCCACTGCCGGCGATACCATGGTCGAAACCCACTCTTCCAAGAGCGAGATGCGCCAGATGGGGGACGCCATGTCCGGCGACTACGTGGCTATCGGCGGCTCCCTGCTGTCCGACGATCTCCACCCTTGGGGGGACATGGGAAAAAGAGAAACATGGCACAGGCCGAGTTCATTCGACCTGAATGACCCGACCGATAACGTCAGCATTCCTGACAATGCCGACGCCGTCTACGCCTTCCTCTACTGGTCCGGCTGGCGCAGCGAGGGCGATAAAATATTCCACGATTACTGCTCAGATTTTAACGATTGGGACCTGAGCCAGACCGCGGACAGCCAGACCAGGGTCCCCACCGGCGACGGCGATATCCGCGGTACCTGGGACACGTCCCCCTGCTGGGACGACGTCGACGAGACCACGCCCGACGACGACGATTATATGACCGGCGTGGCGACTGTGGGCTCCGGCCCTAATCGTAGTGCCTACAAGCTGTTCGACTTTTCCGCCTTCTCGGTGCCCGATGGCTCGTATATCCAGGACCTCACCGTATATATCAGAGTTGAGGATGCCAGCAGCGGCACGAACAATATCATGCCTTACATCAAAGTCGGTGGGAGCTTTTATTCCGGCGATAGTATCGACCCCGGCTCCGACTGGACCACTTACAGCTATACATGGGACGAAAATCCGCGTTCGCACAGCTCGTGGACCGCTGATGATATCAACGGCTCCGGCTGGAACGCCCTTCAGCGGTTCGGTGTTTACAGCACCGACCTCGACCCCGATGTCCTGGTCTCTATGGTCTACACAAAGGTTAACTATTTTAAGACCTGCTGGAGTATCAGCTCCGGCCAGTTCCACGGGCAGGGCTCGAGCTCTGCCGGACAACCGGAAAAGACCATCACCCTGAAAAACAGCATGGACCTCAGCGAGTACGCCTCCAAACCCCCGGGGAGCGTCGGCGTGGCGTGGTTCCAGTCCATATCCGGGACCTTCGAGGACGATGACACCCTCTATATCGCGTTCTCCGGCAACGACGGCGATAGCTGGAGCCAGAACTATGAGGTGTTTTCCGGTAACAACCCCGGCGGCCACTACTGGAGTGCCATACCCTACACCTACCTGACCGGTGAATTCAAATTCAGGTTATACTTCGATGGCGACCACTCCGCCGAGTATGTCTACCTCGATAATATCAGCCTCCTGCCTATAGATACGGAGATTACTTTCAAGATAGGCGACGACCAGGTCTATTTTGACGGCTCTGACCCTGAGACCGGCGAAGAGCCCTTAGGCGCCGGCCGCAGCTATGCCATGCTGAATACCATGCCCTCTGAAACTCATACCAGCGATTATCGGTATGGCTACTCCTACGCCTGCGTGCGGGACGTCTCCATGCTCGTCAGGACCTTCCCGGAGAACGCAGGGGAGGAGCACCACACCGGCAACGCCCTCTATACTATCGACGGTGTTGACGCCGATACATTCCTAAATGGTATCAGTGGCGATATCTCCGATTTCGCCTACGCCGGCTGGTCGCTTATCATCGTCTACGCCTGCCCGGAGACCGCCGGGCACTATATCTACATCCGCGATGACAATTTTGCCTTCCACCCGGGTGAAAGCACCCCGTACTCGCTGGACTTCGATCAGGACGGCACAGAGGGCGGCATTATTTCAAATTTCGTCATCCCCGAACCCCTCCGGGATGCCGATGGAAACATTCGCTATCCCGTGGCCGCCAAGATTACCTGCTTCGTCGTCGAAGGCGATAATTTCTCTAACGATACGTCTTCCCTGAGGATTACCGGCCAGTTATCGGAAAAGTCCATGGAACTCTGGAACCCCTCCAGCCCCTATCCCGATGTCTTTAACAGCCAGTCTTACCCCGGGACCTACAATGAAGGCGTTGATATCGATACGTTCGAGGTGAAATGGAGTGACACCGTCGGCGGCGTTCCCATACTGACGCCCGGCGATAAAAAGCTCTACGTGGACATGTTCTCCAAAGGTGATGCCTGGAACCTGGTCTACTTCATCATATCCATACAGAGCGAAACCACCACCAGCGGCACCACCCACTACGAGATACACTCCAACTAGCCGTATTGGTCCCCTGAGTGATGCCCCTCTCGGCGGGCTACTCCCCTTATGTACCGGGGCGTTTAAGAGGGGTGCAGACCCCTCTTTCTAGTCCTCCCCCTTTCGAACAAAAGAACCCCCGCCTTTCCAGAATGTACCTGTTCGAGAGGGGGATTAAGGGGGTGAGTGTGATATCTCAACCCTTATTTAAACGGCACCTGTTTATTCGTATTTATAATTTTTTACACGGCGCTCGTGCGGAACCGCCAGACGGCGATAACCCCGAAGATTACCA
>CAYTZI010000151.1:0-4477 GCA_964442335.1 uncultured Dehalococcoidaceae bacterium | reverse complement strand
CGAGGTCATGCGGGACGCCGCCGACAACTGCATCACCGTCTGCAACATGGAAAACCTCGACCCCATGGGGGTGCACACCGGCGACAGCATCGTCGTGGCGCCCAGCCAGACCCTCACCGACAACGAGTACCAGATGCTGAGGTCGGCCAGCCTCAACATCATCAGGGCGCTGAAGATAGAAGGCGGGTGCAACGTCCAGCTGGCGCTCGACCCCAAAAGCACGAAGTACTACGTCATCGAGGTCAACCCCAGGGTAAGCCGCTCCTCAGCCCTGGCCTCTAAAGCCACCGGCTACCCCATAGCGAGGGTCGCCGCCAAGATTGCCGCCGGCAAAACGCTCGACCAGATACCCAACGCCGTAACCGGCAAAACGATGGCGAGCTTCGAGCCCGCGCTCGACTACCTGGTGGTCAAGATACCGCGCTGGCCGTTCGACAAGTTCGCCAGCGGCGACAGGGTCATCGGCACGCAGATGAAAGCCACCGGCGAGGTCATGGCCATCGACCGCACCTTCGAGGCGGCGCTCCAGAAAGCCGTCCGCTCCCTGGAGTTCGGCAAGAAAAGCCTCCTCTGGGAGGACAACAACTGGGAGCGGGGCAGCAAAATCGAGACCTATCCCCTTATGCCTCCCAACGACCTGAGACTGTGGGGGATAATGGCGGCGCTGCGGCGGGGCATCACGCCGGAAGCCATCGCGGACTACACCAGAATAGACCTTTGGTTCCTCGATAAGCTCCGGAACATTTTCAACATGGAAAAGACGCTCCTCGCCGAGCCGCTAACGCCCGAGCTGCTCTGGCGCGCCAAAAGACTGGGGTTCTCCGACGAGCAGGTAGGGACGCTCGCGGACAGGCTGCCGGAGCAGGTAAGACAGTTGCGATACACCTGGAACATCAGGCCGGTCTACAAGATGGTGGACACCTGCGCGGCGGAGTTCGACGCGGCCACGCCTTACTTCTACAGCACCTACGAGCAGGAAAACGAGGCCATCGCGGAAAACGCCCCCAAAGCGGTGGTCATCGGCTCCGGCCCGATACGCATCGGGCAGGGGATAGAGTTCGACTACTGCTCGGTGCACTCGGCGCGCGCCCTCCACGACGCCGGCTATAAAAGCATCATGATTAACTCCAACCCGGAGACGGTATCCACCGACTTCGACACCAGCGACCGGCTCTACTTCGAGGCGCTCGACGAGGAAAGCGTGCGGGACATCCTGGAAAACGAGAGCGGCGCCAGGGGGCGCTCCGGCTACAGCACGCCGCCGCCTTCGATAGTGCAGTTCGGCGGGCAGACGGCCATCAACCTGTCGCAGCCGCTGTTCCATAGCGGCATGCCCATCATGGGGTCGAGCGCGGACGCCATCGACCTGGCCAGCGACCGCAAGCGGTTCGAGCTGTTCCTGGACGAGCTGGGCATAAACCAGCCGCCGGGGGCGGGGGTCACGTCCATCGACGAGGGACTTAAAGTAGCCGAGCTCATCGGCTACCCGGTGCTGGTGCGCCCCAGCTACGTGCTCGGGGGGAGGGCCATGGAAATCGTCTACGACCCAAAGGAGCTGGTGCGCTATATGGGACTGGCCATGGAGCTCAACACCGGGCATCCGGTGCTCATCGACAAATATATACAGGGGAAAGAGGCGGAGGTGGACGCCATCGGCGACGGCGAGGCCGTGCTGGTGCCGGGCATCATGGAGCACATCGAGCGCGCCGGCGTGCACAGCGGGGACTCCATGGCGGTTTACCCGGGGGTCAACCTGACGCAGAAAGAAAAAGACACGCTGGTGGACTACGCGATGAGAATCGGGGCGGCGCTAAAGATAAAAGGCCTGATGAACATCCAGTTCGTCATCATGCCGGGCGCGGAGGGAGAAGATTCGAAAGTGTATGTCATTGAAGTCAATCCGAGGGCGAGCCGGACCGTGCCGTTCATCTCCAAGGTCACCGGCGTGCCCATGGTGAAGGTGGCCACGCGGGTGATGCTGGGGCAGAGCCTGAAGCAGCAGGGATATAGCGGCGGGCTCTGGCCGGAAAGAAAGCTCGTGGCGATAAAGGCGCCCGTGTTCTCCATGTCCAAGCTGACGGGCGTGGACACGTACCTCGGCCCGGAAATGAAATCGACCGGGGAGGTAATGGGCATCGACCACACCTTCGAGGCGGCGCTCGGCAAAGCGGTGCTCGCGGCCGGGCTGGCCCTGCCGCCGGATGGGGTCGTCCTGTTCAGCATCGCCGACCGGGACAAGCCGGAGGCGCTACCCATCATCAGACGGCTGGCGAAGAACGGCAGCAGGCTCTACGCCACCGAGGGCACCGCCGCCATGATAGAAGAGGCGGGACTGCCGGTGAAAATGACGAGCAAGAAGATAAGCGAGGGGCACCCCAACATCATTGACCTGATTAACGACGGCACGATAGCGGGGGTGGTCAACACCACCACCGGGGGGCAGGCGCCCTTCCGGGACGGCTTTTATATACGCCGGGCGGCCGCCGAAAAGCGCATCCCCTGCTTTACCTCGCTGGACACCATCCGCGCCGCCGCAGCGATTACCACGCCGGACCGGCGCGGGTACAGCGTGAAGCCGCTGCCGGAGTACCGGGGGAAAGGGTCGAAATGAAGCAGCTGAAAGCGCCGGTCATATTGAATATCGAGGTGACGCCCGGGGTATACCTGATGCGCCTCGAAGCACCGGAGATAGCGAAAGCCGCCCTGCCGGGCCAGTTCGTCATGGTCAGCTGCGGCAAAGAAACCATTTTGCCCCGCCCCCTCAGCGTCCACCGGGTAAACGGCGACCGGTTAGCGCTCCTGTTCAGCGTGGTCGGCAAAGGCACCAGATGGCTTTCGCAGGTAAAAAAAGGCGAAGCCCTGAACATGTTCGGGCCGCTCGGTAACGGGTTTACGGTAAATCCAGAGTCCAGAAATCTCCTGCTCGTGGCGGGGGGAATGGGCATCGCGCCGCTGTACTTCCTCGCGGAAAAGGCGGCGGCAGAAAAAAAGGTGACGTTTATCTGCGGGGCCCGCACGCGCGACTGCCTCCTGCCGGTCTCTTTGCCCCAGGAGTATTACGAAAAGGGGCTGCCGCCCGCCGGCGTGAACGTCGTCAACGCCACCGACGACGGCACCGAGGGTTTCAAAGGTCTGGCTACCCGGCTCGTCCCGCACTACCTAACAGGCATCGACCAGGTCTTTGCGTGCGGTCCGGCAGAGATGTATAAGAGCATGGCGAGGATGCCGGAACTGAAGGGTAAAGACGTGCAGCTTTCACTGGAGATAATGATGGGGTGCGGGGTGGGCGTGTGCTACGGCTGCACCATCCGCACGAAAAGCGGCCTGAAGCAGGTGTGCAAGGACGGCCCGGTGTTCGGGATGGGGGAGGTGGAGTGGGGGGAACCGCCGGACCGATTATTCTGAGGCAACCTGCCCGGAGTAGCTTTTGCTGCCGAACGCCAGCACGCCCAGTATTTAGTCTCCCACTTTCATGAGACCACTTAAATCAGATAAATTCAACAGCTCGTCTGTTTCCGGGTCCCATGCAAAGACATCTCCCCCGGCAACAGCCTCTAGAACCACGGTAAATATCTTTAGGTCGGGAAAGTAGTCGATGTAAACGGAAACAATATAACCATCTTCAAGTGCTGCCGCCTGTATCTCTAGAGCTTTTTCATATAAGAACTCGGCGGCAGAAGAGTCCTCCCTCTCGGACACGTCGTTTTCATTCAACCAGTCCTGTAGCTCCTTCTTCGAAGAGAAATGTCGCGGCGGGTATACTTCCTTAATGTCCGCCATTTCCTGCTTCACCGCATTATGCTCATCATTCAGATCGTCATAATCGGTCTGCAGGGCCGCTTTTTCTGTTATCAGAATATCTTTCTCTGCCAGGAGCGAGGTTAGTTCTGATTGGGACGACTCCAGTTCGGTTTTCTTTGCGGCCAGTTCCTCCTCAGTTGCCTCGAGTTCAGTTTTGTTTGTTTCCAGTTCACCCTGAGTCCCGCTGAGCTCGGCCCGGACGGATTGCAGCTCCTGTTGTGCCGTGTTAAGGTCAGCTACCACAGAGTCGTATACTTCCTGCTTGACTCCACATCCGACCAGTAAACATGAAAATAACAAAAATGCTAATCCGGTTAATAACGCCTTTTTTTTCGCAATAAACCTCCTGGTATAATTTTGTATATTAAAAGGGTACCAGCTACCGCCGTCCAAGCGGTCCCAATGCCCTTGCTCACCCACCGCCGCATCAAGCTGTTTGGTTTATACGCATTGCTTTTTTTGTGCGGTTTATGTAAATACTACTATTATATTCATATGTGAACATTTGTCAATAGCCCGCCTCAATCTCCCGCATATTCATGACTGAAAAGAGGGGCTTCGCTTCTCTTTTTTCCCTTTCCCCGAGATTCTTCGCTGCGCTCAGAATGACAAATACGTTAATTTGACACAAAAATCCCGCCTGATTATACTTTTATGGCGATATATCGCTATCTAT
>CAYTZI010000150.1:0-4499 GCA_964442335.1 uncultured Dehalococcoidaceae bacterium | reverse complement strand
CCAGCGGTATTTCATAGCTGACCACGGCGGCGACATTGCGCATGGCGCCGAGCAGCGAATACTTGTTGCTGGAGCCCCACCCCGCCATAAATACCCCCACGGTGGTTACGGAACTCACCGCCACTACATACAGGATGCCTATATTGAGGTTGGCGAGGAGCGCACCGTTCTGGAAAGGAACGACGGCCATAATCATCACCACGGGAACGAAAGCGATCAGCGGGGCCAGCCAGTGGACGACCTTGTCGGCGGCGGCGGGGACGATGTTCTCTTTAAGCAGCACCTTGACGGCGTCCGCCACGGGCTGGAAAGCCCCAAAGGGACCGGTGCGGTTGGGGCCGAGGCGCGACTGCATTTTGCCCAGGACGCGGCGCTCTATATAGATAGCGCCCATGACCATGACCAGGGTGAAGGCAATAAGGACGACGGTAAAGAAAAGCCAGTGCCACCAATAGCCACCCGGCCAGTCCGGCGGGACCGCTGCCGCCATAAGCGGATTCCAGAGGATGCTTTCAACAAATCCCACTATCTGTCCACCTCGCCCATGGTGATATCGATGCTGCCAAAGATAAGAATGAGGTCGGCTACTTTCCAGCCCCTGACCATCTGGCGCAGGGCGGACAGGTTGATAAGGCTGGTCGGCCGGACGTGCAGCCGGTACGGGGCTATAGAGTTATCCGATACGATGTAACACCCGAGCTCTCCCTTGGGCGCTTCGATGTGGGCGTAAGCCTCGCCGGCGGGAGGGCGGATAAGGTGAGGGACATCCGCTATGACAGGGCCGGAAGGTACTTCTTTTATGGCCTGGGCGATGATGCGCAGGCTCTCCCGCATCTCGGCTATCCTGATGCGGTAGCGGTCGTAGCAGTCGCCGTTCTCGCAGGTCGGGATGTCGAACTCAAAGCGGTCGTAGACGGAATAGGGGTCGTCCCTGCGTAAATCGCGCTTGAGTCCGGAGGCCCGGGCTACCGGCCCGCTGATACCGCAGTTGATAATCAGATCTACGGGCAGTATGCCGACGCCTTTGGCGCGCGCCAGCAGGATTTCGTTCTGCTTGAGGAAAACGTCGTACTCATCGACGAAGTGCGAAAAGATACCGACGAGCTTCTTTACCGCGGGCAGGAACTCCGGCGGGATGTCCTGGGAGACGCCGCCGATTCTCATGTAGTTGTAGGTCAGGCGCTGGCCGCTCACCATCTCAAAGAGGTCGAGTATCTTCTCCCTCTCGCGGAAGGCGTGCATGAAAGGCGTGTAATAGGCGCCGGCGTCGTTCAGCATGGAGCCGACGGCGATGCAGTGGTTGGCCAGGCGCTGGAGCTCGGCGATGATGACGCGGATATACTCGGCGCGCTCCGGCACTTTTATCCCCATCAGCTTCTCCACCGTGAGGCAGTAAGCCAGGTTGTTGCTCATTGAGTTTATATAGTCGAGGCGGTCGGTGAGGGGAATAAAGCCGGTATAGGTACGCTCCTCGGCGAGCTTCTCGATGCCGCGGTGCAGGTAGCCGAAGACCGGTTCGATGTCCAGCACGACCTCGCCATCGAGCGTGGTGCGCATGCGGAAGACACCGTGCGTGCTCGGGTGCAGCGGCCCGAAGTTCAGGACGAACGGTTCGGTCTTAAAAGGCATCGTTTCAGTTGTCACCGGTTAAAGTCCTTTCGTAGAGGATACCCTTGGAAGCCCTCCCAGAGGAAGATGCGCTTCAAGTTAGGGTGCCCCTCGAACCTGATACCGAAAAGGTCGAAAATCTCGCGCTCCTGGAAGTCCGCCCCCTGCCACAGTGATACCACCGAGGGCACGGACGGATTTTCCCGGTCATAGCAGCGGGTCTTCACAAAAATAGAGTGGTTATGCCTGACGGAGCTTATGTGGTAGACAACCTCGAAATAGTGGTAGTAGTCCACCGCGGTAACGAAATTAAAAAAATCGAAATCGAACTCGGGGGTATTTTTCAGATAGGTCATTACCTCAAGAAGCGAGTCGGCCTTGACCAGTATCGCGTCCCGGCCGGCCTCTTCCAGGGCCCCGGGGAACTTTTCCGTCAGTTTGGCGATAACGTCTTTCGCCGCGAGGGCAACAATCATTGGCGGTCGCCTTTCTTAAACGGATTGGGCAGCTCGGAAAGGTCCGGTACGGCTTTAGACCTGGCGATTTTATGCTGGAGCATGCGGATGCCGTGAATCAGGGCTTCGGGGCGGGGCGGGCAGCCGGGCACGTAGACGTCCACCGGTATAATTTTGTTGTAGCCGGGCACGACGTTGTAAGACGAGCGGAAAATGCCGCCGCTGATGCCGCAGGCGCCCATGGCGATGACCCACTTGGGGTCAGGCATCTGGTCGTACACGCGGCGGACGACCGGCGCCATCTTCCAGGTAAGCGTGCCGGCGGTAATCATGAGGTCGGCCTGGCGCGGCGAAGCGCGCAGGATTTCCATGCCGAAGCGGGAGATATCGAAGCGCGGGCCTTCCGCGGCGATGAGCTCGAAGGCGCAGCAGGCCGGGAAGCAGATGACCGTCCACAGGGAGGAGCGCCGGCTCCAGTTGATGGCGGTATCGAGAGTTGTCAGGAAGATGTTGCGCTTGACCTCTTCCTCGAGCCAGGCGTCGGGGTCGGGGATAGCTTCGCGGCTCTTCGCCTTGGTGGCTTCGATTACCTCGCCCTCGTGGCGGTCGATTTCGTCACCGGAGTAAATGTAGCCGTGGCTTTCTATTTCCATTCCAGGGCCTTCTTCTTCCACGCGTAGAGATAGCCGACAACGACGATTAATACGAGCACCAGCACGGCAACGAGGCTGGAAGACCCCAGCTCTCTAAGCTGGACCGCCCAGGGGTAGAGAAATATTACCAGGACGTCGAGGGCGAGAAAGACGAGGGCGTAGAAATAATAGCGGAAGTTGAACTGCACCCAGGTCTTCCCTATGGTCTCCATGCCGCACTCGAAGACGGTGTACTTGACGGGGTTGGGATTGGAGGGGACTATTTTGAGATAGCGAAGGACAACGGGGATAATGACCATAACCAGGGAGAATAGAGCGACAACGACGAAAAACAGTCCGATTAGTCCGTAGCTAGCTAACAAGTGTTCCCCTGTATATCCAGCGTGTTTTTTATTGCGTCCGTACCGCAGGTACTATATGCAACGGCTCATAGAGCTTTAGGACACTGCGAAAGTATAACATAGATTTTTACGGAAATGCAACAACAGGAAAAGGGGAAAAAGCTGATGATACGGTACTCAGGGGTATGAGAGCGCGGATTGTCCGGTAAATGGCCCGCAATAACGGGAAAAGAGCTATCCCGACAGCCCGTATTTCCTGGCGATTTTTTCCAGGCCGGGCATGGACTTTTCCAGGAGGTCGTCGTCAACGCAGTAGACCAGGCGGAAATAGCCGTGCACGCCGAAGGCGATGCCGGGCACGGTAAGTACGTGGTGCTCGCGCTGGAGCTCGTGCACAAAAGCGACATCGTCCGGGAGGGGGCATCTGGGGAAGATGTAGAAGGCGCCCTGGGGCTTATTGACCGTATAGCCCATGCGCTTCAGATTATCATAGATAAAGTCGCGGTGGCGCTGGTATTCGCCGACGCGGATGGTCACTCCCTGCAGATGGCGCACCACGTTCTGCATGAAGGCCGGGGCGTTGATAAAGCCGAGCACGCGCGTACAGAATATGAACCCCTTTATCATTTCATCGTGGTCGGTGCAGTCGGGGTGCAGGGCAACGTAGCCGATGCGCTCGCCGGGGATGGAGAGGTCCTTGGAATGCGAGGTGCAGATGACGCTATGGCGGTGAAAGTTCAGCGGCGAGGCATAATGAAGTCCGTCGTAGATGATTTTCTTGTACGGCTCATCGTTGATGAGGAAAATCTGCGTCCCGTATTCCTTTTCTTTTTTACGGAGGATATCGGATATTTTTGCCAGTGTTCCCGCGCTGTAGACGACGCCGGTGGGATTGTTGGGTGAGTTGATGAGCACGGCTTTCGTGCGCGGGCTGATGCCCTTCTCAAGCTCGTCGAGCCGGGGCAGGAAGTCCTCGCCGGTGGGAAGGGTCTTAACGACGCCGTCGTGGTTTTCGATGTAGTTGAAGTAGTCGACGAACCACGGTATGAACACGATGACCTCATCGCCGGGGTCGAGGATGGTCTTGAGCACCACGTTGATGGCGCCGGCGGCGCCCACCGCCATGACGATGTCATTTTCGGTAAGATTGATGCTGGTCTCTTTCTTTAGCTGCTCGGCGACGGCGGCGCGCGTTTCCGGGTAGCCGGCGTTCACCATATAGCCGTGCATTCCTTTGTAGGGATGGTTCGCCAGTCGCTTTATTTCGTTCTTGAACTCCGGCGGCGGCTCCATCACCGGGTTGCCCAGCGAGAGGTCGTAGATGTTCTCCTCGCCGAACTGCTTCTTCATGGCGATGCCTTCTTCGAACATGCGGCGAATCCACGACCCCAGTTCCATGCCCTTTTGTACCCTAGCCGATACGGACACCTTCCATTTCCTTT
>CAYTZI010000149.1:0-4552 GCA_964442335.1 uncultured Dehalococcoidaceae bacterium | reverse complement strand
TTTCCTCTCTGAAAGCCTCGACTACGTCCAGCGCGCCGGCGGCCCTGCCGCACGTTGCCGCCCCTACTAGTATCAGCGACCTGTTCTGCTTGAGTTCCCGTTCGTGCGCTTCGGCGCGCTCTTTCAGCTTGTTGAAGGCGGTTCGCACCCCCGGCCCGCTATTTGCTTTCGTCAACTTTTTCTTGGTCCTTCGTTATATGGTCGTACCCGAGGCCGAGCAGTATGCCGTCCACCCTTGTCGGTTCTACCTTGCCTTCCGGCTTGTTATCGACGACCGTCACCGGGGCCATGGCGCAGCACCCCACGCAGGCCACCGTGTCCAGGTCGAACTCCCTGTCCGGCGTTGTCTGTCTCGCGTCGATTTTAAGGCGGCGTTTCCAGGCGTCCAGCGTGATGTAGCCGCCCTTCATGTGGCAGGCTGTCCCCAGGCAGACCCTGACCGAGTGCTTGCCCGGCGGGTTGAGCCGGAACTGGTTGTAAAATGTCACCACTCCATAAACGTCAATCGGGGCGATGTCGAAATAGCCGGCGATTTCCATCATGGCTTCCCGCGGCAGGTACCCGAGCTTTCCCTGTACCTTCTGGAGCACCGGTATCAGGTTCGCTTTTTCCCGTTTGTACCCGCCGAGCAATTGCCGGGTCGCTTCGATGTTCTGTGCTCTCTCATCGGTACTGTTGGTCTGTTTTTCTGCGCCCATATCTTTTAAGCCCTACACTGTGGTTTTAGGTTTTTCCCTTTCTCCGAATATTTTACTCCCTATTCTCACGATATTCGCCCCCTCCTCGACCGCCACCCGGTAAGAGTCCGTCATCCCCATGGAGAGATATCTCATCTCCACGTTGGGTATGTTGAGTTCTTTAATCCTCTCGTACAGCCTTTTCGTCTCCCTGAAGTAACGCCGGGAGTCCTCCGCGTCGCTTACCGCCGGTCCCATCGTCATCAGCCCCGCCACCCTGATATTCTTGAGCGACGAAATATCCCTGATGAGTTGCTCGGCTTCCTCCGGGTACGCCCCGCTTTTGGCCGCCTCACGCCCGCTGTTTATTTCAATCAACACCGGCATCACTCTACCGGCTTCACCGCACCTTTTATCTATTTCCCGGGCTATTTCTCTGGAATCGACCGTTTCTATCATGTCGAAAATCTCGACGGCCCTTTTTACCTTGTTTTTCTGCAGGTGCCCGATGAAATGCCACTTTACTTCGCTGCCCGCCTGCCCCTTTACCCTTTCCGCCTCCTGCACGTAGTTCTCCCCGATTATTCTTATGCCTGCGTCAATGGCTTCGAGGACTTCCTGCGGCTCTCTTGCTTTGGCGGCGGCTACCAGTGATACGCCCTGGGGCAGTTCTTCGACTAATTCCCGTACGTTCTGTTTGATTGACACTTTTACCGGCTGATACCTATCTGTCTCTATTTTACACTACTCGTCAATTTACACCAAACGGTCTTCCCCGACTTTTTGCAGTACGGTGGGGGTGTTTCCTCCCCCAAAACGAAGCCTCCCCCTTGTAGGGGGAGGCCCGTATAAAAAATACCGGGTGTCTGCCCGTTATTTTGCGGCGAGCTGCTTTTTCCTTTTGCCCTCCGGTTTCTCCATTTCCTTTTTCAGTGCCAGGGACATGTTGCTTAACTTGGCGGCGTCGGTGAACTTCCTCTGTGCGGCAAGCTCTTCCTGTGCTGTTATGCGTATCACCCGGATGTCTGCCAGCACCTTCTGTATCTCCTCGCTGGCCTGCCGTATCATCTCCTCGATTTCCCTCTGCGTGGCGAGCCGTGTCTTCAGTATCAGCTGCTGGGCTTCGCTGCGGGCCCTGGTGGCTGTCTGTTGCTGGTAGCGCATGGCGTCCGCCCTCAGTTTCCTGGCCATTTCCAGCTCCTGCTGGGCGCTGAGCCGTATACGCTGTACTAAAGCCGTCGCCTCTCGGAGACTGCTCATGCTGTCACTCGGCCTTATCCCCGGCGAAGCGGGTAACGGTATCCTCTTTAGCTGCCCTCCCCCGTTCGCCGCCCTCGCCGGACTGCTCCTTTGTGCGGCCGTTTTTCTCGCGCTGTTTACCATTTAGGCATTCCTTTGCTCGCGGAGGTCGGCGCCGCCGCTCTTTCATACCGGTGTATAATTACCCAGTTAAGATACTACTCCCTGCCGGTTTCTGGGCGGAGAGGGGCATCACCTATTGTGTGTGGGTGTTCCCCCCGAACTTTTACCCCCGCCCCGCATCACCACAATTTGCTCCCTGTCTTCTGTGGGTTTTCTGTGCTAAAATGGTAGCTAATCGTATTCCCATCCCTTTTTTAGGAGGTCTCCCTTGCAGCCTGCTGAATATCTTGGTATCGTCGCCGGCGTTTTTACCACTTTCTCCGTTGTCCCGCAGATAATGCGTGTCTACAAGTTGAAAAGCGCCCGTGAGATAAGCGTGATTTTCACTTCCGCTCTGCTGACGGGTGTCCTTATCTGGCTCGCGTACGGTATCGTTCTCAGTCTCACCCCGATTATCATATGGAACGCCATCGGGGCCGTACTTAACGGCTGGTTGCTTCTGGCCAAGTTCAAGTACGGTAGGTAAGGGTATGGCTATAAAAGAAAACCTCTGGTATTTCTCAGGTTCGCATGCAGGACTATTTTCTCAGAAAAATATAACGTTACCATATTGACCAATTGGAGTAAATGGGTTACAATGCTGGTATGTCCGGTTCTTTATTGGCTATGGAAGAAAAAATCTTCACGTTTGCCGCCAGCCTCTGGCATGGCCGGCCGGCCTCCATCGGCCATATTAGGACAATATTGTATTAAGTCATAGCTTCCCTTTTTTTCTTTTGGATTTTGCAGCGTGTATTGGCATATACGCTTGGATAGGTGGGAGGGATTTAGCCCGGGCCTTTCTCATTTCAGGCGAGAGGCGGATGGAGGGAGAAATGACGGATAAGCTCAAAGAACTGCGTGAACGACTTGACGACGAGTTCAAACGCTATGGCGAAGAACTGGCCAAGCTACAGACGACCGCTTCTACTTCCGAGGAGCGGCGCGAGGGTAGTCCGTTCGGCAAACGCGAGGAAGAAGCCACCGAGACCATGGAGCTGGAGAAGCGCTTGACCCTGGAGAACCGTATCCGCCAGGAGATGAGCGATATCGAGCATGCCCTGGAGAAATTTGAGAAAGGCACCTACGGTCTGTGTGAGAATTGCGGCCAGCCTATTGACCCCGAACGCCTTGAGGTGCTGCCGCAGGCGGCTTACTGTATGAAGTGTAAGGCGCTGCTGACGAAGAATGGCAAGGTTACGCTCCCTCCGAGATAGCTGGCGGAACTTTCTCTTTGCCGCCATCGCTATTTTCATCGTCGCCGCCGACCAGTTGTCCAAGTGGTGGATTCGGGCAAATCTGGCCCCTGGCGAAGTGCTTTTCGATAAGGGCTTTTTCCAGATTATCAATGTCCAGAATAACGGCGCGGCGTTCGGCGTCTTCAAGGGCTTTCCCGCCGTCTTTATCGCTGTCGACTTCATCGGCATCGTTGTATTTTTGCTGCTTATAATAGTATTTCGCCGCCGCTGGCCCGTTCTCGATAGGATGTGGGTGCGTGCGGGAATCGCCCTGCTGCTGGGCGGTACCATCGGCAATCTCATCGACCGCCTTTTCCACGGCGGGAACGTGACGGATTTTCTGGATTTCAAGGTCTGGCCTGTCTTTAATGTCGCCGATTCCGCGGTTACTGTCGGCGTTATTGTCCTGATATTTTGTATTATTTTCCTGTCGAGTTTGTCGGGAAAAAAGACATGACGGGCCGCTACAGCTTTGTGGCGGATGTCCCGGGCGTCCGCCTGGACAGGTTTGCGGGCGATAAGTGCCCCGGGCTCTCCCGCACTCGCGCCCGGAAGCTCATCGATGAGGGTCTTGTCACCGTTAACGGTCGGAACGTCAGGCCGAGCTATCAGCTTGCCGCCGGTGATAAAGTGGATATTTCCATCCCCCCCGAGCCCCCTTCTACTCTTTCCCCCGAGCCCATCCCCCTGAAAATTATATATGAGGACGCCGACCTCCTGGTTGTCGATAAGCCTGCCGGTCTTACCGTGCATCCTGCCCCGGGCCACCCTTCCCATACCCTCGTTAATGCTGTTCTAAATTATTTGCCGGCACTGGCAGGGGAGGGGGAATCGCTTCGACCCGGCATTGTGCATCGACTTGACAAAGACACGTCGGGACTGATTATCGTGGCTAAGAACCGCGCCGCCCACGAAAACCTCTCCGACCAGTTTAAGTCGCGTTCCGTTTCCAAGTCGTATATCGTTCTGGTGAAAGGAAAACTGACGCCGGAAAGCGGCATTATCGAGGCCGCCATCGGCCGCGACCCCCGTAACCGCCAGCGTATGGCCGTGGTCGCCAGGGGCAGGGAAGCCCGCACGGAGTACCGTGTGCTCAGGTACGTCGGCGGCTATAGTCTGCTGGAAATCAGGCCTGAGACCGGCCGCACTCACCAGATACGCGTGCACCTCGCCGCCATCGGCTTCCCGGTCGTCGGCGATGCCGCCTATGGCGTTGCTTCCCCCCATATCTCCCGC
>CAYTZI010000148.1:0-4560 GCA_964442335.1 uncultured Dehalococcoidaceae bacterium | reverse complement strand
TTAAGTGATTTTGCCATGCCGCGGCCGATGACGTACAATTTTTTCTCCAGTCTTCTTCAGGGTATCGATGCCCGGCTGGAAGAGGTGCGTGTCGTGGCCTTGAAAAAAGACACCTTCTACGCAGTGGTTAAAATGCGTTGCGGTAAAAAGACGAGCGAGGTTGACGCGCGCCCGAGCGATGCCATCGCGCTTGCGGTGCTTAATGACGTTCCCATCTTTGCCGCCGAAGATGTTTTTGAGGCTGCCGGGATAAAGATTCCAAAGACCATTAAAGGTTCACCGAACCGTAAAGGACTGGAAAAAATCATCAATAGTATAAGAGAATGGCAGCGTAATAGCGAGACCGAGATGAAACAACGTAGGAAACAATATCATGAGAGGTCTCAAGAGGATATTGCCAAAGAAAACGAGGCAGCTATAGCCGTGCTTTTTGGTAAATAGACGCCCTGTCCTTTATCGCTGATGTCAGCAGCACCGAGTGGTGCAAGGAGCTTGTGCAGAACGGCAAGGGCGTCAGCTTTACTATCGCCGGGGATATCGAAGAGCAGCTACAGCAGAAGCTTTTAAAGCTGGTCAGTATCGAAGAGCCGCTTTATCTAACGGCTGAGTTGGTAGTGCGGTCGGATATGTTCATGAACCCCACCATTAAAGAGTTTATCGACCTCGTGAAGCAGGCGTTCGGATATTCCGGTTAATCTGTTTCCTTCGGTTCATAGCCCCCGAAGATAAAGTCCAGGTCCGCCTGCAGGGCGTTGAGCTGTTCCGGCGGGAACAGCTTTTCCTCGATATCTATCATCAGCTTGGTCTCGCCTCTCGCCGAGCCCACCATGTGCACGCGCAGGACTTCTTTATCGGACATGGTGAAAGTCATGGTGCTCGCGGATATGAAGGAAGAAGAATCGTCCGGCAGGGTGTATGTTTCGAGTTTGTTATCACCCAGGCTGACGCCCTGCTTTAGAATAAAGTCCTTGACCTCCGCGTTGAGTAGCTCGGGACTGACCCCCCGATAGGTCTTTTTTATCTGCATCTTGGTCCTCACCTTTCTATCCTGCTCAAATCATAAAGCTTTACGTCCTGTAATTCAAGCAGGGAAAAGAGGACATACTCGCGATAGCCGCTGGAGAATTACATTTCCCGGTTAAGGCTTGCCAGGAACTCGGCGTTGGTCTTGCTCTTGCGCAGGCGTTCCAGCACTCGCTCCGTTCCCTCGACGAAGTTATTGGGGTCGGAAGCGATTATCCCCACCATGCGCCGCAACAGCCAGACCTGCTTTACTGTGTCCTCCCCCAGCAAGAGCTCTTCCCGCCGGGTACCGCTGCGCTGGATGTCCATCGCCGGGAAGATTCTCCTCTCGGACAGCCTCCGGTCCAGGTGCAGTTCCATGTTGCCCGTGCCCTTGAACTCCTCGTAGATGAGGTCGTCCATACGGCTGCCCGTATCGATGAGGCAGGTGGCGATGATGGTAAGGCTGCCTCCCTCCGCCGTGTTGCGCGCCGCCCCGAAGAAACGCTTGGCGGGGTGCAAAGCGGCGGGGTCGATGCCGCCGGATAGTGTTCGTCCGCTGGAGGGCATTGCCAGGTTGTAAGCGCGCGTCAGGCGCGTCACGCCGTCGAGCAATATCACCACGTCCTTGCCGCTTTCCACGATGCGCTTGGCGCGTTCCAGTCCCAGTTCCGCCACGCGCGTCTGGTTCTCCACCAGCTCGTCGAACGTGGCGGCGATGACCTCGCCCTTGACCGAACGCTTCATGTCCGTCACTTCCTCCGGGCGCTCGCCGATGAGGCAGACCATGAGGTGGATGTCTTCGTAGGTATTGGAGATGGCGTTGGCTATGGATTTCAGCAGCAGCGTTTTACCGGCTTTGGGCGGCGAGACAATCAGGCCGCGCTGGCCACGCCCTATGGGCGCGATGAGGTTGATGAGCCGGGTGGAGAGGTCGGTGGGGGAGTGCTCTAGGTTGATGAGGCGGTCGGGGAAGGTGGGCGTCAGCGAGCCAAACGGCTGCCGTCCCTTGATTACCTCCGGGTCCAGTTCGTTTATGGCGACCACCTGTAAAAGGCTGTAGTATTTCTCGTTGCTCTTGGGCGGCCTGCCCTGCCCGGTAACGAGGTCGCCGTTGCGCAGGCCGAAACGCCTAATCTGTGAAGGCGATATGTAGACGTCCGTCTGGCTGGGCAGCAGCGTCTCCTGCCGCAGGAAGCCGTAGCCGTCCGCCATGATTTCCAGGACGCCGCTGCAAAAGATATTGCCCTGCTCGCCGGTCTGCGTTTCCAGCAGGCGCATGACGATGTCGTGCTTTTTCATCGTGGCGGGCGTGGCGATGCCCTTCTCCTTGGCCATCTCCACCAGCTCTTCTTTGGTCTTGGTCTCCAGCTCGGACATGCTCATGTTCGCGGTTGTGGTTCCCGCGCCGGGACTGCTCGCGCTGGCGACCTGGTTCGGGCTGGCGGCGCTTGCATTGGTGCTATTGTTCGTTTGATTTTCCGTGTTGCTCTCGTTGTTCGCGCTCGCCCCGATGTTGGTGTTGGTCTCGTTGTTCATGCTCATGGTTCCACCTCACTCTGTCCCGTTTCCCCGGGGGGAAGGGTATTTATGGTCCTTTCTTTGTTGCTTTTTTTGCCGCGCCCTGGAAGTCGGCCAGGAAGCGCTTGATGCCGGTATCGGTCAGAGGGTGCTGCAGCATCTGCATCAGCACTGCGTAGGGCACGGTGGCTATATCCGCCCCCATCATGGCGGCGGAGGTAACGTGCATGGGATGGCGTATGCTCGCGGCTATCAGCTGCGCGTCCAGCTCCGGGTAATTGCCCAGTATCGTTAAGGTATCTTCCACCACCTGCATCCCGTCCTGCCCAATATCGTCCAGCCTGCCGATGAAGATGCTGACATATGCGGCCCCGGCCAGCGCTCCGAGCAGCGCCTGGTTGGGGGAAAAGCATAGCGTCATGTTTACCTCGATGCCTTCCTCGCTCAGCGCTCTGGTGGCTTTAAGCCCTTCCGCGGTGACCGGTATCTTGATATTTACGTTGGGCGCCCAGGCGGCTTTGGTCCGCGCCTCTTTTATCATGGTTTTAGCGTCCTCGGAGAGCACCTCCACGGATACCGGCCCGTCAACGATTTCGCAGATTTCTTTGGTCGCTCTTTCATAGTCCGCGTGGCCCTCTTTGGCCAGGAGCGACGGATTCGTGGTCACCCCGGCGATGACGCCCAGCGCGGCGGCCTGCCTTATCTGCTCTATATTGGCGGTATCCAGGAAAATTTGCATAATTACTCCTTAAAGAACAATTACAGTCCGCTCATTGTGAGCTTGTCGAACCATATTGGCGGTATCCAGGAATATCTGCATATCTCCTCCTAGCCGGTTTCCAGCGGCAGCGGCGGCTGCGCTCCCTCGCGGAACACGTCCTCGGCCACGCCGATAAAGTCGCGGAAGAGGGGGTGGGGCCGGCCCGGCCGCGAGACAAACTCGGGGTGGAACTGGCAGCCCACCATCCAGGGGTGGTCGCGCAGCTCGCATATCTCCACGAGCATGTCGTCCGGCGAAAGCCCGCTGAAAATCATGCCGGCTTCGCCCAGCTCGGCCCGGTACTTGTTATTGAACTCCAGCCGGTGGCGGTGCCGTTCCTGCACCAGCGACTGCCCGTAGGCTCTGGCGGCTCTTGTGTCATCGACCAGGCGGCAGGGGTAGTTCCCCAGGCGCATGTTGCCGCCCTTGGTCTGGAGCGTCTTTTGTTCCAGCATATAGTCTATCACCGGGTATTTCGTGTCCGGGTCGAACTCGGTGGAGTTCGGCTCTTCCGAGTTGAACACGTACCTGGCGAACTCTATCGTCATGACCTGCATCCCCAGGCACAGGCCCAGGTACGGTATCTTGTTCTCGCGGGCGTACCTGGCGGCATTTATCATCCCCTCGATGCCCCTGAGGCCGAAGCCGCCCGGGATAATGATTCCCTGGGCGGTGCGCAGCGCGTTTTCCACTTCGTCTTTATCGAGCTCCTCGGACTGCACCCAGAAGAGATTGAGCGACCTGTCGTGGTGCAGCGCGGCGTGGTAAAGCGCCTCGCGGACGGAGTAATAGGCGTCGTTGAGCTCTACGTATTTTCCGACGAGCGCTATATTGACCGGCTCGTGGGGCGTTTTGATGCGCTCCACGAGCGCCCGCCATTCGCTGAGGTCGGCCTCGCGCTTGCTTATTCCCAGTTTGTCCACGATAAGCTGCCCGAAACCGCAGTCTTCGAGCATCAGCGGTATCTCGTAAATCGTGCTTGCGGTGGTCAGCGGAATCACCGCCTGCTTTTCGACGTCGCAGAAGAGCGCTATTTTGTCCCGCAGGCTTTCCGCTATGGGATAATCGGCGCGGCAGAGGATGGCGTCCGGCTGGATGCCCATGCCGCGCAGCTCGTTCACGCTGTGCTGCGTGGGCTTGGTCTTTAGCTCCTGCGTCGATTGCAGGTAGGGGAGAAAAGTGACGTGGATATAAAACACGTTGTTTTTACCGACGTCGTTGCGCATCTGCCGGATGGCTTCGAGGAAGGGCTGCCCCTCGATATCGCCTACCGTGCC
>CAYTZI010000147.1:0-4588 GCA_964442335.1 uncultured Dehalococcoidaceae bacterium | reverse complement strand
TTATGCAAAAGGCGGGCACCGTCGACGAGATACTGGAAGTCCAGAAGGAGCTCGTCCGGACCCGCCAGGATATCGAGCAGACCAGAGGCCGCATGCAGTATCTGGAGGAGAGCGCGGCGCTGTCTTCCATCAGCGCTTCTCTGGAGCAGTCCAAACTGACCGTGGAGTTCACCGCCATGTCCCGCACCGTTAAGGAAGGCGAGGGCATCCGCTTCGAGGCTAACGTCGCCGGCGGTTTCGCCCCCTATTCTTACGAGTGGGATTTCGGCGACGGTCAGACCAGCACCGAGCGCAATCCCGTCCACTCTTACCGCGACGACGGCGTTTATACCGTTACCCTGAACATCAAAGACGATAAGGAGCATACGGCGAGTGCCGTCCGGACCGACTATATTACCGTTCTTACTTCTTGGGATGCCGGCAATACCGCGCACAGCGCTTGGAATGGCCTGGTGGCTTTCGGTCATTTCCTGGCTAACGTGTTTATCTGGCTCGGCTATTTCAGCCCGCTGTGGATTGCTATTCTGATAATCCTGTACTTCACCTGGTGGCGCAAGAAGAAGAAAAAGGCATAAATCCTGGGGCTAGAACAATGAAGGGGGGCTGTAAAGCCCCCCTCTCTTATTCCCCCCTCATTTCTCGCTGTCATTCCAGCGCAGGCTGGAATCCATACCTCACCTCATCCCTTTTTATTCTTTCTCGTCTTATCCCACCCAGCCGCCCTCGTGCCATCCTTTACTTACCTTTCATTTCCCGCTCATCCTGAGCCCGTCGAAGGATGAGATTTGATATTTGATTTGGTTTTTGTATCTTGGTTATTATTTCCTCGCCACTCATCCCCTCAATTTCTATTACTTTGTTCCGTCCCGTCTGCCCCTTGATTATCCTTATCGCCGACTTCCTGACTCCGAGCGCTTTGGCGAGGACCTCTATCAGTTCCTTGTTGGCTCTACCTTCCACCGGCGGCGCGGCGACCCTTATCTGTAAAACGCCGTCGCGTACGCCCGCTATCCCGCTCCGGCTGGCGTTGGGACTTACCTTTATCGTCAGACGGTCGTTTTTTCCCTTCAAGTCCGCCTCATTGGCGCCCGGCTAGTCGCCTCCGCCCTGTCCCGGTGTACGCCCGAGTAGCAGGGCTATCGTCCCCAGGAGCAGTACGCCCGCCAGCATCAGCCAGAACGACCAGCTGACCGTCGTCAGGCCCATATCGCTCGGGAGGACGTCGGCGGCGTCGAGGATGCCCATTACGCCGCAGAGCGCGCCTATGATTCCCAGTATGGCCGCGAAGATGCCCATTTTGCCCTCCTTGGTTTTATTACCGCGCTTGCTTTAAGATATAATAGCTGCGGGTATTCTGTGCTTTGGAGATAATATATCATGAAACTGGCAAATAATCTATACTTCTATCCGGAACAGGGCATGCTGGACTGCAATACGTATGTCTTTACGGGCAGCCCCGGCGTTATCATCGACCCCGGTAATCCGGACTTCTTGGCGTCGCGACTCGACGGTATGCGGCGGGACGGCATCGACCCCTCCGGTATCGGCGTTATCGTTAACACCCACCTCCACGTGGACCACTGCGGCGCCAACGAGGCTTTCAAGAAGCTTTCCTCCGCTAAAATCGCCCTCCATCCCGTCCAGAAGGAGAACTACCGCCTGGTGGTCGTGGACGGTGCCCGGCTTTTCGACATGGAGCCTGCGGAGTTTACCGGGGATTATCTGCTCGATGCCGGTCTTTTGAGCATCGGCGGTATTGAACTTGAGCTGCTTCCCGCGCCGGGGCACTCGCCGGACTGCGTTTGCTTTTACGATAGGGCGGCGAAGGTGCTTGTCTGCGGCGATGTCCTTTTCGAGATGAACACCGGCCGCGTCGACCTCCCCGGAGGGGACGGTGAGGCTCTGAAAAAGTCCATCGAGCGCCTCTCTCTGCTTGACATCGAGTACCTCCTGCCCGGTCACATGGGCGTCATCATCGGTGCCGGAAAGGTAGCGGCTAACTTCGATTTCATCAAGAAGAACGTTTTTCCTTTGCTCTAGTCTCGCTTGTCATTCCGGCGAAAGCCGGAATCCAGTGGCGGTGGGAGGAGTTTGGTTTTTGGTTTTTGATGTTTGATTTTATTAAGGAGGGCACATGAACGCTCTCGCTGAGGAAATCGGTAAACTACTGAAACGTCATAGCTTCACCCTGGGCGCGGTCGAGTCGGCCACCGGAGGCCTTATATCCCATCTCATCACCGGCGTCCCCGGCAGCTCCGACTATTTTCGGGGGTCGGTCATCTCGTACAGCAACGATGTTAAAATAAATGTAATCGGCGTTAAGCCGTCCACGCTGGAGGAACATGGTGCCGTCTCTCCTCAGGTCGCCGGGGAGATGGCGTCCGGAGGCAGGGAGGTGCTGGGAGTGGACATATGTATCTCGGATACCGGCATCGCCGGCCCGGGCGGCGCTGCCCCCGGCAAGCCGGTGGGGCTTTTCTATCTCGGACTGGCCGCACGGGACGGCGTCTTTCATCGTAAACTTGAGCTCCACGGCGACCGCTCTCAAAACAAGATGGCCGCCGCCACCGCGGCCCTGGAGTGGCTGAAGGAATACCTTACTTCAATCGAAAATTGATACCGGATATTCCTTGGTTTTTGTATCTTGTATCTTGTTTTTATCTCCTCCCCCCTCGTTTCATCCCCTTTTATTCCATCTCGTCTTGTCCCACCCTGCCGCCCTCGTCTCATCCTTTTCTTACCTTTCATTTCCCGCTCATCCTGAGCCTGTCGAAGGATGAGATTTGAGATTTGATTTGGTTTTTGTATCTTGTATCTTGTATCTTGTTTTTTATCTCCAACTTGACACGCTGCTAAGCGCCCGTCTAATATGCTTTAGGTCGAGGAGGTACGTATGGCTGAGACAGAAAAATATACTATTTCCGGTGACCAGGTCGTTCAGAAAATCAAGCAGCTTATCCACGAGGGCAATATCCGCACCGTCCGCCTGATTCATAAAGAGCGTACCATTATTGAAATCCCCCTGAGTATCGGCGCGCCGGTGGCGGCTATAGGCATTCTCGCGGCGCCCATCCTGGCGGCTATCGGTGCTTTCGCCGCCCTCGCCACCGAGTGCACCATCGAGGTGGAGAAAATAGAGGAAAAACCGAAGTAGATGACGTCCTTGTTAGAGATTATTCTGGCCCGCCACGGGGAGACCGACTGGAATACGGAGAGGATTTTCCGCGGCCGCGCCGACGTGCCTTTGAATGGTACCGGCCTCCGGCAGGCTGAGCTGCTCGCAAAGTATCTTGGGCGCGATAAGATAGATGCCGTCTATTCCAGCCCCCTCCAGAGGGCCGTCAGGACCGCCGCGGCTATAGCCGCCCCTCATGGCCTGGAGGTAACGGTCGCCGCAGGCCTTAATGATATCGATTGCGGGGAGTGGCAGGGCCTGACCGTTAGGGAGGTCGGGGAAAAATACCCCGAGCTCTACCAGGACTGGCTCGATACGCCGGAGCAGGTGAGGTTCCCCGGCGGCGAGACCCTGGAGGATGTCAGGTCGCGCGTCATGCCTTTTATTGAGGACGCGGTGGTGCGTTGCGGCGGGGGGCGTCTGGTTTTCGTGTCGCACCGCCTTGTCTTTAAGGTGGTCATCTGCTCCCTGCTGGGACTGAATAATTCCTCTGTCTGGAGCTTTCAGCTTGATACCGGCGGCATTTCGCGTTTCGTTTACGATGGTAGCAGGGTGGTGCTCATCGCCCATAACGATACCCGGCATCTGGAGCCGGTGGGGCGTTTCCCCCCTGTCGATTTTTAGCTGCGGGATGCCCCGACTTTACAGATTGGGCTCTGGCGGGTTACAATGCTGATTACTACTACTGGAAATGGGGGTAGCGACCGTGAGTATTGAGTGGTTTCGTGACCTTGTTATATGTATCTTCGGCCTGGGCGCGACGGTGGCGGTCATTATCTTGGTGGTGCTGGCGTTTTTGTTTTATTTCCGTCTCAGACCGCTCCTCGATTCCATGAAGCAGACTGCCCGTACCGTGGCGCACGTTTCTACCGCCGTGGAAAACGAGCTCGCCGGGCCGCTGGCGCAGGTTGTCTCTTTCGTTCAGGGGGTCCGGCAGGCGGTGGGTTTCGTTAACCGCTTTATCAAAAGAGAGGAGGAAGACTGAAATGGGCGAAAGAGAAGGAGGCAGCAGTTTCCTTATCGGTTTTATTATCGGGGCCGTGGCCGGGGTAGCCATCGGGTTTATGTACGCTCCCAAGGCCGGAAAGGAGACCCGCGCTTTACTGAGGGAGAAGGCCGGGCAGCTCAAGGAAAGGGCCAGCGACGTGATTTCCCGGGCCAAGCGGGACTCGGCTAAGGACTAGCATCTCGTTTGTAGTGCTTAGCCGTGTCGGCTTTGGGCGTCCGCCTTTATCGTGTTTCTGCGTATTAATGTTTACGGTCGGTAAGCTATAGCTAAGTAGAAATAGTTAGGTATAGTACAGGATACGCTCACCCTGAGCTTGTCGAAGGGTCATCCTGAGCCCGTCGAAGGGCGGGGGCAACCCCCCCAAAACCCCCCAACAAAAAAAATACGGGGGGGGCAAAAAAAAA
>CAYTZI010000146.1:0-4588 GCA_964442335.1 uncultured Dehalococcoidaceae bacterium | reverse complement strand
CGGGTCAGGTGCCAGACCAGCCAGCCGATGCTGTAGGAGTCCGGCTTCGGCTGCCAGTTAATGTCTTCGACCGTCAGGCCTTCCAGCGTGTATTCCAGCGTCCGTAAAATCCCCGCGTAAGCCCCCGAAAGCATTTCATGTAGCTCCATGGACACCTCCTGTAAAATTTGGAATATGTCGCTACTTGTGATAATAATATATTAGAAAATTTTTTAAAAGTAAAAATGTTCAGTATCTCCTGTAGACTTTTACTGACATTTGTCATAGAATAGTGACAAATAGCACGCGGATTTCCCGTGAACAATTCTATGAAGTGATGCATTTATTCAGCTATCGAGGGTGCGCAGATTAAGAACGAAATCGTCTTCGCCGCCATCAGGGATATCAACGAGGTGCTGTCCCTCTCCAATGAGCCCCAAAAGCTCATAAATATGACATTAGACACGCTGACGCAGGTCCTCGAGGTTGAGTGCTGCTGGGTGCAGACCGTCAACGCCAGGAAAAAATCGCTGAGCCTTGCCGGGGAGCGCGGCTTCAGCCCGGCCATGCGGGCCGAGATGTCCTCGATGGACATGGACGATGTTTTCACCCGGCAGGTCGTCGGCCTGGGCGACCATATCGTTATACCGAACCTCTCCAACGACGGCCTGTACGGTCTGTCCTCTTTCCGCTCGGCCGGCTACAGATGGCTGGTGGCGGCGCCGCTATTGACCTACCGCGTCCACGGCGTGCTGGGGGTCGCCTCGCGCCATAAAAAACGGTTCCGCAAAGAGACTGCCGACCTCGTTATGGTTATAGGCGGGCTCATCGGCAACGCGCTCAATAAGGCGCGCCTCTCCGGGCAGCCCCCGGTATCAGAAAAACCGGAAGAACCGCCGAAAGGTGAAAAAACGAAAGACGAGACAATCCCTGTGCGAGAGCCTTCCAGCGCCACCAGTTCTGAAAGCCATGCAGCAAAACCGCCCGATGCCGCCTTCCCCAGACACGCCAGCAGCATGATAACTTTCCGCCGCCAGCACCGCCAGGTCCGATAAACCGTGGCTGTGTTTGCATTTGGTTGTCGGTGCTAACCTCACCCCTGTGTCCCCTCTCCAGCCTGAAGCGTCGTAGGCCTTCACGGGTATTTATGGCTGTAGAGGGGAGGGAAAAGAAAGAGGGGTTGTGACCCCTCTTATACGCCCCGTTCGCGGGCATTTCGTCCCCCTTTCGTAAAGGGGGAGTGAGGAGGATTTTCTTCCCTTTGTTCAAGAGGGGGATAAAGGGGGTGAGTATTAGAAATCAACCATATGCAAACAGTACCTAAATTGTTCGCGGTGCGGACAGATTATCCGTGCCGGCCTATCTTTACTCTTCCCCCGTTCGCCTTTCCGCCCCTTCGCTTCTCAGGAGATAAAGCACCTCTTCAACGTCCACCGGGTAGAACTGCTCGTAAAACTGCCCTACCGCCGAGAAGAACGGAGGTACGCGCAGGCAAAGGACTTCATCCGCATCTCCGGCAAGCCTCAGGATGGTCTCCTCGGGCGCCACGGGCATGGCGGCGACCAGCTTTTGCGGCTGCTCCATCCTGACCGCCCGGAGGGCAACCTGGGTGGTCGCCCCGGTAGCCACGCCGTCGTCGGTAACGATGACCAGCCTGCCGCGCAGAGGCACCCTGGGACGTACGCGGCGCAAAAGCTCGGCCCGGCGCTTGATTTCCTCCAGCTGCCGCGCCGTCTCTTCCTCGATTTCAACCGCGGAGATTCCCAGCTCGCCGACCACCTCGTTATTGAGAAATACCCTGCCGTCCTCGGACACCGAGCCCATCGCCAGCTCTTCCTCGCCGGGCGTGCGCAGCTTGCGGGAAAGGACCACGTCCAGCTCGGCGCCGAGCCCGCGCGCCACCTCCCGGGCAACGACAACGCCGCCCCGCGGTATTCCCAGGATAACCGCGTTTTTATCGCGGTACGCTTCAAGCGCCGCAGCCAGAAGCCTGCCGGCCTCTTTCCGGTCTTTGAATGGTTCGCCGCTGTGAGACAATATGCGGATATCAGCCATATCGTGCCTCTCTGGATTTCAGTGCCAATATTCTACTGAGCGGCTGGTGAAATAGTTATAAAATGAACGCTAAAATAGTTACAAATCTATCACGTTTTAGAAGCGCCCGGAAAAATGTCATAGTAATGTAATTTTTCCGCCATCCGTTTTATGACTTTGGCATCGCCGGTGAACTAGAATTCGATTACAGGTAATAAATGGAAGAAAGAGAAGGCGAAAAATGAAAATAGGGCAGATGCTGAAAGAAAAAAGGCGGGGCATATCCTTCGAGTTTTTTCCGCCGAAGGACAAAGAAGGCGAGGACAGGCTGCTGGTAAAAATCGACAGGCTGGCCGTCCTTAAACCGGAATTCGTTTCCGTGACATACGGGGCGGGGGGCAGCGCCGCCAAGAACACCAGGTATGTTATCGGGCGCATACTGGCGGAAACATCCCTCGTCCCCATGCCGCACCTTACCTGCGTCGACCAGAGCAGGGACGAGCTCAGGAGAATCCTGGAAGACTACCGGAAAATGGGCGTGGAGAACGTGCTGGCGCTGCGTGGAGACCCGCCGGAAGGCACGGAGCAATTTGTCTCGCCGGAGGACGGCATGTGCCACGCCAAAGACCTGGTCAGCCTGGCCGCTTCCATGTCCGCCTTCTCCATAGCCGTGGGCGTCTACCCGGAAGGACACAGCGAATCGCCCAGCCTGGAGATGGACATAAAATACACGAAGCAGAAAATCGACGCCGGGGCGGACTTCGCCATCACGCAGATGTTCTTCGATAACCGCTTCTTCTATAGCTTCCTCGAGAGGGCTATAAAGGCGGGCATAAGGGTGCCCATCATACCCGGCATCATGCCGATTACCGACATCCAGAGGATGATACAGTTCAGCAAAAAGTGCGGGGCCACCCTTCCCGAACGCACCATCCAGGCTTTTGATAAGGCGGGCGGCAACGCCGCCGAAGCTAAAAAAGTGGGGATAGAAATGGCCACCGCGCAGTGCGCCGACCTGTTAGCGCACGGTGTGCCGCATCTCCACCTCTACACCCTCAACCAGGTCGACGTGGTCACGGAAATAGTACGTAACCTGGGACTGGCGGACAAAGGGAAGAGGCAAAAAATAAGTGCGCAGGCTTGAGACAAGCCTGCGCACCCTTTTTACGCAACCCGGCTTTAGAGCGCGGGATTCATCACGCGGCCAACGAACAGCACCGTCCCCGTCTCGATATCGCGGATGAGGAAGATAAAGGGACTGTCGATATCCACCTGGACGGTATCGGGCATCGCCGTCAGACCCACAATCACGCCGGTGGCGGCCGCCGCTTCGGTACCGGCCTCGTCGACGGATATGTAAGCCTTGTGCACCACGTCCTGGATAAAGAGGTCTTTCGCGCCGTCCATGCCGGAAAAGTCCGCTGCCCCTGGAGCGAAAGCGTCGCCCATGCCCAGCGCGGTTAGTGCCTGCTTCAACCCGAAGCTGGATTCGTAAGAGAATTTGGGCATGGAAAGAGCGACCTCTCTATACCTTATTTCCTCGATAATGCTTTCCACTACCTGGCTGTTCAGCGCTGCCTCGAATTGATTGAATAACCCCTGCCTGGGCAGCAGGATGACCATGGACAGCTCATCGCCGTCATAGGGCAGCTCCACGGCCTGGTAGTCTGCCCCCTCGGCGTACCCGAAAGACTCCGTCTGGTGCATCATGGGGACGGTCACCTTGCCGCCGTCGACCAGGAAGAAATCGCCGTTAAAAGTGCTCTCCTCGTAGAAGGGATACGCCCAGGCGGCGTTGAAGTAGATAGCGTTGGCCAGCACCAGGCGCGTCGCCTCGTTTATGGCGCCCTGCGGAATCAGGTCCTTAATCTTCTGCTCCGTCTGCTCGCTCACCCAGTCGTTGATGGTCTGGCGGGCAAGCTCGGTGTTTTTTATGAAATCGATGACTCTCAGGCCGGCGCCGTAGTTCTCCGCGAGGAGGTCGAGGTATGAGTCGAGGAACTTGAATCCCTGCTGGCCCCATATGCTGTTGGCGATGTGCAGCCGGAAGCCTTCATCCTGTTGCGCTTCGCCGCGGCTCGCCAGAGCTATGTCGAGACTGTTGAAAGTCGGATGGAGCCGGTCCTGAGGAAGGAGGAACCGCATGGCGTCGGCCATCTGCCGCTCGGTGTCGCCGCGAGCACCGCCGTAGGTCATCGCCAGCGCCATCGATATGCTGTAGGGAGAGTAGAAGATATTGCCTTCTTCTCCCTTAAGCGCCTGATAAAGGTCGAAAGCGAAGGCGCTGTTGCCTTCCACCAGCTTATCGATGTCCGTAGCGACAGCCGGGGGGGATGTATCGCGCGGCTTGTCCGATTGCACCACATCGACGGCTTCCGCGGGCGGGGCGCTGCAGGCCACCATGCTTGAAGCCAGGATTATTATTGTCAGAGCCAGAAAAACGAATTTCTTCATGGGTCACCCCCTGTGAAAATATGCTATACACATATTATAACGTATGAAAACAGCCGCGGTTATGTTCCGGGGAGGAGAAAACCGGGGGAAAGATTAAATTGTTATAACATCCGGGGGACCG
>CAYTZI010000145.1:0-4789 GCA_964442335.1 uncultured Dehalococcoidaceae bacterium | reverse complement strand
CCACCCGTTCCCATCCCGAACACGGAAGTGAAACTCCCCAGCGCAGACGATACTGAGGGGGCAACCCTTTGTGGAAAATATGCCATTGCCAGAAGGCTAAATACTTAAGGGCTGCTTCAACGACCAACTGAATATTACAAACAGTCTGCATTTCTTGCTTTGCCATATAGATTATAATATTATAAAGCTTAGAGGGGTCTCCGCAGGAAACGGCGCGGAGCAGGGAAGCCCTTCGGCAGGTTGAGGGCCGGCCCCGGTTGAGGTAGAAACGGGGCGAGAAGGGAAAAGAGGGGACATATGGCCAGCAGATTTGAGAAGTTTTCGGAACGAGCCCGCCGCGTGCTCACCATAGCGCAGGAAGAGGCACGCAGTCTCAACCACAGCTACATCGGTACCGAGCATATATTGCTCGGGCTGGTGCGCGAGGAAGAGGGAGTCGCCGCGAGGGTCCTGACCAACCTGGGCATCGGACTCGGCAAGGTGCGCTCGGCGGTGGAGTTTATCATAGGGCGCGGTGAAAAACCCGGCAGCGGGGAAACGGGGCTGACGCCCAGAGCCAAGAAGGTCATCGAACTCGCCATCGACGAAGCGCGGCAGATGGGCCACAACTATATCGGCACCGAGCACCTTCTGCTCGGTCTCTTACGTGAAGGCGAAGGCGTGGCCTCAAGCGTGCTCGACAGCTTCGGCATAACGCTGGAGAGGGCCCGCGCGGAAACGGCCCATATCTTAACACAGGGCACGCCGAAAGCGCGGATGACCCGCAGCAGCAGCCGGACGCCCGCTTTAGACCAGCTCGGCATAGACCTCACGGCGGCCGCACGGGCGGGCAAGCTCGACCCCGTTATCGGGCGCCATAAAGAAATCGAACGGCTCATCCAGATACTGAGTCGGCGCACCAAAAACAACCCGGCGCTCATCGGCGAGCCGGGCGTGGGCAAGACGGCCATCGTGGAAGGGCTGGCGCACAGAATCGTCTCCGGGGACGTCCCCGAGACACTCGAAGACAGGCGCCTGATAGCCCTGGACATGGGGTCGCTGGTGGCCGGCACCAAGTACCGCGGCGAGTTCGAAGAGCGTTTAAAGAAGATAATCGACGAGATAAAGACCGCCGGCAACTGCGTTATCTTTATCGACGAGTTCCATACGATGGTGGGCGCCGGCGCCGCCGAAGGCGCGGTAGACGCCGCCAACATCTTAAAGCCGTCGCTCGGCAGGGGCGAGCTCCAATGCATCGGCGCCACGACCCTCGACGATTTCCGCAAGTACGTGGAGAGGGACCCGGCGCTCGAGCGCCGCTTCCAGCCGGTGCTCGTCGAGGAGCCATCGGTCGACGAGACGATGGACATACTCAAGGGCATCAAGGAGCGCTATGAGCAGCACCATCACCTTACCATCAGCGACGAAGCTCTAAGCACCGCCGCCAACCTGGCATCGCGCTACATACCCGACCGCTTCCTTCCCGATAAAGCCATCGACCTCGTGGACGAGGCTGCGTCCAGGGTAAGAATACGGCACCGCACCATGCCCGTCACGCTCAAGCAGGCCAAAGAGCAGGGCGACAATATCCGCAAGGACAAGGACGCGGCGCTGGCGACACAGCAGTACGATTACGCGGCGGAACTGCGCGAGCGGGAACTTCAGATAGACGAAAAGATAAAACAGCTTGAAGCCGAGTGGCGCAGCGAGCAGGAGCAGGAAGAGGTGGTCGTTACCAAAGAAGACATCGCCGAGGTGGTGAGCATGTGGAGCGGGGTCCCCGTGGTACAGCTCGCCGGCGATGAGACGAGCCGCCTGCTCAACATGGAAGATGTGATCCACAAGCGAATAGTCGGGCAGGACGAGGCCGTTGACACGATAGCCAAAGCCATCCGGCGGGCGCGGGCGGGACTTAAAGACCCGCGGCGGCCCATCGGCAACTTTATATTCCTGGGGCCCACCGGCGTGGGCAAAACGGAGCTGGCAAGGGCGCTCGCCGAGTTCATGTTCGGCAGCGAGGACAGCCTTATCCGCATCGACATGTCCGAGTTCATGGAGAAGTTCGCGGTATCGCGCCTGGTGGGTGCGCCTCCGGGATACGTCGGCTATGACGAGGGCGGCCAGCTCACCGAGGCGGTGCGCCGCAAGTCCTACTGCTGCATACTGCTCGACGAGATTGAGAAAGCCCATCCGGATGTTTTCAACCTGCTTTTGCAGATATTCGACGACGGACATCTTACCGACGCCAAGGGACGGCGGGTGGACTTCCGCAACAGCATCATCATCATGACGAGCAACATCGGCGCGGAAACGATACGTAAGGGCACCACGCTCGGTTTCACCCAGCACGGCGACGAAGCCAGAACGCGCGAGCAGTCCTACGAGAGAATGAAGGACAACCTGCTCAACGAGCTTAAAAAGAGCTTCCGGCCCGAGTTCCTCAACCGCGTCGACGGAGTGGTCGTGTTCCACGCCCTCGACAAAGAGCAGATAAGGTCAATCGTCGACCTGATGTTATCGACGGTAAGCAAGCAGCTCGCCGAGAAGGAAGTAAAGCTGGCCGTCGCCGACGCCGCCAAGGACTTCCTCGGGGAAAAAGGCTACAGCGAGGAATACGGCGCCAGACCGCTGCGCCGCACCATCCAGAACATGGTCGAAGACCGCCTGTCGGAGTCGGTGCTGCGCGAGGAGTTCAAGACCTTCGAGCGCGTATATGTGGTCAAAGCCGCTGTCAAGAAGCCGGAGCTAATCGAAGACATCTTTAAAGAGGTCAACGAGATACCGGATATCCTGGCGGCGGAGAAGAGCGGGGACGGCGTTAACGTCTTCGCGAAGAAAAGCCTCAAATACGAGGTAGAGAAGACAATAAAAGACCACATTAAAGATACCAAAGGCAAAGTAAAAGAGAACGAGTACAAAATCGAGGAAAACGCCTACGTGTCGTACGTGGTCATCGATATCAAGGACGACGAGCTAACGATAGAATCGCAGGACGATTTCCCGCTGCCGAACATACCCGTGGGGGCGGCAACGGGCTAGATACTGCGTGACTTGCAGACGTGACTCCTGTATAATGGGGCGGTGGTAGTAGCGAAAGTGAAACCACCGCCTTTAGTTTTATCAAAGGAGCATCAGATTGGCCAGAGAAACGATAGAAGTGCCCATTACCGGTAAAATAATTACCGTGAACGTGGAGGTGGGGGAGGCGGTAAAAGAGGGCGACGTCATCTGCATGCTTGAGTCCATGAAGATGGAAAACCCGATTCTCGCGCCGGTGGGGGGCACGGTGATAGAGATAGGGGTGAAAGAGGAGCAGGTGGTCAAGCCCGGCGAAAAGATAGCGGTGATTGAGTATTGATATGAGCGACCTTGAATTCGGTCTGACGATGATGGTGGCGGGAATGGCGGTAACGTTCATCACGCTTTACCTGCTGACGCTGCTGATACGCCTCCTCAACAAGCTTTTTCCTTTCAAGAGAGAAGACCAGGACCAGGGAAAAACCTGACATAACCAACGATGGACGTATTTTTAGACACGCTGAACAGCCTGGGACAGGGTTTCCTCAACCTGTCCTGGCAAAGCGCCGTCATGATACTCATCGGGTGCGTTCTCCTTTACCTGGGGATAGGGCGGAAAATCGAACCCCTGCTGCTGATACCCATCGGGGCGGGGGTAGTCTTAGGGAACCTGCCCCTCGGGCAGCTCTCCGCCCAGGACCAGGGCGGGGTCATCAACCTGCTCTATGTCTCCGGGATACTCACCGAGATTTTCCCGGTGCTGCTGTTCGTGGGGCTGGGGGCGATGATAGACTTCGGCCCGCTGCTGGCCAATCCGGTCGTCCTCATCTTCGGGGCGGCGGGGCAGTTCGGCATCTTTATCACGCTTCTTCTAGCGCTGGCTTTAGGTTTCGCGCGGCAGGAAGCGGTATCGATAGCGATAATCGGCGCGTGCGACGGCCCCACGGCGATATACGTGACGTCCAAGTTCGCCCGGGAATTGCTGCCGGCGGTGTCCATCGCCGCTTACTCTTACATGGCCCTCGTGCCGATAATCCAGCCGCCCATCATGCGGGCGATGACGACCAAGAAAGAGCGGGCGACCCTCATGCCCCCCGGCGAAAAGCAGGTCTCCCAGCGGGTGAAAATCCTCTTCCCGATAGTCGCCGGTATCATCACGATACTGATAGCGCCGATGGGGGCGCCGCTGATGGGGATGCTGATGCTCGGCAACCTGCTCAAAGAGAGCGGAGTGGTCAGCCGGCTGGTGGACGTCTCTCAGAACACGATAGCCAACACGGTGACGCTGCTGCTGGGACTGTGCATCGGGGCGTCGATGCTGGGCGGTAACTTCCTGCAATGGCAGACGATACTCGTGTTTTTGCTGGGCTTCCTGGCGATTTCGCTGGACACGGTGACGGGCATGCTGCTGGGCAAGATGATGCGGGTGATAACCAAAGGCAAGATAAACCCGCTGCTGGGGGCGGCGGGGACTTCCGCGTTCCCGATGTCGGCGCGGGTGGTGCAGAAGGAGGGGCAGAAAGCCAACCCGCGGAACTTCCTGCTGTTCTACGCGGTGGGGGCGAACACGGGGGGCCAGATAGGCTCGGTGATGGCGGCGGCGGTAATGCTGGCGATTATGAGCGGGCTGGGGATTGGGCCTTTAACTTAGTTCTTTCCTGTCATTGCGAGGAGCCCTTCTGTTATCGGAAGGACGACGCGGCAATCTCATTATCTCGTCATTCCCGACCTGATCGGGAATCCAGTAACCTATCCCCCTGTGTCCCCCTTCCCTTGGCAAGGGAAGGGGGAG
>CAYTZI010000144.1:0-4855 GCA_964442335.1 uncultured Dehalococcoidaceae bacterium | reverse complement strand
TCGAAAAAACGGGCATAGGCTTCATGTTCGCCCCGGTCTATCATCCGGCCATGAAGCACGCCGCGCCGGTCCGCAAAGAGATGGGTATACGCACCATATTCAATATCCTCGGGCCGCTCACCAACCCGGCGCAGGTCGAGCACATCGTGCTCGGGGTACCCGGCGAGGAGCTGGGGAAAAAGCTGGCCGCCGTGCTGCGGCGGCTGGGTATAAAGCACGCGCTGGTGGTATACGGGAGAGACGGCCTCGATGAGATATCCATCTGCGGGAAATCGATAATCTGGGAGGTCGCCGGAGAAAAACTCACTTCTTACGAGGTCAGCCCAAAGAGCTTCGGCCTCGATAAAGCGGAAGCGGGGGAAATAAGGGGCGGCACACCCATGGAGAACGCCGCCGCCATGCTGAAGATACTCGACGGGAAAAAGGGGGCCCTGCGGGATATAACCGTCATGAACGCCGCGGCGGCGCTGGTGGCCGGGAACGTCACCAACGATATACAAGAGGCGGCGAGAATAGCCGAAGAGGCCATCGACAGCGGCAAAGCCAAGGAGAAACTTTACGGCCTTATCGAAACGAGCTGGAGTTTTCAGAAAGATGCCGAAGACAGTACTGGATAAAATACTCGCCGCGAAGAAGCGAGAGGTGGAGCAGCACAAAGAGGCGGTAAAACTTACCAGCCTTCTCGAGTGCATCACCAGGCGGAACGAGCCGCTCGATTTCGCGCAGGCCCTGAAAGGCGACCGGATAAAGCTGATTGCCGAGGTAAAAAAGGCATCGCCGTCAAAAGGGGTGCTGCGGCCGTACTTCGACCCCATGGAGCTGGCGAATACCTACGCCGACAACGGGGCGGCGGCGATATCCGTTTTGACGGATACCGAGTATTTCCAGGGCAGCCTCGAGCACCTGGCGGCGATAAAGGACGCGGTAAGCGTGCCTCTGCTGCGGAAGGACTTTATCTACGACGAATACCAGGTCTACGAGTCCGCCGCCTACGGAGCCGATGCCATATTACTGATAACGGCCATACTCGAACGGGCGCAGCTTACAAAAATGCTGGCGCTGAGCCGGAGCCTGGGGCTGGGGTGCCTGGTGGAAGTGCACACCGAAGAAGAGCTAAAGAAAGCAATGGCAGGCGGCGCGGAGATAATCGGGATAAACAACCGGGACCTCCGGACGTTCGAGGTGGACCACGGCACCACGCAGAGGCTGAGGCCGCTCATACCGACCGATAAAATAGTCGTGAGCGAAAGCGGCATAAACCGGAGGGAAGACATAAAAAAACTGGAGGGGTGGGGCGTGAACGCCGTGCTCATCGGCGAGGCGCTGGTCACGGCAAAAAAAATACCGGACAAAATGAAAGAGCTGATGTCATGACAAAAATCAAGATTTGTGGTATCAGGACGCAGGAGCAGGCGGTAGCCGCGGCCAAAGCGGGAGCGGACTTCATCGGGCTGATGTTCGCGCCAAGCCACAGACGGGTAACGCCGCGCGCCGCCGCAAAGATAATAGCGGCGTTAAAAAAGGAAAAGCCGGACGTGGAAGCGGTCGGGGTATTCGTGAACGCGGACGCGGGTACGGTAAACCGGGTCTGCAAGGCGTGCGGGCTCGACCGCGTACAGCTCAGCGGCGACGAGTCCTGGGAGTACTGCCGCAAGATAGAAAAGCCGATTTTCAAAGTTATGAGAGTCAACCGCGACAATCCTCCGGAGAAGGTCGGCAGGGATATAAAATACGGCTTGAAGCTGCTCAAGGGGCGCAAAATCACCATCATGCTCGATACGAGCACCAGGGGCAGATACGGCGGCACCGGCGTGACCTTCGACTGGGAGCTGGCGCAGCCTATAGCCCGCCGGCACCGGGTCATTATCGCCGGGGGACTGACGCCGGCCAACGTCCCCGAGGCCATAAAGACGCTCTCGCCGTGGGGAGTCGACGTGTCCACGGGGGTGGAAACGAAAGGTGTGAAAGATTTGAACAAGATCAAGAAATTCATCGAGGCAGTGAGGAAAGCCGATGCCGGTTCCTGACGCACGCGGTTACTTCGGGAAGTACGGCGGGAAGTTCGTGCCGGAAACGCTCATGACGGCCCTCGACGAGCTGGAAAAAGCGTACGCCGAAGCCATGGCCGACAAGGCTTTTACTGATGAATTCGACCGTCTGTGCCGCGACTATATCGGGCGGCCGACGCCGCTCTATTACGCGCGGCAGCTAACGAAAAAAGCGGGCGGGGCGCAGATACTGCTCAAGCGGGAAGACCTGGCGCATACCGGCGCGCACAAGATTAACAACGCCCTGGGGCAGGGGCTGCTGGCAAAGCGGATGGGCAAGACACGCGTCATTGCCGAGACGGGGGCGGGCCAGCACGGGGTCGCCGCGGCCACGGTATGCGCGATGCTCGGGCTGGAATGTATCGTCTATATGGGGACGGAAGACATCCGCAGGCAGGCGAGCAACGTCAACCGGATGGAGCTGCTGGGCGCGGAAGTAAGGCCGGTAACGTCGGGGAGCAGGACCCTGAAAGACGCCATCAACGAAGCCATCCGCGACTGGGTGAGCAACGTGCGCGACACCCACTACCTGCTCGGCTCGGTGGTCGGGCCGCACCCCTACCCCAAGATGGTGCGCGACTTCCAGTCGGTAATCGGCAAGGAAACCCGGCAGCAGGTACTGAAAGATTACGGAAGACTGCCCGATTACTTAATCGCCTGCGTGGGCGGCGGCAGCAACAGCATCGGGCTTTTCCATCCCTTTTACAACGATAAAGAGGTCAAATTCATCGGGGTGGAGGCGGGCGGCCTCGGGCTGGCCACGGAAAAACACTCGGCCACACTGATAAAAGGCAGGACCGGCGTGCTCCACGGGACGATGTCCTATCTGCTCGAGGACGAACACGGGCAGATAGAAGAGACGCACAGCATCGCGCCGGGGCTGGACTACCCGGGGGTGGGGCCGGAGCACAGCTTCTATAAAGACAGCGGGCGGGCCGAGTACATCGCAGTAGACGACGGGCAGGCGCTCGAGGGGTTCAGGCTGCTCAGCGAGACCGAGGGCATCATCCCGGCGCTGGAGCCCTCCCACGCCATATACTATGCCGTCGGACTGGCGGCGGGACTGCCCAAAGACAAACTGATTATCGTTAACTTATCGGGGAGGGGAGATAAAGACCTGGAAATAGTCGTGGAAGCGCTGGGGATGAACAGATGAGTGCGATTACCGACGTATTCAAGGGGGGGCGCAAAGCGCTGATAGCCTATATCACCGCGGGCTATCCGGACATTAAAGCGACGCCCGGTATTGCCAGAGCGCTGGCGGGGAGCGGGGTCGATATCATAGAGCTGGGCATACCGTTTTCCGACCCCCTCGCGGACGGGGTCACCATCCAGAAAGCCAGCTACCAGGCTTTACAGCGCGGGACGACACCAGAGGCATGCCTTGAGGCGGCGGCGAAGATAAGGGGGGAGATAAAAATACCGCTGGTCTTCATGACCTACTACAACCCGGTGCTCAACTACGGACTCGAGGCTTTCTGCCGGAGCTGTGAAAAAGCCGGGATAAACGGGCTGATTATCCCCGACCTGCCGCCGGAAGAAGGGAAAGAGCTGGAAGGCACGGCGCGAAAGCGCGGAATCGACGTGATATACATGCTGGCGCCGACCAGCACCGATGAGAGAATACGGGAGGCGGGGAAAAGGTCGGGGGGATTCATCTACCTGGTATCGCTGACGGGCGTCACCGGCGCCAGGGACACGCTCTCCGGAGAACTCGAAAGCTTTATAAAAAGGGTAAAGAAACAGGCGAAACAGCCGCTGTGCGTGGGGTTCGGGATATCCAGCGCGGAGCAGGCAAAACGCGTGGCGGCCAGCGCCGACGGGGTCATCGTGGGGAGCAAACTGATACAGCTGATTGAAGAAGACGAAACGCTGGAGTCGCTAAAAAAGCTCGCATCAAGTATGCGCAAAGCGCTCGATTCAGCTTAGTAATGATAAGGAGGTGGAAATAAAAAGCCGATTCATGATATCTTAATAAGACGTTTTAAATACACAGGTAAATTTTAACAAGGAGGAAATATGGACAAGTCGAAATTCTTGCTCGATGAAAATGATATGCCGAAGCAGTGGTATAACATCCAGGCCGACCTGCCGGTACCGCTGCCGCCGTACCTCCACCCGGTCACCAAGCAGCCGCTGGGCCCGGCCGACCTTGCCCCGCTCTTCGCCATGGAACTCATCAAGCAGGAGGTCAGCCAGGAACGGTATATAGACATCCCGGATGAAGTACGGGATGTCTATCGTTTGTGGAGGCCGACCATACTGCACCGGGCATACCGGCTGGAGAAAGCCCTGGACACGCCGGCCAAGATTTACTATAAGTACGAGGGGACCAGCCCGCCCGGAAGCCACAAGCCCAATACGGCGGTAGCCCAGGCGTACTACAATAAAATCGAGGGTATCAAGCGTATCACCACCGAGACGGGGGCCGGGCAGTGGGGAAGCTCGCTGGCCTTTGCCTGCAAGCTGTTCGACATCGAATGCAAAGTCTATATGGTCAGGATAAGCTATAACCAGAAGCCTTACCGGCGCATCATGATGGAGACCTGGGGTGCTACCTGCGTGCCGAGTCCGAGCCCCGATACCAAAGCCGGGCGCGACATGCTGGCGAAAGACCCCGACTGCCCCGGCAGCCTCGGCCTGGCCATCAGCGAAGCCGTAGAGGACGCCTTCGGCCGGGAGGACACCCACTACTCGCTGGGCAGCGTGCTCAACCACGTACTGATGCACCAGACGATTATCGGGCAGGAAACCATGAAGCAGATGGAAATGGCGGGCGACTACCCCGATATCATCGTCGGCTGTAT
>CAYTZI010000143.1:0-4884 GCA_964442335.1 uncultured Dehalococcoidaceae bacterium | reverse complement strand
CAGAGGTCAGGCAGGCATATTTCCCTGGCCAGGCCCCTTCTGGATGCCTCTTTGCCCAGCCAGGACCGGCTGCAATTGAGCATCGGAGGTCAGGTGACTACCAGAGGTTCAACCTTCACGGTACGAAAATTCAGGGAGATACCTTTTACTCCGATAGACCTCATAAACCTTGGGACTTTGTCGTTAGAAATGGCTGTCTATTTCTGGCTGGCGGTGGAAAATGGATTTAACATTCTCATAGCTGGAGGGACGGCATCGGGCAAGACCACCTTTCTTAATACTATCTCCATGTTCATACCGCCTAACTGTAAAATAGTCAGCATTGAGGATACCAGAGAAATAAACCTTCTCCATGAGAACTGGATACCATCTGTTACGAGGGATACCGAGGAGAGGGGCACGATAGAGATGTACGACCTGCTCCGAACTGCCCTCAGACAGCGGCCCGAGTACCTGCTGGTGGGAGAGGTGCGGGGACGGGAAGCCTATACGTTATTCCAGGCCATGGCCACCGGCCATATTACCTTCGCCACTTTTCACGCCGATTCAGTGGAGTCGCTGGTGAAAAGGTTGACCAAGCCCCCGATTGATGTGCCACTGATGCTGCTTGATAGCATAGATATCGTGGCGCTGGTCAGTATGGCAAAGACCGGCGATACCAGAGCCAGGAGATGCGCCAGAGTGATAGAGGTAACTGATGCCGACTTTGAAAAAGGCACCCTCAAGACGAATGAGGTCTTCCGATATACTGCGGGTAACTTCCAATTCAGTAGCGAGTCCAAGGTTTTTCTGGATGCTATGGAAAAGCTCAACATGAGTGAGGAGGCGTTTTCGGCGGAGTTCGCCCGGAGAATGAGAATAATCAGGCGACTGTGTGAAAACGGGGTAAATAATTTCTACACACTGAGCCAGTTGCTGTTCGACTACAGCCGGAACCCGGAGGAAGTGGAAAAGAAGCTGCTGCGGGGAGAGATGCCGTGAAGACGGGTACAGTGGCTCTAGCCCTCTTTGGTGGTTACTACAGACGAAAGCGAGCTCGTTTCTCCTTCCTGACCAATGACCTGATAAAGGCAAGGGCATACATCACCGTAGAAAGATTGCTGTCCACGGCCACCCTGTATTCCCTCGTGCTCTCATCTCTTTGCGTTACCTTGGCGTTGGCGGCGGCGGCCTTCCTCTTCAACTATATGCCGATATGGAGGTTCGTCTTCGGGAGACCCGCCAGCTTTACCGGGATTCTGGCCGACCTCGTTCTGGTTGTTATCGTCGTGCTGGCGTGCTTTATGGTTTTTTTTCTGCTTTTTGTTTTTTATCCGCGGGTCAGGGGCTGGGAAAGAAGCAGGAAGATAGACGGCCGCCTGCCTTTCGCCATCGGCTGGGTGTCATTTATGGCCACGATAGGCGTCATTCCCTACCTGATTTTTAAGAAACTCGCCGGGGCGGAGGAATTCTTCGGCGAGGTAAGCCAGGAGGCGAAGCTGGTAGTCAAGGACGTGGAGCTGCTCGGCTTTGATTTCATCAGCGCGCTGCGCAATCTGGCCTCGGTAACTCCTTCCAAGCGTATGAGGACTTTCATCCAGGGAGCGGTGACGAACTCCCTCTCGGGCGGCGAAATGGGGACCTATTTCATCAGCAAGTCGCAGGAGGCCATGGAGGAGAACCGAAAGATGTTTACCGATTTCATTTCGACTCTGGGCATGATTTCCGAGGTGTATATCATCGGCCTGGTGGCGGCCCCGGTCTTTATTATCATCATGCTCGCCGCCATGATGATGTTAAGAGGGGCCAGCCCGGTGATTCTGATGGCCATCATCTACGGGTTTATTCCAGTAGGCTCGGTGATGTTTCTACTCCTTATCGATTCTCTGACACCTGAAGGAATAAAGTAGGATGAACCGGGACATAGTGCTCGAAGCGGTTGAACATAACCGCAGGAAATCAACACTGCGGCAGTTTATTGAATCCCCGCTCGGAACGATGAGGGAAAAACAGTATCTGCTGTATGTCATATCGACCGCCGGTGCGATATCCTGTGCTGTGGTGGCCTACTACATGGGTGTCGACCCGATGAATATCGGGATTCTGGCCTTTATCCTGGCTATTATACCCCCGAGCTTTTTCAACCTTTACGATACGAATAGGGTCAGGAAGCTGGAGGCGGAGTTTCCTGCCCTGATACGCGATATCAGCCTGTCCGTAAAATCGGGGATGACCCTGGAGGAAGCGATGCGTATCGCTGCGGGAGGGCAGTACGGCCCGCTTACCCCGGCGATAAAGCAGATGAATAATATGCTCTCGTGGGGCATTTCTTTCGATGACGCTTTGCTCGATTTCGCCAGGAAATACCCCACATCGCTTATCCGCAGGACAGTCTTTACCCTTATCGAGGCATCCAGAACAGGTGGACAGTTAAGTGACATACTGGAGGGCGTTGCCGCTGATACCGAGCAGACGAAGGTACTGGAAAAGAGAAGAAGCTCGGAGACCAAGCCGTATCTTATGGTCTGTTACGTCAGCTACTTCGTTTTCCTTGCCGTGATACTGATTATGAGCTACGTATTTCTCCCCATGATGCAGAAAGCGGCCGAGACCGCTGCCGGTGCCGCCCTGCCGGGTGGCCTGGGGCAGTTTGCCGTGTCCGAGCACGACCTGGCCCTGTACAACCGGCTTTTCTTCCACGCCCTGGTGATACAGGGCTTTTTCGCCGGTATTGTCACCGGGAAGATAGGCGAGGGGAAGGCGGTTGCCGGGCTGAAACACGCGGTATTCTTTATCGTGGTGGCCGTTATCGCCTATACGTTGTTGATGTAGGTTAGCTTTGCTAGAGCGAGGAAGGAGATGCTTGAAATCACGAATAACTTCTTTTTATTTTTTATTTTGATGTTTATCATTTTAGTCCTCGCCGGATTTCTGGCAATTTATCTACACATAGCTGGATTTACCCTCGTAGAGGTCATACTTCTGGTGGTCTTTCCGCTGCTCGCTTTTTTCTCCGCCTTGCCTGTTGTGGGAACCACTATTGGCGAATATACCGGTGGCATAACCGGCACGGTGCTGGCTACTGCGAAGGTTTTCGATGTGCCAATATTGCGTCTTGGTCATACGGTAATCGGGGTGAACGTAGTGGGTTTTTTCATCCCCACCCTGATTACGCTCAATATGTTGATATATAAACGAATTCCCTGGAGAAAGTTCTGTATCCTGGCAGGCATTATTAGTGGGGTAACTTATCTCTATTCTTTTTTCCAGCCCGGACTGGGAGTGGTCATCTACCTTTTTGCCATACCACCTATTCTGGCGGCGGCAATCAGCTTCATGTTCCGGAAAATGAAAGGGGCTGAAGATTTGAATACAGCCCTTCTGGCCTATGCCGGGGCGACCATCGGGGTGCTGGTGGGAGCCGACCTCCTCAACCTGTTCAAACTGGCCACCTACGATTGGGATAAACCTACGCTGGTTTCAATAGGCGGTGGGAGTATCATCGATGCCCTCTTTCTGGCGGGGATGGTAGCTCTCTTGGCTGATTTCATTTTCCGCAGCCAGGAAGAGAATATCCTCGGCAGACTGATAAAGGTGTTGCGCGAGGCATGGCGAAGATGAGAGCCGGAGTTTGCAGGCTGAAGCAGGAAGAAAGAGGGATTTCTACGATGATTGGCGCTGTGCTGATTTTAATGATCACGGCGACGATATTCGGCACCATACAGGTTTACCACGTACCTGACTGGAATAAGGATGTGGAATACGAGCACCTAGATAGGGTCTATGATGACATGATGACCCTCAAATCAGATGTAGAGGATGTGGCTGTGTCCAGGGAGCCGAAGTCCGGCAATATCCACATGGGCGTGCGCTATCCTGACCGGATATTCCTGGCGAATCCAGGCACCGGGGTGTCTGGTTCGCTTATCTCAGATAATATGGCGATTAGCATTGAATATACTACCGATGGTCTGGGCGACCCGACGATTACTACAAGCTATAACTCGAACCGGATGAGCTACGAGGTACAGGGAACTATCGACAGTCCGAAGCTGGTCTATGAACACGGGATAATTATCAAGGACTACGGTGACGCCAGCGCCTCTGCCGATGAGCAGCCCTTAATCACGGGCGATGAGATTTGTATACCGGTTTTGCTCGGCGGTTTGACTTCGCTTTCATCCATGGAGACGGAGTCGGTTGAGATAAGGCCGCTATCCCAACCATACACTCGCACCGATATTAAATCGGTGACAATAACTCTGGATACAGACTACCCGGAAGTCTGGGAACAGCTTCTCGCCGGGAAGAGCACCGCAGCAACTACGGTGGAAGTAGTGAATAACCAGATTGTCATTATCAGTACGGCCATCAGGCAGATAAGTTTCCCTGCGGGCGACATGACCGCCGATGCACTCTATGCCGGGCTGGTGACATTCAGCACGACATCCGTGCCTGAGCCAGCAATCATCATCGGCGGCGGCACCGGTATGAACGACCTAAGCCGTAACTCGATTCAGTACGTGCCCATGTCCGATACCGGCACAAGTGACACTGAGAGTGAAGTGCAGCAGGCCATGCCTGTGGCCGGTACTTTATCTAACTTCTACGTCAACCTGGATGGAATCCCCGGCAGTGGCAATTCGTACACTTTTGTTGTCCGAAAGAACGGTGCCGACACAGCGGTGACCTGCGACATCTCGGGCACGGATACCACGGGCTCCGACCTAAGTAACTCGGTGAGCTTTAGCGTCGGTGATTATATCTCAATAATGGTAACCCCTGCAAACAACCCCACGGTGGCGTCGATGCGCTGGACGGCGCAGTTCTCGCCCAGCCTCACGGTATCAACCACGCCGCCGGCGGTCACGACCAATGATGCCACCAACATCACCACCACTGGGG
>CAYTZI010000142.1:4327-4885 GCA_964442335.1 uncultured Dehalococcoidaceae bacterium | reverse complement strand
ATCTGGGTTTTGCCGCCGCCCTGTTGCGGCAGCTCTGCCGCCCCGACCCGGAGTTCCCCAAAGACCGCGTGCACAGCCTGTACTTCGATACGCCCGACCTCGAACAGTACCACGGGTCAGACAGCGGCGAGTTCAACAAAAACAAGGTCCGCCTGCGCTGGTACGTGGAAAACCCCGCCGGGACGGGAGAAATACCGCTCTTCATCGAGCTAAAGACCAGGCAGGGCTTCGCCAGCAGCAAGCAGCGCCGGAGAATATTTATCCCCCCGTCCCGCCTCGAACCAGCAGGGCTTGCCGCAGGGATAATCAGCCGGACGGAGCTTGCGGGAACCGTGGCACACTTCGGCCATTTCCCGGGTAAGCCCCTTCAACCCATTGTCCTGATAACCTACCACCGCTACCGCTACCACGAGATACTCACCGGTGTACGCGTGTCTTTCGACTATGATATCCGCGCCTCGCTGGTGGCAGCGCTGCCGGACATGACGTCCACCACGGGCGAGATAACCCTCCAGGGGGGCGTCATCGAAATCAAGGGTCCCACGCTGGACCTGCCGT
>CAYTZI010000142.1:0-4317 GCA_964442335.1 uncultured Dehalococcoidaceae bacterium | reverse complement strand
TGAGCCTCCGCCGCATGAAGCTCCTGGAGGTTGACTGGAGCCGGTTTTCCAAGTACGGCTCGTGCCTCGACGCCTTGTTCGAGACGCCGGGCAGCGTGGCCCGCTTCTCGCCCCCGGGCAGAATCTTTGAGTATTAGCGTAAGGAGGATTCATCATGCAAGGGTTCCTGGACTACATCAAGAGCTTGCAGTCCCCCCTGGGAATCTGGGAAATCATCGTGGCGCTGGGGTTCTCCATCGTGGCGTCCATCGCGGTGTACCTGATGTACCAGATGTTCTACGGGTCCAGGCATATCGGGGCGGGGGTGCACCGGACCTTCATAATAGGTGGGCCGGCAGTTACGGCGCTTTTCCTGGGCATCCAGGTGTCCATACCGCTTTCGCTGGGCCTGCTGGGCGCGCTGTCCTTCGTCCGGTTCCGGACCCCGGTCAAAGACCCGGCGGAAATAGGGTTCCTCCTCCTGCTCATCGCTTCATCCATAGGCGCCGCCACCAATAACTACCTGGCGACCGCCATCCTCTTCGGCATCGTGTTCGTCGCCCTGGGCATCCACTGGCTGACCAGAAACCGCATCTCCGTCTTTGGGCGGGGCCACCTGATGATTTCCATCGACCAGCCGTCTTACGCCGGACTCGAAGCCCGTCTGTCCGCTTTCCTCAAGGAGAAACTGGGAGGCCTGAGGCTGGAAACGATGTCCGTCATGGAAGACCGCGTCAGCCTGCACTATCAGTACCGCAAGCGCACCGGCTTCGACTGGCCGGCTTTCACCAGCGAGCTCAACACGCTGGCCGGAACGGCAAAAGTAGAGCTCTTTATCGGTTAGTTAACTAATGAGCACGGTCATGGACATCAGCCTTACATTCATGGGGGCGGCGCGGGGGGTTACCGGCTCACGCTACCTCGTCGAAGCCAACGGCCTTACCGTGCTCGTGGATTGCGGGCTCTATCAGGAAAGGGAATTCCTGAGCCGGAACTGGGAGCCCTTCAGGTGCAGGCCGTCGGACCTCCATGCCGTCCTGCTCACCCACGCCCACCTCGACCACTGCGGCCTGCTCCCCAAGCTCGTCAACGAGGGGTTCCGCGGCAGGGTAATCTGCACCCCGGCCACAGCCGATATCGCCAAGATAATACTGCTGGACTCCGCCAAGATACAGGAAGAGGACGCCGCCTACAAGAAAAAGAGGCACATCCGCGAGGGGAGGAAGGGGCCGTACCCGGAGATACCGCTCTACACGGTGGCCGACGCCGAGGCTTCGATAAAGCTGTTCGACCCCGTGGAGTATAACACCCCGGTGAACGTCGGTAACGGCATCGAGGCCACCTTTCACGACGCGGGACACGTACTCGGCTCGTCGATGATAAAGGTGGTCGTCAGCCAGGGCGGGGAAAAGAGGAGCATTGTTTTCTCCGGGGACATCGGACGCTGGGACCGCCCCATGCTCCAGGACCCGGACGTCTTCCGCCGGACGGACTACGTGGTGATGGAGTCCACCTACGGCGACCGCGCGCACAAGGGCGCCGGGGTAATCGACGACGAGCTGGCGGAGATAGTGAACTCGGCTTTCCGGGCCGGCGGCAATATCATCGTCCCCAGCTTCGCCCTGCAGCGCACGCAGGAAGTGCTTTACTACCTGAACAAACTCACCATGGAGAAACGCATTCCGGTGATGGACGTCTACATCGACAGCCCGATGGCGATAAGAATAACCGAGGTATATAAAAGCTACTCCGGGCAGTTCGACGCCGAGATGAGAGAACTGCTGCGCAGCGGGCAATCGCCTTTCGACTTCCCCGGACTGAAAATGGTGCAGACCGTCGAGGAGTCCAAAGCCCTTAACGAAATCAAGGGTACGGTGATGATTATCGCAGGTTCGGGGATGTGCACGGGCGGCCGCATCAAGCACCACCTCGTCAACAATATCTCACGGCCGGAATGCACGGTTGTGTTCGTCGGGTATCAGGCGGAAGGAACGCTGGGCAGGCAGATACTCGACGGCGCCAGGAGCGTGAGAATACACGGCCAACAGCGCCCCGTCCGGGCGAAGATAGAGCACATCCACGGCTTTTCCGCCCACGCGGACCGTGACGAACTACTTAAGTGGCTGTCCAAGCTCACGGCCGAGCCCAAACTGGTCTTCATCACGCACGGCGAAGCCCGGGCCGCGGAAAGCTTTAGAGACCTCCTTAAAGAAAAGACCGGCTATAATGCCACCGTGCCGGAGTACGGAGAAGAGTTCCACCTGGAATAATCGAGACCGGGAGAGCGAGGGAGGGAATATGCCAACCGAGTACGAAATCAATCAGCTGGAAAAAGAGGAGTCCTGGCGGATGTTCCGCATCATCGGGGAGCTGGTGGAGGGCTTCGATTCCCTTGCGGATATCGTTCCGGCGGTGACGATATACGGCTCATCGCTGCTCAAGCCGGACAACATACTGTACGACCAGGCGGAGGAAATAGCCTACGGGCTGGGCAAAGCCGGGTTCTCCATAATGACCGGCGGCGGACCGGGCGTCATGGAAGCCGCCAACAAGGGAGCGCGGCGGGCGGGGGTCAAGTCCATAGGACTGAATATTGAGCTGCCCCATGAACAGGCTTCCAATGTCTACGCCGACCGCTCGATAACGTTCCACCACTTTTTCGTGCGCAAGGTGATGCTGGTGAAATACGCCCGCGCCTTCATCATCATGCCGGGCGGACTGGGCACGCTCGACGAGCTTACCGAGGTGCTGACCCTGATGCAGACGGGAAAGATAAAGCCCTTCCCGGTCATCCTTTTTTCCAGCGAGTACTGGGGTCCCTTTCTGGACTGGCTGAGAGGCACGGTGCTGGGCAACCGGTTCATTAACGAGGAAGACTTCGAGCTGCTGCGCGTTTTCGACAATCCGGACGACGTCGTGGACGCCGTGAAGACCTGGCACCAAAAACAGAGGGTCGTGGGGAAGAAAGCCCTGCAAAAATAGCGCTTACGGCCGCAAGGTGCCTAGCCGCCGGCCTTCTTCCAGCTACCGGCCTTTTCAATAAGCTCGCGGGCCGTGTTCAGCGCCGCCGGCGTATAACGCGGACCGGCTATCATCACCGCCAGCTCTTTCAGTCGCGCCTCCCCCTTGATACCCTCGATGCTGCTCACGGTGCGGTCGCCGGCGGCCCGCTTGGTGACGCGGTACTGGGCGTCGGCGAAGGCGGCAATCTGCGGCAGGTGGGTAACGCAAATGACCTGGTGGTGCCGCGCCAATCGCCAGAGCTTTTTACCGACGACCTCCCCGCTCCGCCCTCCTATCCCGATATCGATTTCATCAAAGATTAAAACGGGGACAGTATCGGCGCCGGCGAGGGCGCTCTTCAAGGCCAGCAAAAACCTCGATATCTCGCCGGTGGAAGCAATCCTGTCCAGGGGTTTGAGGGGCTCGCCGGGGTTTGTCGACGCCATGAAAACGACATCGTCCGCGCCGGTTGAGGTGAACCTGTATCTCTGTCCGTCGGGAAAGGGCACACCGTCCGGCGACGCCTCCTGAGTGACAGAGACAGCGAAGTCCACGCGCCCCATATTGAGCTCCCCGAGCTCTTTTTTCACCGCGGCGGACAGCTTTTTCGCCGCGCCGGAGCGCTCGCGGGAGAGCCGCGCCGCCAGCCCGCCCATCTCTTTCAAAAGCTTTTCCCGCTCCGCCAGCAGCTTCTCGCGCCGCTCGCCGGAACAGGTCAGCCCCTCCAACTCCTCCTCCGCTTTAGCCAGGTAGCGGCATATCTCCTCTAACGAGCCGCCGTACTTCCTTTTCAGGGTCCTGATAAGCTCCAGCCTCGACTGCACCTCGTCGAGCCTCTGCGGGTCGAAGCTGAGGTTATCGCCGTAGCTACGGACCTCCCGCCCGAGCTCTTCGAGTCCGTGGATGACCTCCTCAAGCAGACTCAGCTGGGATTTCAGAGAGGGGTCGGTATCGGTTATCTGCTTCATGGGAAGAAAGGCCTCGTTGGCCCTGTCCAGCGCCGAGGCGGAATCGAGCGTATTTTCGTCGCCGTAGACGATGCGGTAGACCTCGTAAGCCGCCGCCTTGAGCTTTTCCGCGGAACTCAATACGGCGAGCTCCCTTTCCAGCGCCGCGTCTTCTCCCGCTTCCAGCTTCGCCCGGGTTATTTCATCTATCTGGAACCTGAGAAGCTCGGCCTGGCGCGCTATCTCCTGCTCGCTGCGGGAGAGCGACTCTATTTCGCGCTCCATCTCGTGAAGCCGCACGACATTCAGGGCGAAATCGCGCCTCAGCCCGAGGGCATGCGCGTAAGAATCGAGGAACTCACGGTGCTGCTCCCGGCTGAGCAGCGAC
>CAYTZI010000141.1:0-5025 GCA_964442335.1 uncultured Dehalococcoidaceae bacterium | reverse complement strand
TCATAGCCCCCGGCGATAATGAGGGGCAGTTCCAGTTTTTCCGCCAGCAGCTTCGTGCTTTCGAGCCGGTTCTGGTGCTCGGTATAGGGATGTATGTTCGGATTATACCAGAACCCCGCTGTCTCGTAGCCCTGCTGCCGCCAGTGCTCGACCGTATAGGCGGCGCAGTGCGCGCAGCAGATATGGATAAGGACTTTATTCTTCAACTCCCCCTCCGAGCTTGCCGCTATAATATAGCGTACTGAATATGTAGATAACCAGCAAGCCGATGGCGCTGTAAATCAGCGTCAAGGCATAGGGGTGCAGCTCGGGGTGCCCGCCGCGGTTCAGGGCTTCCAGGGTTACCCCTATAAACGCCAGGATGGTGGCGCCGACCTGGAAGGTGAAGCGGGAAGCGCGGTTGGCGATAGCGTAGTTGCGCTCGTCGACCACTACCTCTTTAACTCTTCTTCTCGCCAGCAGCATGGCAATCACGGCAAGCAGCCCGGCTGGTATGGGTATCCAGGCTATGCCGTAGTCAAGTGCCACGATGGTCAGCGCGACCAGTATTAACATTATGATAAACTTGACGATTCTATAAGCTCTAAAAGTCATTCTTGCCTCCCTTATCCCTCATATTGAAAAACGTCTTCCAGTCTCACGTTGAAAGCCCGGGCGATTCTAAACCCCAGCTCTATTGACGGCACGTACTTTCCCTGCTCCAGTGCAATAATCGTCTGGCGCGTGCAGCCGGCTTTAACCGCCAGCTCTTCCTGTGTCATCTCGTTGTTATCGAAACGCAGCCTGCGGATGTTGTTACTGATTCTAGCCACTTCTGTCCATTCTCCAGTAGCCGATGATGATGCCCAGGCACTGCGCCAGCGTGCTGATGATGAGGACCGACATGAACATGACGTAAAGGAAAACAGCGGGTATCAAATTGGTTTTTTGATAAGCTTCATTCAGCCCGATGACCCAGGCAACCAGCGTGAAAACTACCGCCAGCCATTGCACGCGCGGCGCCCGGTCGACGATTATTTTGTCCCTTTCGTCCACCATACCGGGTTTGCGCAGGGTCAGGTTCACGATGCCGAGGTTGGCCACGAGCCCGCCTATCACTAGCACGTCGACGATTATCCTGAACGTGGCATCCTGTTCGAATTTATCGATGCCCCCCATCAGGAAGAACACGAGGAGAAAAGCGATGGTAAAAACCGCGCCGGTGATAAGCCCCCACCAGGCTCTTTTCTGCAATGGCGTCATTTAATGCCTCCCGTTAAGTAACCTTTACAGGACATATTGTAAAGCAAAATATACTAAATGTCAAGTATACATTACATCAGTGATAAAAAAATATACTAGATTAGTTTCTGCTGGCTGGACTTGTTGAAGGGCAGGCCCAGGTGCTCGTAAGCCAGCCGGGTGGCTACTCTCCCCCGCGGCGTCCGCTCCAGGAACCCCAACTGCATTAAGAACGGCTCGTAGACATCCGTGATGGTCTCCGCGTCCTCGCTGATGGAGGCGGCTATGGTGTCCAGCCCCACCGGCCCCCCGTTGAACTTCTCGATGATGGTGCGCAGCACCTTGTGGTCTATCTCGTCCAGTCCCAGAGCGTCGACCTCCAGTTTGGCCAGCGCGTCACGGGCTACTTTCTGCGTGATAACGCCCTCGGCGACCACCTGCGCGTAGTCCCGCACCCTCTTCAGGAGGCGGTTCGCCACCCTGGGGGTGCCCCGCGCCCGGCGCGCTATCTCTTTAAGCCCTTCCTCTTCCGCCTCTACCTGGAGTATCGCCGCCGAGCGCTTGACGATTTTCTCCAGCGATGCCACGTCGTAGAAGTCCAGGCGGAACACCGAGCCGAACCGGTCGCGCAGGGGCGGGCTGAGCAGCGCATACCGTGTCGTCGCCCCTATCAATGTAAACTTGGGCAGGTTCAGCCTCAGGCTCTTGGCTCCTGGCCCCTTCCCTATGATTATATCCAGGGCGTAGTCTTCCATGGCCGGGTAGAGTATCTCTTCAACCGTCCGGTTGAGACGGTGTATCTCGTCGATAAAGAGGACGTCGTGGCTGCGCAGGTTGGTGAGTATGGCGGCGAGGTCGCCGGTGCGCTCGATGGCCGGACCGGACGTGGTCTTGATGTTTACCCCCACCTCCGCCGCGATGATATGCGCCAGGCAGGTCTTGCCCAGGCCGGGCGGCCCGTAGAACATGATGTGGTCGAGCGGCTCGCCCCGCCCCTTCGCCGCATCGATGGCAATCTTGAGGTTGTCTTTGTTTTTGTCCTGCCCGATGAAGTCGGCCAGCGTCCGCGGCCGGAGGCTGGTCTCGAGCGGCGCGTCCTCGGTGCTGGGCTTACCCGAGATGATGCGAGCTATTTCTTACCCCCTGGAAAGGCTTACTGAGCGGGCTCTTCCCCGCCTTTTTCTTCGTCAGTTTCTTCGTCCGTAGCTTGGTCTGTATCGTTTTCCGGTTCACCCTCGGGCGGCGGCTCCTCGACCGCCACCTGGCCGGTCGCTTCCTCAGCGATAGTTTCGGCGGCAGGTTCGGCGGCAGGTTCGGTGGAAAGTTCGGCGATGTCTTCCTCCGTCGCGCCCAGGCTGGCGAGCAGTCTCAGGGCTTCGTCTTCTTCACCCGGCATCAGTTCGGCCACTTCCTCTTCCTTGAGGTAGCGGGCCGGAATCAGCTTGCCGATGATAACGTTCTCTTTAAGGCCGACCAGTCTGTCTACCTTGCCGTTGGCGGCGGCTTCGGTGAGGATTCTCGTCGTCTCCTGGAACGAGGCGGCCGCCAGCCAGCTTTCGGTGCTTAAGGACGCCCTGGTTATGCCGAGGAGCACGGTGTGGGCTGTCGCCGGTTCGCCGCCCTCGGCGAGCACCTTGGCGTTGGTGTCCTCGTAGGTGAATTTGTCGATTAGCTCGTCCGGCACGAGGTCGGTGTCCCCGGCGGAGTCTATGCGCACTTTGGTCAGCATCTGGTGTACGATGACCTCGATGTGTTTGTCGTTGATGTTCACGCCCTGGGAGCGGTAGACCTTCTGCACCTCGTCGACCAGGTACTGCTGGACCGCTTCTTTACCCAGGATGCGCAGGATGTCGTGCGGGTTGATGGAGCCGTCGGTAAGCTGCTGCCCGGCTTTCACCTGGTCGCCGCTCTGGACCCAGATGCTGGCGGTGGACGGCACCGCGTACTCCCTCTCTTCTTTTTCGACATAGCTGATGACCAGCTGTCTCTTTTTCACGCTGGCTTCGCCGGCAAACCGGGCCGTGATGGGCTGGACTTCCGGTGTCGTTGCGGTTTCGCCCTTGGCGCCTTTCGGGGGCGCGGGGACGGCTAGCACCGTGTCTATGTCCACCGACTGCCCGTTCTTTATCATAATCTGCCAGCCGGCGGGAATTGCGTATTCGTCGCGGTAGATTTCCTCGCTCACCAACTTGATTTTTCGCCCTTCCTCGCTCTGGACTACCTCGGCGGCGCCGTCAATCTCGGAGATTATCGCCTGCCCGCGGGGTGTCCTGGCTTCAAAAAGCTCCTCCACCCTGGGAAGACCGCTGGTGATATCGAGCCCCACCACGCCCCCGGTATGGAAGGTCCGCAGCGTTAGCTGCGTTCCGGGCTCGCCGATGCTTTCCGCGGCGATGATGCCCACGGCGACGTCGCTTTCGATGAGCCTGCCGCGGGCGAGGTCCCGGCCGTAGCACATCTGGCAGGTACCCTGTCGCGACTGGCATGTCAGGGGCGACCTCACGTGGACCGAGGTCAGGCCCGCGGCGAGGATTTGCTCGACCTTCATTTCATCGATTTCCTCATTGCGGTTGGCGATGATTTCACCGGTCTTGGGGTCCGTGATGTCGCTGGCCGCCAGCCTCCCGAGGATGCGCTCGGCCAGTGGCGGCAGCACCTGTTTCTCTTTCGGTTCGGCTATCCAGATGCCTTCCATCGTGCCGCAGTCGTCCACGGAGGTGATAACATCCTGCGCCACGTCGATGAGGCGCCGTGTCAGGTAGCCGCTGTCGGATGTCCTCAGCGCCGTGTCCGCTAGGCCCTTGCGGGCGCCGTGCGTGGAGATGAAGTACTCCAGGACGCTGTGGCCTTCACGGAGGCTGGACTTGATGGGGAACTCGATGATTTTGCCGGAGGGGTCGGTCATGAGGCCGCGCATGCCGGCCATCTGCCGTATCTGGGAGATGTTGCCTTTGGCTCCTGATGTCGCCATCATGTAGACGCCGCCGTAGCGGTCGAGGTTGTTCTGGATGGTGGTGGTTATAAAGTTGGTGGTCTCCGTCCAGGTATCGACGATTGAGTTGTATCTTTCATCCGGGTCGATCAGGCCTCGTTGAAATTGTTCTTCTATCGTGGCGATTTTCGCCTCCGTATCGGCGAGTATCTGCGGCTTGTTCGCAGGCACCTCGATATCGTTCATGGCGATGGTTATGCCGGACTTGGAGGCGTACTGGAACCCGAGCCGTTTGATGCTGTCGAGCACCTTGCCGGTCTCTTCGTCGGGCAGGATTTTGCAGCACTTGGTGGCTATCTGCTTTAGTATGGATTTGTCTATTATTTTGTTAATGAACCCCAGCTCCTCGGGCAGCACCTCGTTAAAGATAATGCGCCCGACGCTGGTCTTAATTAGCTCTCCGGTGTCTTTGTTCCTGAGCTCTATTTCCTCCCGGAGGTCGATATCCCCGAACTCATAGGCGAGCTTGGCTTCCTCGGCGTTGCCGAAGACCCTGCCGTTTTCCTTTTGCTGCCGGATTGTGGTCAGGTAGTAACACCCGAGCACCATGTCCAGCGTGGGACTTACCGTGGCTTCGCCGCTGCTGGGCAGCAGGATGTTGTGGTGGCTGAGCATCATGTCCCGGGCTTCTTTAACGGCGGCGCGGGACAGCGGCACGTGCACCGCCATCTGGTCGCCGTCGAAGTCGGCATTGAAGGCGGAGCATACCAGCGGGTGTATCTGTATGGCGCTGCCGTCGATGAGCACCGGCTCGAAAGCCTGGATGGAGAGGCGGTGCAGGGTGGGGGCGCGGTTGAGCAGCACCGGCCGCT
>CAYTZI010000140.1:0-5081 GCA_964442335.1 uncultured Dehalococcoidaceae bacterium | reverse complement strand
AGTCCGGGTACGTCACCGCCGCCAGTCAAAATACCAATCGTCTTAACCATCGCTGTACCTCCCCATTCTCATTATACCGCAAAATTCTTAGTATCCTTCATCTCTCTCCTGTTTCGGCACCTAACATAGTATTCTTGTATAATTTCCTTTTTTTAGGATTTTGGTAGTATAAACACCAATACCTTTTGTGTAATGTCAATACTCGGAATATTGAACTTTTCGATGATTTGTTGGCAGACATACCTGCATAGATAGATTACTTCCTCTCCAAGAAGTTTTGTAATTTCTTCGGAGCCGACAGGACGCTTCATCTCTTTTTTTAAAACGATGTTAATTCTGCACAATTGATGTGCACCCCGGTAAACTTACATCAGTTGCCCGCCGTTTCCCTGATATCTATAATATTAACATGAAAAAGAGGGATGTTGGTTCCCAGAATGCGACCCTAACGACTATGCCATCGGATGCTGAAATCCGTAAAATACTGATAGATAGAGTTGATGTTCAAAACAAAAGCGTCGGCATTGTCGTCGGCATTATCGGAAGTAAAGAGCGGCGTGTGATTTCCTACGGTCATCTTGATGTTGGCGATCCGCGGCCTCTGAACGGGGATACTGTATTTGAAATTGGCTCCATAACAAAGGTATTTACATCTTTATTGCTTGCGGACATGGTGCAGCGTGGAGAGGTATCGCTTGATGACCCGGTTGCCAGGTATTTGCCGTCCACGGTTAAAGTGCCGGAGCGTAACGGGCGTAAAATAACTCTGGTTGACCTGGCAGCGCATACCTCCGGATTGCCGCGATACCCGGGTAACTTGTATCGGACGAATCCTAAGAATCCTTTCGCTGATTATACTGTTGAGCAGCTCTATGAGTGTCTCTCGTCTTGCCAGCTGCAGTGGGATATCGGCTCAAAATGTGAGTATTGTAACCTCCTGGGGGTTGGACTGCTCGGACATGTTCTGGAGAGAATCGCTGATATGGATTACGAGTCTCTCGTACGCTCGCGGATTTGCGCCCCTCTAAGTATGAACGATACCAGAATTACGCTCACACCGGAAATGAAAGCAAGACTCGCGGTAGGTCATGATGTGACATTGAAGCCCACCGAAAACTGGGACTTGCCGACATTCGCGGGCGCCGGCGCGCTGCGTTCTACGGTCAACGACCTGTTCATTTTCCTGTCCGCCAATCTTGGTTTCACCATGTCGCCGCTGGCCCCGGCCATGGCGGCTCAATTGAAGGTGCGCCACCGCCCGGCCGGGCCGGACCCCAGGGATTATTATTGCCTTGGTTGGGGCATTTCTGTAACCAATGACAAGGAAGTTATTTGCCACAGCGGTTGGACCGGGGGCTACTGCACATGGGCAGGTTACGACGCCGGTACCCGTGTTGGAGTTGTGGCGTTGTCTAATACAACGTTTCATCATGTAGATGACATCGGGATACATCTCCTTGACCCCGGCTTCCCCCTGGGAAAATTGCACACTGAAGTAAAAGTTGATACCGGGCTCTACGATGCTTACGTGGGGAAATATCAACTAAGGCCGGACTTCATTATAGCCGTCAGCCGCGAGGGCGACCGTCTATTTAGCCAAGCCACAGGAGAGCCTAAGTTCCAGCTTTTTCCTGAGAGCGACCGCGATTATTTTTATAAGGATATGGAAGCCCAAATCACCTTCGTGACCGGGGATGAAGGCCGCGCGACCGAATTAGTCATTCATCAGTTCGGAAAGGACGATCGCCTCAAGCGGGTGGAATAAAGCGCCCAAACAAAGTCGAGTGGTAGGCGGCAGTCCAGCTGGTTCTTCAATATCGACATACGTTATTAAAATTTTCACCTTATCGCTGGAGTTTTTGAAAAATAATTCCCGCCCGTTATCAATACAGCTTGCGTTTATATTATATATACAATATTATTAATTAATTGTTTTAATTAGAAAGACGGGATTGAAAAAACTGCTTAAAACGCGTTATTTCTGGTACGTAGCAGTGATATCCGTTCTCGCCGGCCTCTGCTCGTATGCGCCGCAGTTGACCGCGCTGTTCAATCATCCCCTGCAAACGGACTGGCAAATCAATTACTACATCGCCGCCTACCGCCTTTTGTTTCCCTCGGCGGTGCTTTTTGCCGCCTGGCGGTTCGGTATTAAAGGCGGCCTGACCGTCTGTCTGGTGATAGGGCCGGTCATACTGTCCAGCGTTCTGGTCAACTCCCGGCTTACCAATGTCGGCCTGGACTTTGTTGATATCGCGCTCGGTTTTTTCCTGAGCTGGATGGTCGGGAAGCAGGGAGAGATGAAACGGCGCCTGGAAGAAACTTACGGCGAACTCCGGCAGCAGTCGACGGTGTTAGAATCGGAAGTCGCCGAAAGAAAGCGGGCGGAGGAACAGTACCGCCTCATCGCCGAACACTCTGCGGATATCATCTACAAGTTGACCATAAAAGAAGAGACATTCACTTATGTCAGCCCTTCCGCTGAAAAACTGTTAGGCTATACGGGAAAAGAGGCGCTGGCGGTAAAAATCAAAGACGTGCTGACTCCTGAATCATACGAGAAACAGCATAACCAGTTACTAAAAGACCTGAAGAATGACACTGTTTCCAGCACTCTTCAGCTGGATTTGGTTCATAAAGACGGACGTATCATCCCTTTTGAGATTCACGCCAGCCTCGTTTACAACGAGAAAGGAGAACCGGCGGAAATCGTCGGTGTTGCCCGTGACATTATGGAACGCAGGAAGATGGGAGAGCAGCTCCTGGCACAGGACCGGCTGGCGTCCATAGGGCAGTTGACTTCAGGCCTGGCCCACGAGCTCAATAATCCCCTTACCAGCATCATCAGCTTCTCCTCTCTCCTGCTCAAGAAAAAATTCTCCGAAGACACCAGGCAGGACCTGCAAACTATCAATGAAGAGGCGCAGAGGATCGCCTCTATTGTTAAAAACCTGCACGATTTCACCCGGAAGCAGCCGGAGGAAAAACAGCCCACGGACATCAATGACTGTATCCGGAAAGTCCTGGAAATGCGCACCTACGAACAGAAAATCAACAATATCTCAGTCAACACCCGCTTCGACCCCGCCCTACCCGATGTCATGGGGAACAGTCCCCAGTTGCAGCAGGTATTTTTCAATATCGTCGTCAACGCCGAATATTTCATGCTGGCGGCGCACCGGAAAGGCACCCTAGATATTGCCACGGAAAAAGAAGGGGATACCGTCAGAGCCGTCTTCGCCGACGATGGCCCGGGGATTTCCACGGAGAATATAAAGTGCCTTTTTACGCCGTTTTTCACCACCAAAGAAACAGGCAAAGGCATGGGGCTAAGTCTGTGTATCTGCCAGGGGATTATAACCGAACACGGCGGCAATATCCACGCCCGCAGCGAGCTTGGTAATGGTGCAACTTTCACTATAGAGCTGCCGGTTTTGGTAGCAAATAGCTGAAATCGCCGCCGCCATATCATCCGCCGATATTCAACGAGCAGTCCGCAGCTGTGAATCACTGCTTAAAAATGGGGCTGGCTTCTTTTTTACTAATACACGGGAACGTGGCGTTTAGTTAGAAAGGTACTTCGACCAATCACTCTTCAGCCAGGCGTTCAACGATGCGCGGCAGGGCATAGGCGGCGGCGTGGGGCGGCGCGTTACAGCAGGTCTTGACAATCAGTTTCCCGCCGCAGACTTCATCGGCGGCGGCTTTCATTATTTCAGCCAGTCGCGGATAGCAGCTTTCGGTAAGGGCCCGCGTGCCGTAGCTGTCTCGGTGAGTGTCCATTCCCGCTATCCAGTACACCAGGTCCGGTTTAAAGGCCTTGATTCTGTGCGGGACCTCCCTTTTTACGTTCGCAATCTCCTCTTCGTCGGAAGAGCCGTGGGCGAAGCAGAGCTTCGTCTCGCTGGAGGCCATGCTTCCCGGCTCATAGTCCCAGCCGTAGTCGCGGCAGAAACATATATGCAGGACGTCATTATCGTCTTTAAAGATATCGCGGACGCCGTCGGCGTGGTGCGTATCCGTGTCTATAATGGCGAACCTTCTTGCCTTCGTCTTCTCCCGGGCGTGCGGAATGCCCAGTCCGGTAACGCTGAAATAGCAGCCTCCCCAGGCGCTGTCCCGGTGCGCGTGGTGTCCCCCCACCCCCGCGATGACCAGGGCGTTATCTATTTCGCCCCCGAGGACTTTTTCGGTCGCCATCAAGAGCCCGCCGACGGAATAGAGGGATACCCGCCACCACTGCGTCCGCTTGACCTCCTCTATCCAGTCCCGTGTATGAATTCGGGCTATTTCTTCTTCCAGCGCCTGCCTCGACTCGTACCATTTAACGTTCGGACGTTTAAAAAGGCCTGCGTTTTTAATGCCGAGAAACCCGGCCTCAACACCCATGGCCAGGCTGCTGTATGCCTCCTTGCCGCAGACATCGTGATAAAATACCCCGGTCTTTTTCATTGTCGGACCTCCCCGGAAGACTGCTTTTATAATATTATACTTTGAATTGCCCTATATAAAAAATCGGCGTAATTTTCTATACAGACACTTCATTGACTTCTAATATATCGGGTGTTATCGTTAAATTTAGAGGCAGGAACGTGACCGAGGAAAAGCCGGCTCGGCGCAGCGTAAGCCGCCATTTTTACAATCAGCTCCAGACCGAGCTTCAAAACTGGAAACGCAACGGCATGGTTACCGCCGAGCAGGCGGATTCCATTCTCGGGCAGTACGTGGTGGTCTCGCCCCTGTACGGCAGGCTCATCGTTATCCTGGTAACGCTGGGGGCTATACTGGCCGGGGCAGGCGTTATCATCCTTGTCTCGGCGAACTGGCAGGAGATACCACGCCTGGCCAAAATGGCGCTCGCCCTGGTGCTGGTGGCCGGGTCGTATTATTCCGGTTACTGGCTGAAATATGAAAAAGGCTATACCCGGGCGGGGGGAGCCATAATATTCGTCGGGGCGATGATTTTCGGGGCTTCCCTCTTCCTCATAGGCCAGCAGTACCATATGCCGGTGGACGACCCCCGACTGCTCGGCTGGTGGTTCATCGGCGTGATTCCGGTTGCCTACTTTACCCGCTCGAAG
>CAYTZI010000139.1:0-5213 GCA_964442335.1 uncultured Dehalococcoidaceae bacterium | reverse complement strand
GTATTAAGGGAATGCTCCCGCTTCTTCGCCGGGAAGACGGCGCCGGACCATGTCAAGGACGCCTGGCACTCCGTGGCGGGCGACTGGGCGCGGGATATCGCCGACGCCAGAGGCGCTGACCCCACCCCGGATTCCGGGTACTTTCCGGGCGTGACCAACAGGGCAATGTGGGAGAAGGTACTATCAAAAGGCATGCGCGGCATGATTGAAGAAGCCGAAGCCGGCCTCCGGCGCTTTAAAGAAATGAAAGAGACCGATATAAACAAGCTCAATTTCTGGCAGTCGGCAGTTATCGTCTGTGAAGCCATGATAAGTTACGCGCGGCGCTACGCGGAGCTGGCGCGCCGCAAGGCCGGTGAAGAGCCCGACCCTGCAAGGCGGGATGAGCTTGTTGAGATCGCCGGGATTTGTGAACGCGTGCCGGAGAATCCGGCAGCAACGTTTCATGAGGCCCTTCAGTGCATGAACTTCATCATCGTCGGCAGGGGACTGGAAGCGATGTACCCTCTGTTGATCGGCAGAATTGACCAGTACCTTAGGCCCTATTTTGAAAAAGACATCCGGGAGGGGCGGTTAACGCTGGAAAGGGCCGCGGAACTGCTGGGCAGCGCCTTAACGCTCTGGGGCATGAAAGTCACGGTGCCGGTCGGTCAAACACAGCAGGAGACCCACCAGTTCAGCTACGCCATCAACAGCGTGAATGTCGGCGGCGTTGACAGGAACGGTAAAGACGCCTCGAACGCCTTGAGCTATCTTGTTCTCCACATGATAGGGCTCATCAGGCTGTCATCGCCGACCGTCCTTCTTAACTGGCACTCGCAAACGCCCCGCTTGCTGCTGCTCAAGGCGCTGGAGACGAATGTAAAGACAAAGGGAGGCATCCCCCTGTTTGAGAACAGCGACCATGTCGTGGCGAGCTTTTTAAACGACGGGACTCCCGCGGAGGTCGCCAGAGACTGGTACGGCCAGGGCTGCGTGACGCCGATTCTTCCGACCAAAGTTGACCATAACGGCAGTGAGGGCAAAGGGGCGGTAAACGTGGCGCTGCTTCTGGACCTCACGCTTCACCGGGGGGTATCGCAGATCACCGGCAAAAAGGTCGGCATTGATGTCGGCGACCCGCGGGACTTCTCCACTTTTGAAGACCTGTATGAAGCATTCAAAAAGCAGTATAAATACGTTGTCAACCGGGTTTTATGGCTCGGCACTTTAGCCCAGAGTGTTGAGCCGCGGTACCTGCGTTTTCCATTCAACTCCTGCATTACCGGCCCCGGATGCATGGAAAAGGGGCAGGACATCCTTATCACGGACGCGGACCACAGTTACGGTATCAGCGACCGGGCAATCGTTGACACGGCGGATTCTCTTACCGCCATCAAGAAGCTGGTATTCGATGAGAAAAAACTGACCATGGATGAGCTCCTGGCTGCTCTGGATGCCAACTTCGAGGGGGCGAGGGGTGAGGAGATAAGACAGATGTGCCTGGCGGCGCCCAAGTTCGGTAATGACATCGATGAAGCGGACCTGATGGTCCGTGAGGTGGGCATTTTTTCCGGAAGCGTAATCATGTCGTACAAAAATCCGTTCGACGTGCCCTGCAAGATTTCCCGCGAAGGACTGTCCTGGCACTATTTCGGCGGCCTGGGCGTGGGCGCGCTCCCCGACGGGCGTAAGTCCAGGGAACCCTTAAACGACGGCTCGATATCACCGATGCGGGGCATGGACAGGCTCGGCCCTACCGGCGTCATCAGGTCGGCGCTCAAGGCGGGCTTTAAGGAGTCTTATGCCTCGTGTTTGAACCAGAAGTTCTCCGGGACGGTCATGCAGAGCCCGGAAAGCCGTGAAAAGCTGGGGATACTTATCGATACCTTCTTCAGGAACGGGGGACAGCACATCCAGTTCAACATGGTGGATACCGCGGAGCTGCTCGATGCCAAAGCCCATCCGGAAAATCATAGAGACCTGGTGGTCAGAGTGGGAGGCTTTAGCGCCTACTTCGTGATGCTTTCTCCGGAGATTCAGGACGATATCATCTATAGAAGCGAACAGGGCTGTTAAAAATAATACAAAGATAAAGGAGCGAACACATGAATCTTGACCTTACCGAGTTGCTGGATTCTGAACTCAAAGGCCCCATCAAGACGATGCTGGATCAGATGCCGCCGATGTCTTTCGACGACCTGCCCGCCGCCCGCGCCGCTTCCAGACAGATGATGGCGGCCATGAAATCGCAGCTGCCGGTCGTCCCGGGCGTTATTACCGAAGATAAGACCGTGCCGGGCCCCGAAGGCGCGCCCGACGTTACCGTTAGAATCTACCGACCGGAAAAACAATCGGGACTGCTCCCTGCCCTGCTCTGGATTCATGGCGGCGGTTATATGCTGGGTGAAATCGACCAGGAGGATTTTACCGCCAAACAATTCACTTTAGCCGGCAAATGCGTCGTCGCTTCCGTGGAATACCGGCTGGCGCCGGAGCACCCTTATCCCGCCCCCCTGGAAGACTGTTACGCCGCCCTCAAATGGCTGGCGGCTCACGCCCGCGACCTTAAAGCTGACCCCTCACGTATCGCCATCGGGGGCGCGAGCGCGGGCGGCGGGCTTGCCGCCGGACTGTCTATCCTGGCGCGTGACCGGGCGGAAGTGCCGGTAATGTTTCAACTGCTGGTCTATCCCATGATTAACGATTGTAACGTCGCTCCCCCCAGCGATGTCCTGCCGGATACGCTCTTCTGGACACGGGAAAATAACCTGATGGGCTGGCGCTACTATCTCGGCTGCGAGCCGGGCGGCGGGGGGATTTCCTGCTACGCGGCGGCTTTTAGAGCGGAAAGTCTGGAAGGGCTTCCCCCCGCGTATATCGCGGTCGGGGATATCGACCTTTTCGCCGGGGAGGACGTTGATTACGCGCGGAGATTGATTGCCGCCGGCGTCCCTACCGAGCTCCATGTCTACCCCGGAGGCTGCCACGCTTTTGATATGCTCGTTCCCGGTGCCGATATCTCCAAACGTTTCACGTCGGATATTCACCGTGCGTTAAAAAAGGCGTTACGCAAGTAATGTTCTTTTAAATAAGCCAAAGCAATCGCGGTGCTTTTTGTAATGATGAGTAGTTCATCAAGACCAAGACTCTGTAAGAGAGATTTTTAGCATGAAAAGAGGGCCAAGAGGAAGAAGGACCGGTCTTTAGCTTCGTTTTTTGACTGGAAGTCCATTCCTTTTTATAATAGTCAACTGTGGTGCTTACTAACATCAAGAGGGCATTTATTCATGTTCGATGGAAGCCACAAAGGACTAACTAAATGCTCTGGGCTCTTCTCTTTTTCATCGGGCTTTTTGTCGGCGCCTTTGGCACGCTTATAGGAGCCGCCGGCGGCTTCTTGCTTGTCCCCATCCTTTTGTTTTTATACCCTCAAGATACGCCAGCTACCATTACCAGCATTACATTAACCGTAGCCTTTTTCAACGCACTCTCCGGCTCAATAGCCTACGGGCGTCTCAGGCGTATTGACTATCGTTCCGGTCTGCTCTTCGCATCGACCAGCGTGCCCGGTGCCATCATAGGGGCCAACATAACGGCATTTCTCAGCCGGGGGATATTCCAGACCATTTTTGCAGTGACCCTGTTGGTCGTTGCCGTCTACCTGATGATCCGACCGGAGCGTAAGAACGCCGGCGCTAACATCACCGGCCATTTTGTCAGAAAGATAACGGACAAACATGGTAATACATACGTCTACTCTTACAGCCGGATCCGGGGATTGGCCATCGCTTTCGTCATCGGCCTGATGAGCGGCCTGCTTGGTATCGGTGGTGGTATCATTCATGTTCCGGCGCTGACGCAGCTCCTTAGCTTTCCCACGCACATTGCTACCGCTACCTCACATTTCGTTGTGGCGACGAACACCTTTGCCGCTGTCATCACCCATGTGGTCCGCGGAGCTTTCACGGAAGGTGTCTCCCGGGCGGCGGTTCTGTCCGTGGGAGCGGTTATCGGGGCCCAGTTCGGAGCGCGCTTATCGCAGAGAGTCTCGGGGGTCTTAATTGTACGATTGCTTGCCGTCGGACTTGCTATTGTCGCTATACGGCTGCTGGTTGCTCCGCTCTAAAGTGTGATATAGGCCGTGAAGGATTCGAACCTTCGACCAATGGATTAAAAGTCCACTGCTCAGAGTGCGGTTTGCCAGCTCTGGCGTCAGCTAGTATGTCATCAAGTTTGTCAGCTAACTTGTCGCTGAGTGTTCTCTTCCCCTGAACAAGCAAGGTGATATGAGTCCGGCTGACGCCCAATCTACGGGCTAACTCGGCTTGACTCCAGGGTAGTTTGACGTCCATAAGGTTCATTCGGTATCTCATTTCATAACAACTCCAACATCACCCGGATAGCTACCAAAAGACCGAGTACGAGGAATAGGGTCTTCCAGGACACCTTATCCAGTAAGGTTTTCATATTTCCTCCTTTAGTTGAACTGTGAAAGCTCATGTCTGGTATAGAAATCAGGGAACTCCAACAGCGTGACCGTCAGCATCAAGCCAAGGCCTATTCTCCTGATGATAGGGAAATCATCCATGAGGATGAGGGTATCGCAGGCGCATATCCCTATCCACTGCATGATTTCGGCGACATCGTGGTCGTTAAGCTCCTCTTTCAGCTTGAATATGCCGACTTTCTCCATCGCCCAGTCAATGAGGTGGCCGGTGGTCACGTAGTCATTGATATCTGGCTTATTCATATTAGTGTTAGTTACTTTTTTCGGGTATCAGATATATTGAAAAACGAGCAGTTTGCAATTTCAATGTATCTGAATACTTTTATACCCCTAAGCTTGTTTTTCCTCTGAGGGAACTTCCTCGAACCGGTCTGGCCATTCACGGACGAGGGTGTACCAGCCGAATGTGTTCTTCTCGGGGTCTGGGGCAAAGACGCCTTTATCGATTAGTGCCTTGAGTTCACCGGCTTTCAATAGGCTTTGATAAGCGTTGTTCTTGGATGGGTAGACCATGCCGGTCTGCTTGTCTCGGATTTGAACCTTGCCGTTGGAGGCTACTGGCCTGCGTTTACGAGCAAGGGTCTCTTGAAGCTGAGCAATAAGTTGTGCATGCTCACCCACAACCTGTTTGAGGATTCCGAGTTCCTGATGGAGCTGCTTAAGAGTCAGTGGTGGTGTGGGTATAGTAGGTTTTTCCGGCTGTGGTTCTGAGGGATTGGTTTCT
>CAYTZI010000138.1:0-5300 GCA_964442335.1 uncultured Dehalococcoidaceae bacterium | reverse complement strand
TCCTTGCCCTGCTCCATGAACTCCTCGCCCATGGCGCAGCCAGCGTAGGGCGCCAGATACTGCAAAGCCACGGAGTCGGAAGCGGAGGCCATAACGACGATAGTGTGCTCCATGGCGCCATGTGTTTCCAGCGTGGCGACAACGCGAGCGACCTGCGATACCTTCTGGCCGATGGCGACATAGATACAGGTAAGGTCGCCGCTTTTCTGGCTGATAATAGAGTCCAGGGCGATAGCCGTCTTGCCGGTAGAGCGGTCGCCGATAATTAGCTCGCGCTGACCCCTGCCGATAGGAAACATGGAGTCGACGGCCTTGATGCCGGTCTGGACGGGCGTGTCCACCGGGGCGCGCAGGACGACGTTGGGAGCGACGCGCTCGATAGGACGGGTCCTGTCCGCCCGGATAGTGCCCTTGCCGTCCAGCGGCCTCCCGAGGGGGTCGACGACGCGCCCGATAAGCGCCTCGCCCACGGGCACCTCGGCGATACGGCCGGTGGACTTTACCTCGTCGCCCTCCCTGACGGCAGTATAATCACCCAGGATAACGGAGGATACGTTGTCCTCCTCCAGGTTGAGGGCGATGCCGACGACATCGTTGGGGAACTGGAGAAGCTCGTTGTACTTTGCCGAAGCCAGGCCGTGAATACGGGCGATGCCGTCACCGACCTCGATGACGGTGCCGACATCCACCATGGTCACCTGGATGCCGAACTGCTCAATCTGCTCTTTGATAATCGCTACAATGTCTTCGCCTTTGCCAGCCATAGGCACTACCTCCGGGTTAGTTTCAAGTTTCTAGTTATCAGTTTCCAGTTACTAGTTACCCCACGCCACCGCCGGTTACCAGTTCCTTTTTTAAAGCCAGTAGTTTGCTGCGGGTAGAGCCGTCCAGGAGCTTGCCGCCGACCCTGGCGATAATCCCGCCGATAATGGAGGAATCGACGGAGGGGCTGACCTGCACCTTTTTGCCGGTCATGCCGCCCAGTTCGCGGGCCAGGCGGTCCTCATCCTGTTTATCGATAGGTATGGCGGTAACGACCCCGGCGGTCTGGACGCCGTGGTGCTCGTCAACCATGTGGCGGTACTCCGCGGCGATTCCCCGGATAATATTAATGCCGCCCCGCGCCACCAGCAGCTTTGCCAGGTTCAGAGCCAGCGGGCTGATGTCAGGGAGACGTGCCTCCAGCAGCCGGGACTTCTCGTCGAAATGGATTTTGGGGCTGACCAGGACCGCCAGAAACGCGCCTTCCTCGACGGCCCCGACGACTTCATCGAGGTCGGACCGCCAGCGCTCAAGCTCGTCTTTTTCCAGCGCTATTTCCAGGACCGCCTGGGCGTAGCGCCGAGCGTTAAATTTCCTGGGCACTTAAAGTCCCCTCCCCCAGCCGAGATTCTTCCCCTTCGGCAAGCTCAGGGTCATAATGACAGTATACCTAATCCTTTTCCTTAAAAGTGGAACTCTCTTCGAGCACCTTCTCGATAAGCTCGCGGTGCTCTTCCTTGTCGAGAGACTTTTCGATGACCTTGCCGGCGGCCAGAACGGTAAGGTCGGCGAACTCGCGGCGGACCTCGCCGATTGCTTCGTCGCGCTCCTGGCGTATCTCCGAACGCGCCCTTGCGAGAAGGACCTCCGCCTCTTTCTTAGCGTCTTCCTGCGCCTTCTGCTTAACGTCCTCGCCGGCCCTAAGCGCGCGGGCGATACGCTCCTGGCCTTCGCGGCTGGCCTGCTCAAGCTGTTTCTTCATCTCTTCCTGAGCGGTGGCCGACTGTTTTTTAAGCTCTTCCGCCTGCTCCATGCTCTCCTTGACGCGGCGGGAACGCTCGTCCAGCATGCGCATAATAGGCTTATATGCCACGAAACGCAGGAGCAGCAGCAGGATGATAAACGTCACTATCTGCGTTATAAGAGTCGGCAGACTTATACCAAGTTCACCAATACCGCCCATATTGACCCCCTGTACAGCGGTCCGGCGCGGGCTACATCGTCAGGAAGGCGTGCAGAAGCACACCGGCGACGACCAGCACACCCACCAGCACCGCGGCGATAATAACCGAAATAAAAACGGGTAATCCTTCGTTTTCCATATATCTTCTCCCGTTCTCCGAATCAGGCAACCATGGCGAGGATGATAGCCACGATAAGGGCATAAATAGCGATAGCCTCGGTAAGGCCGGCGGCAATCATCATATTGGTCATGATGGGGCCGCGTGCCTCCGGGTTGCGGGCCAGTCCCTGCATGGCGCCGTAGCCGAGAATACCCAGGCCCAGCGCGGGTCCCAGGGCGCCCAGCCCGATAGCCAGTCCGGCCGCCAACATCTGTGTTGCTGCTGCATCCATGACAATTCCTCCTATTGAATAAAATATCCGCTAGTGGGACTCCTCCTGATGGGGAGTCACCGCCATAGTGGCGAAAACGAGAGTCAAACCGGCGAAGATAAGGCCCTGGATAAAGCCGATGAGAATCTCCAGTCCGTAGAACGGCACGGCCAGGACCCAGGGGATAAGGTAAGCGGTAACCAGCAGCAAAATCTCGCCGGCGGTCATGTTGCCGAAGAGACGGAAGGTGAAGCTGATGATGGTAATAAAGCGGCTGAGGAGCTCAAGGAAGCCGACGAAGGCATCGATAACGCCTGAGAAAATAGCCATGAAGTCGAACTTGCCTTTGAATATCCTGCCGATGCCGCGGAAAAGCGGCCCGACGTCAAAATACTGCTTCAGCCATTTTATGCCCAGCAGCTTAAGGCCGAAATAAGCCACGAAGACAAAGGAAATCAGCGCTATAGCCAGTGGTGTATTGATATCCGTGTTGGCGCCGCGGATTAGCTCGTTTTGGCCGAGGAGAATGGAGCCGTAGCCGGGAATAAGGCTGAGCCAGGCGTTGAACGCCACGAAGAGAAAGATGGTGGCGACGACCGGGAAGAACTTCCGGCCGTTGACCTCGCCGGCGGTGCTCTGGCAGAGGTCATAGACCCAGCCGACGATAGCCTCAAAAGCCGCCTGCACCCTGCCCGGCACGAGCTTCATGTGCCGGGTGATAAGCCAGCTTACCAGCACCAGGAAAACGACGGTAATCCAGCCGGCGAGGATGGTGTTGGTAACGGGCAGGCCGAAGATATGGAAGAGGACGGGGGCGGGGAGGTGGGGCTCGGGGCGGCCTACCGACATCCATTTAAGCCAGGAAATCTCGCCGAACAGCGCCTGCCCCAGCGGCCCGGCCAGAAAGCCCATGACGAAGATGGCGATAAAGACAATGGCGACAATAATCAAAACAGGGAAAGAACAGCCCAGGCAGCCGCGTCTTTTCCCCGTTTCAGCCACTAGCCGTTCTCCTTGCGGTTATTATTGTTTATGAGGGGCTTTATCATGCGGTACGCACCGTAAAAAGCCAGCACGACTCCCGAAACCAGACCGATAATCATATAGAGCGGCCTTTTATCGCCGAGCCACCAGCCGACTAACGTTCCCCCAACGATACAGGTCGCGATGTAAAAGCCAATACCGGTCACCCTGAGGGCCGGTATCCATTTATCCATAACGACCTCGCGTTCCCAGCCCCTGAGATAATAGCAGAACCCACCAACTCAGGTCAAATTTTTTAGGTGTTTTGATATAGTACTAATGATAGACGCGGGCGATTGCTCTAGATGCGCTTACCGGTGAAAGGAGAGCTGCCGAAATCCCCGGCTTTCACCTCACCGGAAATAGCGTCTCCCTCCACCTTACCCTTGTAGTCGAGCTTCATGCTGCCCATGGGGCTGCTTATTTCCATGCTCCAGGAGATGTCACCATCCTTGACCGTACCGTCCTTGAACTCCATCGTCCCGAACGGGCTTTCCATACTGCCGCTTAATTTATTGCCTTCCGTCTTGAGAGTAAGCTTGGATTCCTGTTTGCCCATCGGGGTGTCTATTGCTATCTGGTAAGTCCCATCGACCATGGTAATGCCCTCCTCTGCTAAAGAATGCGGAAAAGTTCAAACGCATATTAGCATCGCGATAAAGAGATGTCAAATAAAGGAGGCGCATTTTTACCTCACCCTCTGTCCCCCGCCTACACCGAGGCTACGGCGAAATAATACTAATCTATCCCCCTGGCCCCCTTCCTTTGAAAAGGAAGGGGGTATTCTCGAAAAGGGAATCCGGCTTGATGGGGATTTTTTAGATAAAAGGCCAGTGTTGTGCGCCTTGAAAAATAACGGCCGCCTCCTTTTCCCCATGCTACGTATTGGGTAAAGAAACAAAAGCTACGGGATAAGCAGATGATGAGACGAGGGCGGTCAGGGTGGGAATAGATGAAAAACGATGGGGCGGAGGGGGGAAGGTAATTATGAGGCATGGGGCAAAACAAAAGCCCCGGGAAAATCCGGGGCTTCTAAGGCTATTAAAATTGTCGGTTAGGATTTGCGCTTATCGAAATCATCGAGGTCAAGGTTGCTGATAAAATCGTAAATGCCGGGCATTTTTTTCCTCATCTCTTCATCGGAGACGCGGCGGCCTTTGCCTTCGGGTGTGTCACCAGCTTCCTCAAAGATAGGTTTACCCGTCTCGCCGTCCAGCAGGATGCCTGCCTTGTCCAGAACGGCCTCGTCGGCATAGATAGGCACGCCGGTCCGCACCGCCAGGGCTAAAGCGTCGCTGGGCCGGGAGTCCACCTCCACCTGCTTGCCGTCCACGTCCAGGATGACCCTGGCGAAAAACGTATCGTTCTTGAGGTCATTGACGATGATGGAGTTGACGGATGCGCCGAGGGTATCGATGACGGAGCTCAAAAGGTCGTGGGTAAGGGGGCGGGGCACCGCCACGCCCTGGAGCTTAACGGCGATGGCATCGGCCTCGGCGGGGCCAATCCAGATCGGCAGATAGCGGTCGGACACTTTTTCCTTGAGGATTACCACGCGCTGGTAATTCATCAGACTAACCCGTATGCTATCGATGGTCATCTCTATCATAACAGGCCTCCATCCGCCCTAAACTCAACCGTATTTAATTCTAAACCCTGCCAACCACGCTGTCAAATTAAAAATGTCTTTCAACCTCTCAATTTTTTACACAGGAAAATAGCCACGCACAACGCGGCGGGCGGGGGATATACTTTAACAAAATAAAATGTGGTATAATGATAAATCCCCTGCCCGAACAAAAACCGCGTTATAACGGAGGACAGAGTATGAAATCCAGAGCTAAATCCGTGGTATGGTTCAACGAAGTCACCAAAGAGGACATCCCCCTGGTAGGGGGCAAAGGCGCCAACCTGGGGGAGATGACCAACGCCGGCATACCGGTACCACCCGGCTTCATCGT
>CAYTZI010000137.1:0-5452 GCA_964442335.1 uncultured Dehalococcoidaceae bacterium | reverse complement strand
CTGACTTTGTTCACTGCCACTAAAGCACCATATCTTTTGGTTAAGTCTTTTACCTCTACTGCAGTACTCATTACGTCTCCCTCCTTTGGCTCTATCGCTTACTTCCGATTGTGCTGGTTTCTGATTTCCCAAACGCATCCCTTTATTTAGATACCATTTATTCCATTACAAGCTCATTATTGACATTGCCTACTCGCCACGTTTTTGGTGCTTCCGTTTCCTTTCAGAACTCAGGAAGTTGAGCAAGTCTCCCACTATCGAATCCTTGGTGAGTTCGTGTTTCAATTCCCGAGTATGATTAATCTCATAGATGTTTCCTTTGCCAGTCCTCTGCCAAGTGATATATCCCTCTGCCTCTAAATCTTCCAGAACCCTTTGTATTGATCTTTCGGTTACATTGAGAGCTGCAGCCATATCTCTCATAGTGCACTGTGAATTTCGCCAAATGTATATAAGTACCAACCCATGGTTCGTGATAAAATTCCATTTTTTCATAAAAAAACCCACCAAACCTTTTAATAATTCCTGCGTTATTATATATTAGAAAAGACATATTTGTCCAGACTAAATTGTCGCAACAGGGGTAGAAGTAGGTCAAATGAAAAAGTCAATTATATTTGCCTTAGTGAGCGTCCTACTAAATAACTGTGGTGTTATCCGGATGTACCACGTCAGCGAAAACGTTCACCGAGCCCAGTCAAATAAATAATACCGGAGTGAATCAGGAATTTTCTATTGCGTTGGGCTCTAACATCAGCACTGGCTATAGCTGGCAGGCTGTTTATGATGAGAAAGAGCTTACCCTGGTAGAAAAAACGTACAAAGCGCAGGACAACACAGGAAAGCAGATAGTTGGTGCTGCTGGGACCGAGTATTTCAAGTTTAAATCACTGAGCAAAGGAGAGACTAAGGTCACTTTCACTTACCGGCGACCATGGGAACAACCATCGGCTCAGGACCAGACATTGGTCTTTACTATAAACGTGAAGTAGGAGGATAATCCAATACACCAATATTGATAATTCGCACATCACCTCTCTTCTCATCGAAGATTGGTGATGTATTTTGGCTTCTCACTAGTGCCTATCTCATTACCACAGCTACGTAGGAAAGGACATTGAAAAGGTTCTAGTTGATAGGGGAATCGATCTTGAGAATGCCTAGTTCTTGGTATCGTCCCCTTTGGTGGACCAAAGGCATCAGTTAGAAGCAGTAATCATAGGTTGTTCTCTGTGAGGAAATAGGACTCGACCCTCGATAGGCGATTGGCTTGTTATTCCTGTCTTCCTAAAATATAATCTTTCACATAGTGAGCTTGTTAGAGGTAATCAAAGGGCTTTTCAGACAATGGGACTGGGGATTAAAAATCAACTTGTTCTTTCGGCTTTTTATATTCAAAGCTAATGAAGAAGGGGAGCCGATTATCTGTTTCCCTTCCCCTCGCAGGGGAAGGGAAAGATATAGGAAAGAGGGGCTTCGCCCCTCTTGAACTCCCTTTTTGTCTGTATTCCGCGGGTATTTCGTCCCCCTTTTGTAAAGGGGGAGTGAGGAGGATTTTCCCCCTTCACTTCCCGCCTATTCAAAGACCCCCTTCTCCCTCAGCCTTTCCACCTCGTCCCGGCTCATGCCGAGAATCTCCGTGCAGACCAGGTCGGTGTGCTCTCCGAGCAGCACGGGACGCTTTACCGCCGCCTCCGCCGCCGATAGCTTTATCGGGGCGGGGTGATAGTACCGCAGCCTGCCCACGTAGGGGTGCTCCATCTCCCGGTAGAAGTGATAGTAGTTCATCTGCGGGTCTTCATCTATATCCTTCGCGTTCGCCACCACTCCGGCGCCCACGCCGACCTGCTGGAGCATTTCCTCCACCGCCTCCGGCGGATAGTTTATCGTCCAGCTTTCCAACAGTTTATCGAGTTCGTCGCTGTGCTTTAAGCGGCCGGCGGCTTTAGCGTATTTCCCCGCCCGCGCCCGCTCCGGACTCCCCATCGCTTTAACCAAGCTCCGCCACTCTTCATCGCTCGTCACGGCTATGGCCACCCAGCGGTCGTCGCCCCGGCAGCGGTAGACTCCGTGCGGGGCATCGTACTCGCTCTTGTTGCCCCTGGTTTTGAACTCGCGGTTGTTGACCTGGTAATCGAGTATCAGCGGCGTCACGTAGTTGAGTCCCGTCTCCACCTGTGAGTGGTCGATGTACTGTCCTTTGCCGGTGCGCCGCCGGTAGTCCAGGGCGGCCATAATCGCCAGCGAGCCGAACATCGGGGAAAGCTGGTCGGTATAGTATGTTGATGGCGGCACCGGCGGCCGGTCTGGCCACCCCACGATGTTGTCCATCATCGTGACGGCCGTTAATATGCTCCCGAAGCCGGGCTGGTCCGCCATCGGCCCGGTGTGACCGTAGCCGCAGGTACGGAACATTATTATCTTCGGATTTATTCTTTTGAGTCCCTCGTAGTCGAGTCCCAGCTTGTCCATGACCCCCGCCGGGAACCCCTCCGCCACCACGTCCGCCCAGGCGACCAGTCTTTTGAATATCTCCAGCGCTTCCGGCTTTTTAAAGTCCAGGCTGATGCACAGCTCCGGGGCCGTGTGCGTTATGGAGAAGAAGGCGCTGCGTTCCAGCCCCACCGGCTCCCCCGGCTTGTTCGTCGGCGCGTAGGGCGCGAAGAGCCTTACCGGGTCGGGCCGTGTGGCCGTCTCGACGCGTACGGTGGTCGTCCCGTAGTGGCTCAGGTAGTTGCAGGTATATACCCCCACCCCCGCCCAGCAGAGCTGTACCAGCTTTATTCCCTCGAATGGCTTTTTGTTATCGACCTTTTCCGGCTTTTCCGCCGGCTTCACCCTGGCGTCGAGTTTTTTAAGTATCTCGTCGTTGTGTTCGCCGATATGCGGCGCTCTTCGCCTCGGTCCGACGTATCCCTGCGTGGTCTTGACCGCCCCGCCCGGGTATTTGAGCTTGCCTATCCCCGGGTAGTCGATTTCCTGCCAGAATTTTCTGGCTTCGAGCTGCGGGTGCTTCAGTACGTCTTCGGCGTTGTTGCAGGGGCCGAGCTGGAAGCGGTTCTCCACCGCGAGCTTGAGCAGCTCGTCTTTGGTGTGGTTCAGGAAGAACTTGCCGAGGCTGTCCATAAGCTTTTCGGCCTGCTGGCGCGTCATGTGCTCCCAGCTTTTCTTTTCCCATTCCCACCCTTCCAGGAAGCCGATACCGATGCCGTCTTTCTTGATGTATTCCATCATGCTGCGGTTATTTTTCGCGGCGGTGGGGTTAAGGAGCAGGTTGAGGGCGATGTCGCCGTCTTTGCACGGCCAGAGGAGGGTGTTGTAGAAGGTGGAGCCGTCTTTCAGCGTGACGGTCGCCCTGGCCCTGCCGTACCGGCGCGGTATCTCTCCGAAGAAGGCGTAGGGCCCTTCGATTTCCGCCGAGCAGACGATGTCCAGCGCCTGCTGGGTGATGGCGTCGACGTGCTGGCCTTTGCCGGTGTGGGCCCGCTGCGCCAGCGCTATCACCGTGCCGGCGGCCCCGTTCATGGCGCCGAGGCTGTGGGTATGGACGTAGCTGGTCGTCAGCGGCGGCCGGTCCTCGTATCCGGCGGTGTATATCATGCCCCCCAGCGCCCGCACCACTATGTCCGGGTCTTTGTAGTCGCGGTACGGACCTTCCTGCCCGAAGCCCGTGATTGAAGTCAGCACTATGCCCGGATTGATTTCGCTGAGGTCTTTATAGCCCAGACCGAGCCCGTCGAGATAGCCGGGGGGGTACGACTCTATAACTGCGTCCGCTGTCCTGACGAGCTTTAAAAACAGCTCTTTTCCTTCCGGGGTGGTGATGTCCAGCGTGACGCTTTTTTTATTGGTGTTGAAGGCGAGCCAGTTGAGGTTTTTCTCGGAGTCCGGGACATCGTTAACGAAAAGCCCCCTGAACCGGGCCGGGTCGCCCCCGGGCGGCTCTATCTTTATCACCTCCGCCCCCCAGTCGGATAACGCCCGGCCGCACATAAATGCCCTCTCGGTCGTAATATCAAGTATACGGTAGCAGCTCAGCATAAGCCCTCCATGAACTATAAAAACAAATGAGTTTCCCTCCTTCGTAAGGAGGGACTAAGGGAGAATTATATCCAGATAATTATAGCGTGAAGCAGATATAGGGGGCAAATTGTTTAAGCAACTATGATGCCTTTTATGAACCTATAGTAAATAATATTCTCTCCAAGAATTCAATCGGCTCTTCTTCATTTCTCATATTTTTGGTGAAAGCACTTATCCACTCATAAGGCCGCATTACTATAATTCCTAATTCGAACAATTTGTCCTTATGTATTAATATATGTTTATCGGATGTTAACAATACATCTGCGTTACTTTGAGTAAAATCTAGTACAATTTTTCTATCATCTTCGTCATTGATATAAGTTAAACACTTTTTGAACTCTTCGGAATCTATTATTGTGTGGAAGTGTACATATTCACCTTTCTTTACCGAGGGTTCTGTAACATGGTATTTCCTTAATATATCGAAGGCATTTTTCGTTTCGCTCTCTCGACGCCCCTTGGGGCTAGAGAGTTCTAAGAATGCAGCATCACTATGAGAAAACTCTAGGTCCCATTGATATTGTAAAGCTATGATATAACACAGGGCTTTTATATCATTAATCATATCGGGATTATTTCTAAAGTATTTATTAGCCCAAGAGTAATCACCGAATTCGTAGCCTTGAGCTTCGTCGACAATCTTTCTCAAAAAAAATATCTGATTGGTGTCAAAGTATATTTTTTTCATTTATATGATATTTTTTGTGTTTTTACTGAATCACATACTTACAGGTTTATCCTTTATTCCACTCCATTATTACTTCCAGCGCAATCTCTGCAGCCATATCCGCAAATTCTTTGTTCTCTTGCGCCAGAGCCTTATATCCCTCTGCCATTTCTTTCTCTTCCATGTTACCCTTACCTTTGATGGTCATATTCTATAATATAACTTTTCCAGCCCTCCTTATACCCCCCAAAAAGGGAGTACCCGCAGAGAGGGGCGCCAGCCCCTCTCACTAATCCTCCCCCTCTCCTGCGGCACGCCTCGTCAGGAGAGGGGGACACAGGGGGTGAGGTATAGTGACAAAATCCTCTTCCCTCTCTCCCCAAAACGCTATATACTTATACCGTAATCCGTAAATCCCTGGCCGTTTACCATAAAGTAAAAATCAAAAGGCATTGTTTTGAAACAAATCCGGATTTTGAAGCTGGACCTTAAAAAACAAATAAAACAATTCTTAGCTTCACCCTGAAGCTAAAGCACCCCGGAAAATATTAAAAAACAAAAACAAATCACGTTGACTTTCGCTCTGCTCTCCCCTATTATTTATATGTCCACCGGGGCGTAGCGCAGCCTGGTTAGCGCGTCTGAATGGGGTTCAGAAGGTCGGCAGTTCAAATCTGCCCGCCCCGACCATAGCTTCAA
>CAYTZI010000136.1:3570-5655 GCA_964442335.1 uncultured Dehalococcoidaceae bacterium | reverse complement strand
GGCACGCTTCGAGGAGACGCTTACTACCGGACTTGAGATTATCGATAGCGTTCTGTCCAAATCTGCGACTAAAAAAGCTGAAAAGGTCTCCGGCGCGGACGCCTTTAAGCTTTATGATACCTATGGCTTTCCCGTTGAGCTCACCCGTGAGATTGTGTCCAGGCAGGGTTTCTCCGTTGACATGGACGGCTTTGAAAAGGAAATGGAGAAGCAGCGCGAGCGGTCAAGAGCAAAACATAAGTTTGACGTAGTAGTTCAAGTGCCGTCCTTAAAAATAAAAATTGATACTGTCGCACCTACAGTGCTTGTTACTAAAGGTACAGAGTTCGTCGGCTATACCTGCCTGGAGCAAGAGGCTAAAGTCGTTAAGATACTGGTCGACGGCCAAGAGGTTGATACTATCGGGGCGGGGCAGTCCGCCGGTATCGTTCTGGATACCACCCCGTTCTACGCCGAGATGGGCGGGCAGGTCGGCGACACGGGTGAAGTCAGCCGGGCTGACGGCCGCTTTTCCGTTACCGAGACTGTCCGTATTCAACCGGACATTACCCTCCATCGGGGTAAGGTCATTGAAGGCTCTTTAAAGGTAGGGGACAGCGTTAACGCTAACGTTGACGTCGAGCGGCGCCGCGATATCGCCCGCAACCATACCGCCACCCACCTCCTCCAGGCCGCCCTGCGGCAGGTCCTCGGCGAGCATATTCAGCAGCGCGGCTCGCTGGTGGCGCCGGACCGCCTGCGCTTTGACTTTTCTCACCTCTCCGCCATGACCCCCGACGAGATTAAAGCCGTCCAGCGCATCGTCAACGAGCGGATCCGCCAGAACATCAGGGTCTATGACGAGGAGTCCGACTACAAGAAGGCGGTGGCTTCGGGCGCCATCGCTCTGTTCGACGAGAAGTACGGGGATACCGTGAGGGTACTGCGCATCGGTGAGTCATCGGCTCCGCCTGTCAGCGCCGAGCTGTGCGGCGGTACCCACGTTGCTTATACCGGAGAAATCGGCTATTTCCATATTCTCAGCGAGGGCAGCATCGGCGCGGGTCTCAGGCGCATCGAGGCGGTCACCGGCAGGGCAGCCGAAGCTTATGTTGAGCAGCGTTTGTCGGGCATGGACGGCATCTCGCGCTCTCTTGAAGCTTTACCGGAGAATGTCAAGGAAAAAGTCGATTCTCTGCTCGACGAGCTGGAAAGAGAGAAAAAGCGCGCCCTTTCTCTGGAGAAAGCGCTGTCCAAAAACGAGGCTTCATCTTTGTTGAACAGGGTAGAGGACATAAAAGGAGTTAAAGTCCTTTCGGCGAGGGTTTCATCGGATAACCAGCAGGTGCTCCGTGAGATGGCGGACTTCCTCCGCGATACCCTGAAAAGCGGCATCATCGTCCTCGGGGCTGTCAGCGGCGGCCGCCCCATGTTCATCGCCGCCGTCACTCCCGACCTCGTTTCCAGGGGCTATAACGCCGGTGATATCGTTAAGCGGGTCTCGCAGGTGACCGGCGGCGGGGGCGGCGGCAAGCCCGGTTTCGCCCAGGCCGGCGGCAAAGACAAGTCTAAGCTGGATGAAGCCTTGTCTTTGGTGAAAAGCCTGATAAAGTAGCGTTTTAAGACCGCTCATGGTGAGCTTGTCGAACCATGGTTTTGAAGTCTCTTTACCGTTTGTTTGGTAGAAGTAGGAGGTTGACATAACGCGTATCCTGGCGCTGGATGTCGGCGATAGCCGTATCGGTCTGGCCCTCAGCGACCCCCTCGGTATCCTCGCTTCGCCGCTGACCATCGTCAATAGGGCTGATGAATCCGGGGCTATCGACCAAATAGCCGGTATCATCCGCGAAAAAGAGGTCGGATTGGTAATCGTGGGTATGCCGCTTAACATGGACGGCACCACGGGCATCCAGGCGGAAAAGACCATGTCGTTCGTCGCGGAGCTAAGTCGCCATATCAGCGTCCCCGTGGAGTACCGCGACGAGCGTTTGTCCACCGTATCTGCCCGCGAGCTCATCCGGGGCGTCAGGAAGACCCACCGCGATACCCGCTATGACGCCGCCGCCGCGGCTTTGATACTCCAGAGCTACCTGGACGATGTCTCGC
>CAYTZI010000136.1:0-3470 GCA_964442335.1 uncultured Dehalococcoidaceae bacterium | reverse complement strand
ATTGACAAGACTTTTCCCCCGCGAGTATTATTTAATTGTATAGTGTGCCTTTTACCGGCAGTCTGGTATACGGGATGATTTTATGGCTGTGAAACGTGATTACTATGAGGTCCTCGGGGTGCCGCGTGACGCCTCACCGGAAGATATCAGGAAGGCTTTCCGCAAGAAGGCTTTTCAGTATCACCCCGACCGCAATAAGGACGACGGCGCCTCGGAAAAGTTCAAGGAAGTCAACGAGGCTTACGAATGCCTCTGCGACACCGATAAGCGCGCCGCCTACGACCGCTTTGGGCATGCTGGCGCCGAGGGCATGTACGGCGGGCGCGGCTTTGAAGGCTTTGATTTCGGCGGCTTCGGTGATATCTTCGAGGCGTTTTTCGGCGGCACCGGCGCTTCCGCGCGCCAGGCCTCCCGCCGTGGCAACGACCTCCGTTATACCATTACCCTCACCTTTGAGGAAGCCTCCCTTGGCTGCGAGAAGGAGATTCAGGTTAACCGCACCGAGGTCTGTGCAACCTGTCACGGCACCCGCGCCAGGGCCGGCAGCCAGCCTGTCCGCTGTGGCACCTGCAACGGCACCGGCCAGGTCCGCCGTGTGCAGCGCAGTCTTTTCGGCCAGTTCATCAATACCTCTGTCTGTCCGCAGTGCCGCGGCGAGGGCAAAATCGTCAACGACCCCTGCCCCGACTGCCGTGGGGCCGGTTTTCAGAAGCACAAGCGGAGTATCATGGTGACGGTCCCCGCCGGTATTGACGACGGCAACGGCATCCGGCTCACCGGGGAAGGCGATGCCGGCTATCGCGGCGGTCCCGCGGGCAACCTGTATGTCGTCGTCTCGGTCAAGAAGCACCGCTTCTTCAGCCGCGAGGGTGATAACGTTATCTACGAGCTGCCGGTCAATTTCGCCCAGGCGGCCCTCGGCGCGGAGGTCGAGGTGCCCACTCTTTACGGGACGAGCAAGCTGAAAATCCCCTCCGGCAGCCAGACGGGTAGGGTACTGAAGCTGAAAGATAAGGGAATCCCCCGTCTGCGCGGGTTCGGCCACGGCGATGAGCTCGTGGTGCTGCGCGTCGTCACGCCGGAATCGCTGAATAAAGAGCAGCGCCGCCTGTTCGAGGAGCTTTCGAAAAGTCTGGGTTCCCGTTAGCGCCGGGCTTTTACGGGTTTAGTGCTTCCATTGAGCTGTTGCCTGTGCCGGAAGAGCGAGAACAGCCGCCACCTGCGTCCGGCCAGCTCGTGCCTGGCGTTGCCCCCCATCAGCTCCGCCGCCGCTATCCTGGGTTCGTAGTTTTCGTAGAGGACCCGGTAAATCTTCTCGGTGATCGGCATTTCCAGCCCGAGTTGTTCGGCAAGGTTGTGCGCTACGAGCGTCGTGTTGATGCCTTCCGCCACCTGGTTCATCGTTTCCAGGATTTCGTCCAGGGGTTTCCCTTTTGCCAGCTCCACCCCGACGCGGTGGTTGCGGCTCAGCGGACTGGCACACGTGGTGATGACGTCTCCCAGTCCCGCCAGCCCCGAGAAGGTCAGCGGGTTTGCCCCGAGCGCCATGCCGAGGGCCGTAATCTCGGTGAGGCCGCGCGTCATGAAGGCGGCTTTGGCGTTGTCGCCGTACCCCAGACCGTCCGCCATGCCCGCCCCGAGCGCCAGGATGTTCTTCAGCGCCCCGCCCAGCTCCACCCCGATTACGTCTGTATTGGTGAAAACGCAGAAGTTATCGCAGGTCATCATTTTCTGGGCTTTCCTGGCCGTGTCCTTGTTTTCCGCCGCCACCACGGCCGCCGACGGCCTGCCGCGGATGATTTCCTGGGAAAGCTGCGGACCGGACAGCACGCAGATATTTTCGGCGAACTTCGGGTTTATCTCTTCGGTGATTACCTGGGACATCCGTTTATTGCTGCCTAGCTCCAGCCCCTTGGACGCGCTGATGATAAGCGTGGCTTTGGTCAGGTGCCCCGCCGCCCGCGATATGTTCTGCCGCATCGTCTCCGAAGGCACCGCCAGGATTAACGCGCTGGCCTCTTTGAGCGCATCGTCCAGCTTGTGTGTGATATTGATGGTTTCGGGGATTTTGAAATCCGGGAACCTGTCCGTGCCCTTTTTCCTGAGTTTATCGGCTTCTTTCTGTGTCCTCGCCCACAGCCGCACCTCGTTTCCCTTGTTTGACATGAGGTTCGCCAGGGTTATTCCCCAGCTCGTTGTGCCGATAACAGCTATATTCTGCATTGTTTTTTATCTGCGGTAAGCTTAAGTTGCCTACTTCGGGTTGCGTGGTGAAGCTACCGTCTCTGTCTTGACTTTTTCGCCGATTCTGCGTTCGGTGCCGTTGTACAGACGCAGGATGTTGTCCCGGTGCATTACATAGATGAATATCGCCCCCATCATGGCGAAGACCACGTATTCCAGAGGGGGGACCGGGTTCAGGAGCTCGACTTTCAGGACGTAGAACGCCATGAGCATGATGAAGGCGGTGACCGCCCCGATGATGGAGCCCAGGGACATGTATTTTGTCCTGAACCCCAGCCCCAGCACGCATATGCCCCCCACCGCCCCCGCCGGCCAGTACAGCGCCAGCAGGCTCCCCATCAGCGTTGCCACCCCCCGCCCCCCTTTGAATTTGAGAAAGACCGACCAGCTGTGGCCGGTTATCGCCGCCGCGGCCGCCAGCACCTTGGCGAGATTTATCCATGGCGCCGAGCCGGCTGCTTTCGCGTAGCCGGTGTTCATTATAGCGCCGGCTATCGTCACCGCCAGCACTCCCTTGAGGATGTCGAGTATCAGCGCCAGCGCCGCGGCTTTCCTCCCCGCCGTCCTCAGGACGTTGGTCGTCCCCGTTTTACCGCTGCCCACCTGGAGCAGGTCTGTCTTGGCGAACCTCTTGCTTATCAGCACCCCGCAGGGTATCGAGCCGAGCAGGTATCCTATAACCGCCGTCACGATAATCAGGGTGATGGTCATTCCTCACCCCTTGTTTTGAATATCATCCGGAGCGGCGTGCCGCTGAAGCCGAATGCTTTGCGGAGCTGGTTTTCCAGGTAGCGTTGGTAGGAGAAATGTATCAGTCTGGCGTTGTTGGTGAAGAGGACGAAGGTCGGCGGGTTGACTTCCGCCTGGGTGGCGTAGAATATCTTGAGCTGCTGGGTCCGGCTTCTCGGGCGGTTGTGGGCTGCTGCCGCCTGCTGGATAACGTTGTTAACAGTCGCCGTGGAAGGCCTTTTCAGCCTTTCCCGGTAGACCCTTTCGACCTCTGGCATTATCCTTTCCACTCCCTGCCCTGTTTTAGCCGAAGTATATAATATCGGGGCGTAAGAGGCAAATTTTAGCTTGTTTTTGATATATTTATCCCATGCCCGGGTATCTTTATCGTCGACCAGGTCCCATTTGTTAACGATGATTATCATGCCTTTATATGACTCGTGGATATAGCCTGCGATGTGCGCGTCCTGCGTTGACGACTCGCCGGCGTCAAGTAT
>CAYTZI010000135.1:0-5657 GCA_964442335.1 uncultured Dehalococcoidaceae bacterium | reverse complement strand
CTGGCAGCCGAAGCCGGACTCCAACAGCATCGGCTGGCTGGTCTGGCACCTGACCCGCTGGCAGGACGTGCAGATTTCTTCCTTTACGGGGCAGGAGCAGCTGTGGATTAAGGACGGGTGGCACGAAAAGTGGGGTCGGCCGGCCGACCCCAAGGGCACCGGCAGCGGTATGAAAGAGGTTGACCTCGCGCAATTCAGGTCGCCGGACGCCATAACACTGCTGGGCTATCACAAGGCCGTACTTGAAAGGTCGCAGAAGTATTTCGCCACTCTTAAGGAAGCTGACCTCGATAAGGTCATCGAGGGCACGCCTTTCAAGCCGCCGCCCACCGTGGGGATGATGCTCATTATAACCATGAGCGACGGCATTTCGCACGCGGGGCAGGCGGGTTACGTGCGGGGAATGCTCCAGGGAATGGGGTGGCACTAGGGGTTTAACTTCTTATATAAAAATTTCATAAAATCAATAAAAATTTGTTGACAAAACGGCCGTTTCGTATTATTATGCGCAAATGGCTATGGAAAATAAAGCCACCAAACCCAGGTACAACCGGGGACAGAGGGTCATCATCAAGCCCATAACCGAGAGCGGTCTGTCCCAGCGGGAAAGCGATATCAATAAATACGCCGGCCAGGTCGGGGAGGTGTCCCGGTTCTACTGGATAAGCACCCGGAACGGCCAGGTCTTTTTTATCTATAACGTGCGCGTCGGCGCTAAAAAACATGAGGTAGTCGTCTACGAGGACGAAATGGAGCCCTGTTTGTCCTAGCGGAAGTCCTCGATTCTCACCAGCTTAGCCTGCCAGGGGCAGAACCGCTGCACCGTGTCCACCCAGTAGTCAAGGTCGGCTTCAACCATTGAAGGCGTGCCGTCGCACAGCTCCATGGTTATCTCCGCCATCTTGATGTCCTCGGGGTCGATGTGCCAGCTCCAGGGGGCGTTATAGAATACCGCCCCCCGCAGGACGCGACCGCTCGGTATACTCGCCTGGCTTTCCCCGCGCTGGAGCGCCAGCACATCCTCTATCGTCTGCTTATTGGTGATGAAGATGCTGTACTGCTCCCCCAGCACGTCGAACGCGGCCAGGACGCCGCCGGTGAGGGCGGGCCTTTTGCTGACCGTCATGGACAGCCGGTAGTCGGACTCCGCTATCTCTTCACCCAGACGCGGATAGGGCTGAACGTTAAAGGTCATATCATAATCGTTGAAGTCCGTCGTTGACGACCCCAGCGCGCTGCGCTGCACCAGCGTCTTCTGAAGGACCGTCCCGGAGTAGTCGATTTCGATGAGGCAGCTTACCTCTCCTTCCCAGATGCACACGGCCCCCTCCGGGCAGCGGCTGTCCCCGATGACCTCGACAAACTTGATGCTGAGGCCCTCCGAAGCTATCCTGGCGCTCTGCTCCACCGATAGCGTGAACTCATTGTCCAGGCTCGCCTGGATTTCGCCCGGCGCGCCGCAGCCGGCCGGCAGCAGCAGCAAAAATATTATCCCGATGGTGATACCGACTTTTAACATGGTTTATCCTTAAAAATAATTATCTCTCTCCATAAAAAATACTAATACCCCAGCCAGCCGCTGCCTTTCAAAAGGCCCCGCAGGTAGGCAATCTCGCCGGAATGCTGCAGGCAGTCCGCCATAACGCTGACGATGCGCACGCCGACCGTCGGCGGCGGCTTGTACCACGGCTCGTCGAGCTGCCGGTCGAGGTCGGCGGCGGACAGCCCGGAAAGATAGCGTTTCGTTTGCTCCAGCGTGGCGCGGTAATAGTCCAGCAGGACATCAGGCGGGGGCGACTTAAACGCGGCGACGTCCTGGGGGCGGTGGCCGAACCCCGTGTCGTTAGGGTCGGGGCTGCGGCTGAACTTAAGATGCCATTTGCCTTTAATCCAGACCTGTTCGACCTGCATGAGCTCGGCTATCTGCTCGTCCTGTACCCGCGTCAGGTGCCAGGCAATCCAGCCGATGCTATTGCAATCCGGCTTCGGCCGTCTATTGAGGTCCGCCCGTCCCAGGCCTTTGAGCGCCGGCTCGAGCAGTTCCAGCACGTGTCCGAAGCCATCGATAATCAATTCCTGCCACTCCATACGTATCTCCTCCGGCGATAATCGACGAGCCCAGCCCGCCCTCCCTCCCCGATTTTACCCAATAGTTTACCGGGCATACGGTTGAATAGTTATAAAATTAACGGCCTAAAAATGACAAAACTATGACATCAATAGTGGGATATTACTATTATGGAAGGATTAGCCTGGAAAAAGTACGAAATACGAAGGTACTTTTTGCTTTTGGGTGACAGTGCTTACCTCACTCCTGCCCCCTCTCCAGCCTGTTTTTCCGCGCGCACCATTAGTCTTTTCTGGCTGGAGAGGGGAGTAAAGGAGAGAGGGGGCTGCGCCCCCTCTCAAATTCTCTCCCCCTCTTGAACAAGCCAATATATGAATTGTGTACATGAGCCTGTTCGAGAGGGGGATAAAGGGGGTGAGTATGAAAAATACACCATGTATAAACAGCACCAATACGAAGCACGAAATCAAGAACGTTTCGTATTTCGGACTTATATCAGCTGATTATTACCGGGCTTTTACCGGGAGTGGCGAACTTTTTCACCGTGTCCTCGTTAAGCTCCACCCCGAAGCCCACCCCCTCCGGAGGATAAAGGAAGCCGTTCTCGTACCTCGGCCCCTTTATGGCGAGGTCGTTTTCCGGCGGGTTTGTCACCGTGTCCGCCATGTTGAAAAGGTTCAGCGGACCGATGGCTTCCTGCTCTATCTTACCCATCCAGGCGCAGGCGGCGAGGAAATGCGCTTCCACCGCCGCGCCGAGCCCCGAGTTTATCATGCAGCCGCACATCACCGGCAGGTTGGCCGCCTGCGCTATAGCCACCCATTTTTGAGATTTAAGTATGCCCCCGGCTTTGGGCACTTTCAAAAAGAAACCGTCCGCGGCGTCTTTCTCGATTATCTGGATGAGGTGGTTAAGCTCGGCGGCGGACTCGTCGGGGAAAACGGGAACGTCAACCCTGCGCCGCAGGCGCGCCAGCCCGTCGATGTCCCACCACGGCACGGGCTGCTCCGCCACGTATATATCGTACTTCGCCGCTCTCTGCAGGACGTACAGCGCCTGGTGGTACAGCCAGCCCCCGTTGGCGTCAATCATTATCTTGACTTTGTTTCCCACCGCCTCCCTGAGGGCGCCTATCAGCTCGATATCATCGTCCGGCGTGCCCGCCCCCACCTTGAGCTTCAGCGCCCCGAAGCCGGCTTTGACCAGCATTTTGCCTTCCGCCCCCACCTCCTCCGCCGTTCCCGAGGACATCACGAAGGCCAGGGCGATTTTTTCATTGGAGAGCCCGCCCAGCAGCTTGTACACCGGCACGCCGAGCGCCTTGCCCGCGAGGTCGTGCAGGGCGTAGTCAACGACCGCTTTGGAGTGGTTGTTGGCGCGGGCGGCTTTGTCCATCCTCGCCACGATTTTCTCGATGTTGAAGGGGTCCTCCCCGAGGAGTATCTGCGGCCCGAAGACCCTGGTGATATTTGACATAATAGAGTCCTGGCTCTCGCCCATGTACCACAGGGATGTGTCCCCGCTTTCGGAGACGCCCGTGATTCCCTCGTCGGTATGTATCTTCAGCACGACCGTGTCGGCGCCTTTTACCGGCCCTCCGGACATCACCATAGGTTTGGCGAACGGCAGCGACACGGGTATGCACTCTATTTTCGTGATTTTCATGAAAGTCCTCCCGGCTATTAGAGACAGCGCTATACCTGTATAGCACTTTGGGCGGCGGTAAGTCAAACCCATACGATTGCTTTGCGCCGGCGCCTTCCTTGACACCATTCCCATCGCGGGTATATTCTTTAGTGAAAATATTCGTGCCGGAGGAGAATGCCATGACCGAGCAGCAACCCCAACAGCAGCCGCCGCAGCAACCCCAACAGCCGCCGCCGCAACAACCGCCGCCTCAGCAGCAGCCCCAGCAGTCGCAAACGACGGGACTCCAGGAGAATGTCGCCGGGCTGCTTTGTTACGCGGGGTGGTGGGTCACCGGGATAATATTTCTGATACTCGAGCCCAATAATAAGAACATCAAGTTCCACGCCTGGCAATCGATACTTTCCTTCGGGGCATTTTTCATCGTCGCCCTGATATTGAGCCTGATACCCTATATATGGTTCATCGGGACGATACTATGGGTAGCGGGTGTAATCCTCTGGATATACCTGATGTACATGACGTACCAGGGGAAGAAAATCGTCCTGCCGGTAGTGGGCCCGATGGCGCAGAAATGGGTGGAGCAGTCCCCGTTCCAGACCAAATAACCGGCACAATAAATATATCATCCGGTCAGCATATCTTGAAGGAGGAATAATCATGCCCCTGATAACCATAAAAATCATCGAAGGCAGGAATATCGAGCAGAAACGCGGCATGGCCAGGGACGTCACCGACGCCATTGCCAAAAACATAGGCTGCCCGCCGGACGCCGTGCACATAGACATCGTCGAAATGAAAGAGGAAAACATCAGCCGGGGCGGCAAGCTGTTCTGCGACGGGCGGTAGGAGACCGACTTGAAAGTCCTGGGCATCATGGGCAGCCCGAGAGAAGGGGGGAACACCGACCTCCTTCTCGACGAGGCGCTGAAGGGGGCGATGAGCAGGGGGGCGGACGTGGAAAAAATTACCGTGTCCAGGCTCAGGATAGAGCCCTGCCGTGAGATTTACGCCTGCCTGAACGACGGCAAATGCGTCATCAGGGACGACATGACCGCCCTCTACGATAAGATAGTCGAAACGGACGCTATCATCGTGGCCACGCCGATATTCTTCTATACCGTCAGCGCGCAGCTTATGGGCCTAATCAGCCGCTGCCAGGCGCTGTGGTCCAGGCGGTACGTCCTGAATATCGATATGCCGCTGAAAAAAGGGGCGTTCATCGGGGTGGGGGCGACCAGGGGCGATAAGCTGTTCGACGGGCCCAGGCTGACGGTACGCTATTTCTTTAAAGCCATCAACGCCGGGTACACCGACGAACTGCTGATCAGGGGCATCGACAAGAAGGGCGAAATTAAAGACCACCCCACCGCCCTCGCCGATGCCTTCAAGCTCGGTGAAAGAATAGCCGGCTAGGCGTCCGTAAGCTCAGTCCTTGCCCTTGAGGGCCTTCCAGCGCTCCTCGCCGAGGCACTGGCGCGCCGAGGGGCACCACTCGATGCAGGAGGGTGTCTGCTCTTTATAGACGTACTGCCCGCAGTTCTTACATTTAATGCGGAGCTCGTCGGAGAACATCTCCACTTCCTCGCCGCAGTTAGGGCACTTATATAGCGCTGCCCGCAGGTTCCTTGTGTCCTGGCCGGGGCATTTACTCGTCATGATAGCACCTCCCTGACACTTTCATTTACGATATTACAGGGGCAGGCGAGCGGGCTGATATGACTTATGTCGCAATGAAACTCAAAGCGTAAAGGTTAAAAGTCAATCCCAAAGCTGACAGGGTTCTGTTTATACCTGGTTGATTGTCAACGCTCACCCCCTCAGTCCCCCTCTCAAACAGGACTATCTACGATATTGATTTTTTCATTTGTTTAAGAGGGGGAAAGAATATGAGAGGGGGCTTCGCCCCCTCTCTCCTGAACTCCCCTCTCCAGCCATAAAT
>CAYTZI010000134.1:0-5705 GCA_964442335.1 uncultured Dehalococcoidaceae bacterium | reverse complement strand
ACGGCTGGACGGCGGTGGTCAGCCACCGCTCCGGTGAGACCGAGGACACGACTATCGCCGACCTCTGTGCGGGGCTGGGGACAGGGCAGATAAAGACCGGGGCGCCCTGCCGTAGCGAGCGCACCGCCAAGTATAACCGGCTCCTCAAGATAGAAGAAGAGCTGGGGGAAAAGGCGGGGTATGAGGGGATGAAGGCGTTTTATAATCTAGAAAAGAGACATAATGCCTGAAATACTACCCGGCGTCCACTGGATAAAAATGCCCATCGCTCTGGAAGACTCGACGCTGGAGCACGTCAACATCTATCTCATCGAGGGCGGGGAAGGCTGGCTGCTGGTGGACTCCGGCTGGAACACGGACAAATCTTTCAGCACCCTGCACAACTACCTGCTCAAAATCGGGGCGGGGTTCGGGGACATAAAGCAGATTGTCGTTACCCACGTCCACCCCGACCACTACGGCATGGCGGGGAGGATTAAAGAGCTTTCCGGCGCCACCATCGCCATGCACCATATCGAAAAAGGGTTCATCGGCCCCAGATATATCGATATGAACGAGCTGTTGCTCCTGACCGACCGTCTCCTTATCGAGTGCGGCGTGCCCCGCGCCGTAGCGGACAGCCTCCGCGACGCCTCCCTGAACATCGAGCAGTATATCGTCCCCACCCAACCCGACCTCACTCTGCGCGACGGACAGAAAATAGACACCGGCAGGTTCACCTTCCGCGTCATCTGGACGCCGGGGCACTCATCCGGGCATATCTGCCTCTACGAACCCCGGCGGAAAATTCTGCTCTCCGGCGACCATATTTTGCCCGGTATAACGCCCAACGTCAGCCAGAACCCGCAGTCGATTGAAAACCCGCTGGGCAGGTACATAAAATCGCTGGAAGAGATACGGCGACTGGATGTCAGGCTGGTGCTGCCCGGGCACGACCGGCCTTTCACGAAGCTCGTGCCGCGCATCGACGAGATAATACGGCACCACGCCCAGCGCAACATGGAGATACTCGAGACCATAAGTTCCCGGAAAAGGACGCCCTACGAGATAGCCCGGCGGATAACCTGGGCGGATAATAACGCCGGCTGGAAAGACCTGCCGCCCTTCCACAGGAGAATGGCCGTCTTCGAGACCCTTGCCCACCTGGAAATGATGGCCGTGGAAAACCGCGTCGATAAGCTGCCCCGTAGCGGAGTCAGCTATTACGGACAAAAATAGTTAAGTGATATAATGTACTGATGAAGACCATCGGCATCACCACCACGGTCCCGGTCGAAGTCCTGCTGGCCGCCGGCTGCAGGCCGGTCGACCTCAATAACGTCCTCGTTAGCGACCCCGACCCGGGCCGTTACGTTACCATCGCCGAAAGGGCGGGTTTTCCCCTCAACTGCTGTACCTGGATAAAAGGCATCTACGGCGTCTGCCTGGACAAAGGCATAGAGGACGTTATCTGCGTTACCAGCGGCGATTGCTCCAACACGGAAATGCTCATGGAGACCCTCCTGCTCAAGGGCGTCAACGCCGTGCTCTTTGCCTACCCCGGGCGTCCCGATATCCCGGCGATGCAGCATACGCTGGAGAAACTTGCGGCGGCGCTGGGCACCTCGCTGGCAGCCGCCGAAAAAGTCCGGAAAGAGATACAGCCCGTCCGCGACCTCGCTTTCAGGCTGGACGAGCTTACCTGGAAAGATAATAAGGCCAGCGGGCGGGAGAACCACCTCTGGCTCGTCTCCGCCTCCGATTTCAATGGGGATGCCGGGAAATACGCGAAAGACCTGCAAAAGCTGCTGTACGCCTGCGAAAGCCGCCAGCCCTACCCGCGGGATGAAACAAGGCTCGGCTATATCGGGGTGCCGGCGGTGTACGCCGGGGAGCTCTATCCCTTTATCGAGAAACAGGGGGCGCGGGTGGTCTTTAACGAGGTGCAGCGGCAGTTTGCTATGCTGGAGCCGGGCGAATCGCTCGCCGAGCAATACACCAGCTATACCTACCCGTACTCCATACAGGAACGCATCAAAGACATTAAGACACAGCTAAAGCTGCGGAAAATCGACGGGGTGATACATTACGTGCAGGCGTTCTGCCACCGCGGCATCGGCGATATTGTTTTCCGCGACGCCATAGACCTGCCGGTGCTCACGCTGGAAGGCAACGCCGATTTTTTCCTCAATACGCATATCAAGACGCGCATCGAGGCTTTCCTGGACATGATACAGAGAAGGCAAAAGGCGGCTAAAACTACCGCCTCCGCCCCCGGATTCTGGCTTTCGCCGGAATGATAGATATTTACTTTAACAAGGAGGGTGACATGAAGACCAGACTCGGCATCAACGGCTTCGGGAGGATCGGCAGGTTAACGCTGAGGACAATGCTTCAGCACCACCGGGACGATATCGAGGTCCTGGCGGTCAACGACCTCGCCGATACCAAGACCAACGCCCACCTGTTCAAATGGGACAGCGTGTACGGCCAGTACGCTGGTGAAGTATCCTCTAAGGACAACACCATCATCGTCGACGGCAGAGAGATACACGTTTTCTCGGAACGGGACCCCGGCTCCATTAAGTGGAAGGACTTCGGCATCGATATCGTCATTGAATCGACCGGCAGGTTCACCGACGCCGCCACAGCGAGGGGGCACATCGACGGCGGCGGTGCCAAAAAGGTCATTATCTCCGCCCCCGCCCAGAACGAAGACGCTACCCTCGTCCTGGGCGTTAACGAAGGCACCTACGACCCCCGGAAGCACCACGTTATCTCCAACGCCTCCTGCACCACCAACTGCGTCGCCCCGCTGGTCAAGGTCCTCCACGAGACCTTCGGCGTCAGTAAGGGGCTGATGACCACCATCCACTCCTATACCAACGACCAGGTGATTCTGGATACCATCCACAAGGATATCCGCCGGGCGCGCGCCGCCGCCCTCAACATGATACCCACCACCACCGGAGCCGCCAGGCTGGTGGGGCGGCTCATCGCGGGACTGGAAGGCAAAATACACGGCTACTCCATGCGCGTCCCTACCCCGACCGTATCGGTCATCGATTTTACCTGCAACACGCAGAAAGACGTCACCGTGGAGGATGTCAACCAGGCTTTTAAAGTCGCCGCCGGAAAGATGACGGGCATCATTCAGTACTGTGAAGAGATGCTGGTGAGCATGGACTGCAAAGGCAACTCCCACAGCGCCATCTTCCAGCCGCCGGACACGATGGTCATCGGCGGGAACATGGTCAAGGTGCTCGCCTGGTACGATAACGAGTGGGGGTACAGCTGCCGCATCGGGGACATGGCGGCGTACATCGCCGGAAAGGGTCTTTAGGAGGAGCAGACCCGTAAATTTCCCCTATCTTTTAGTCATTGTGACGAAATTCTTATCTAAATGGGCCATAATCCATTGACATCGGGATGCGGAATTGCGTAAAATGAGGAATCCTGACCGAGAGGTTGAACCATGAAGCTAGTCGTCGTAGGGCTCGGGCAATGCGGCGGCAGGATTGCCGACGAGTTCGCCCGGCTTAACAAAAGGGCGCGCGGTCTGCGCGGACTGGATATCATTACCGGAGCGTACGCGGTTAATACCGACCTCGCCGACCTGAGCGGACTGCACACCATCAGGTCCGACTTTTCCCAGCGCATCGTTATCGGCAAGAAGAAGACCGGCGGGCACGGAGTGGGCAAAATCAACGAGCTCGGCGCCGAGATAGCCCGTGAAGACTCTGACATGGTCATCGAGACGATACGCAACACCGAGCACTTCGCTGATACGGACGCCTTCCTGCTTATCGCCAGCGCGGGCGGCGGCACCGGCTCCGGGGCGGTACCGGTCATGACCCAGCAGATTAAAGAGCGCTACGTCGATAAGCCGGTATACAACCTCATCGTGCTGCCCTTCGAGCATGAAGTCATCACCGAGGACAGGACGATATATAACGTCGCCACCTGCCTGAAGTCCAGCTACCTGGTCGCCGACGCCATCTTCCTGGTGGACAACCAGAGATACGTCATGAAAGACTCCTCGCTCACGCACAACCTCGCCAAGATAAACACCACCATCGCCCAGCCGTTCTTCAACCTGCTCTGCGCCGGCGAAGAGAAAAAGCAGAGGTTCATCGGGGCGAAAATCCTCGACGCGGGGGACATCATCCAGACCCTCGTGGGCTGGACCACGCTCGGTCACGGGCGGTCGCAGACCCCCATGTTTAAGTCCCTCTTCGGCGGCAACCGCAACTTCCGGGAGAAAGCCTCGGAGACCCAGAAGGGCACCCACGCACTAGACGAAGCCATCAGCGGCTTGTCCATCAGGTGCAATCCGCTCGATTCCAAGAGGGCTTTATACCTCATTTCCGCCCCCGCCAGGGAGATAAACGTCGACCTCATTAAAGAGCTGGGGACGTATATCAAGAACATGGCGCCGGAAGCCATCATCAGGAGCGGCGACTACCCCCGGGAAAAAGGCAACATGGAAGTCACCGTGATTCTCTCCGAAATGAGCGATGTGGAAAAGGTGCGCAACTACTTTACCAAAGCCATCAATCTCATCTCGGAGCTCAAGAAGAGGCAGGAGGGCGTGGTCACCACGCAGAGGGGAATCGATATAACGATAAAGGACATTCCCTCCCTGCTGTAATATTACACCCGAATATAACCTGACAGCCGGTAAAAAACAATGCCGCCCCGCCGTAAGGGACGGCATTATTTTACATTGAACAGCGGCCGGCTTTAACGATTGCCCCCGCCCTCTGTAATTTTCACTATTAATTATCTGGCTATCTTGGAGTAAATCTGCCAGGCCTGCTCGATGGTCTCGTCGCGGACTTTCCAGGCTTTGTCGACGGACCCATCGCGGACCCTGGCGGCATCGGCTATGGCGGCGTCGGCGGCGTTGGCGGCCGTTTCCACGGCGACACGATAGGCCTCTTCGGCTTTCGCGTACAGGTCCTCGCGGGTCTTCGCGGCCTTAGCCATCGCCTGGTCGCGGTCCTTTAGCGCCTGCGCTACCGTCGCCTCGTAAGCCCGGTGCGCCTGGGCTTCCGCCCTCTTATATGCCTTGGCTACCTGCGTCTCGTTCTCATGGTAAGCCTTGGCGACCTGGCGCTCGGCGTCCATGTACGCGGCATAAGCCCTCTCGGCCTGACTCATGACCTCGTCAAGCGCGCTCTTGGGTCGTTCCTCCACTACTTCTGCCTCGACTGGAGCCTCTTCTTTAATATCCGGCTTTTTTGTTCCTCTCTGCTGGGTAGGCACCAGACACCTCCTTTAAGATATCTTTTTAAAATTTATTAACAGTAAAATATTATAGCGCTTGCGCTATGTGCCAAGTATATGGCTCAACCGTTAAAAAGTCAAGCAATTTACCCCTTAAAATATCTCAGGTCAGTCCCGCAAGCAAATCAGGCCAGCCCCCAACACTCCACTATTTTTCATCCCCTTTATCCCCACCGGGTTTGTTTTTATTCCTTTTAGCCTCGTACATGCGGGCCAGCGCTTCCAGGCGGGTCTCCATTTTGCCTTTAGCGTCCTTGGAAAGCTCCCGGACTTCCTTTTCCTTTTCTTTAATTTTCTCCATCGCCTGCTTGGCCGTCTCGATGGCCGCTGGCGTGGCCTGGTAAGGCTCCGCTTCCTCCTCCTCTTCCTTTTTCTCTTTTTTCTCCTCTTCCTTTTTCTCTTTTTTCTCCTCTTCCTTTTTCTCTTTTTTCTCCTCT
>CAYTZI010000133.1:0-5729 GCA_964442335.1 uncultured Dehalococcoidaceae bacterium | reverse complement strand
AGCTCAACGGTATTCCTCCTTGTTCTCTTATTTTCTTGTTTTAATTTACCATTCTCCCGGGAGGATTACCGAGATAATAGCTATATCTTCGTGCTGAACAATTAGATTTCCTAATAATTGTCAAGGTCTTTTTTGACCTTTTAACCATCCTCCGCTAGACTTATTTTTGGGAGACGGACTTGACCAGTGCTAGCGTATCGCAGATTGGGGTAAGGCTCTGGACAATTGAATTTCAGGACTTCAGGCAGAGCAAATGTTACTTTTCGCTTTGCCCTTATTCATATCAAGCCGTCCTGTGGTAACGCAGGCGATAGCGCCAGAGGATTTTGAAGCTAAGTCGGCCGTACAGGTATCGAACCTGTGACACCCTGATTAAAAGTCAGCCTGTAATAGGGAGAAAAAGAGGGGCTTCGATCCTCCCGGCCATCCCGGAACGAATCTCCTAATGCTTCCAGTCGAGGCGCCTGCCGCCCATGAGATGCATATGCAGGTGCTGCACAAGCTGCCCCGCGTCCGCCCCGCTGTTAATGGAAAGGCGGTAGCCGCTTTCAGCGATTCCCTGCTCCCTGGCGATTTGATTGGCAACCATCACCATTTTCCCCACCAGAGGAGCGTCTTCTTCAGATATGTCCGCTAAAGAAGGGATGTGCTTCACCGGCAGGACCAGGATATGCACCGGAGTAATCGGCTTAATATCCGGGAAAGCGAATACATCGTCGTCTTTATAGAGTATTTTTGCCGGTATTTCGCCGGAGGCTATCTTACAGAAAGTGCAGTCCGTCTTGCTCTTTTCAGCGTTCATGATAACACCCTAAAGAGTCACATAAGTCTTCGTTGCCCCAGGGTCAGTCGGCGGGCCTTTCATGTCCATGACTGTCGCCCTGCCGTGTTTTATGATAAAAGCACCTACGTAATCCCAGCCCTGCTGGTCAATCCCCGGTTTATAGAACGGGCGTTTTTCCAGAATTTCTTTCTTGAGAGCCATGTCATTCACCGGCTCCATCCGGCCGCTGACCCTCACCTGGACGCCGTCGGCGTAATAGCAAAGCTCGGTCTCGGGGTTCTTGATAAGCTGCTTGTAGACGTCTTTAGGCGACTGCACGGCAAAGATGATGCCGTTTTCATCGGCGCGGAACGTGCCCAAAGCGCGCACGTGCGGCTTGTTACCCTCGATGGTAGCCACGTAGGCTATGGGGTTTTTGGTGATGAACGCCAGAATCTCTTTCTTGTCCACGATAATCCTCCCTCGCCTTATTTTGCAGGGGAATTTTAACACACTAAATGGTGTACATCAAATATGATAGATAACCTCACTCTTGCCTTACAGGTAATCCGCAACCTCCGCCAGGCTCTTCAGCCGCGGGCAGTCGGTGATATCTTTATAGTAGTCGCCGCGGTCGATAAGCATGCCCCGCATACCCGCCCCCCTGGCGCCGATAACGTCGACCCGGTACTGGTCGCCGATATAGACTGCCTCGGCGGGCTCGACTCCGGCCTTTTCCAGCGCCATCCGGAATATCTCCGGTCGGGGCTTACCGGCGCCGGCGTCGAGAGACGTAACGATTATTTCCAGCCAGGCGGGGAGGCCCAGCTTCGTGAGGGTCTCCGTCATGTTCTGCTCGATGTTGGATATCAGTCCCAGCGTCAGGTTTCTCTTTTTTAGGTCGGTAAGCGCCGGTATGACATCGTCGAAGAGCACCAGGTCCATCGCCGATTTCTGCATCGCCGCCACCAGGCCGGGAATCACTTTGGGGTCGTATTCGATGCCGGCTTCCCGGAGAAGCACCTCCTGGTACCGGAAATAGAGCCCGATTTTCTCCTCCCTCGAGCGCTGGCTCAGGGGGAGGCGGGCGATTTCGTTATAGATGTATTCGTCGGCGGCGATGATAGGATTAACGAGCGCCGCCGGGCTGGTCTCGATGCCGAACTCTTTCAGCACCTTCGTCTCGATTTCCTCACGCGGCGGCTCGTAGCGCACCAGCGTCTGATAGAGGTCGAAAAATACGGCTTTAATCATAGCGGCGTCTCCTTCCCGTAGTGCTGGTACTATTTTAGTGAAAGTATCCGTGAGTGTAAAGCCAAAGAATGAAACCCATTCATATAGTCCTCTCGCCCTTGAACGTGAACGTACAACACTGTAAAGTAATAATTAGGAGATATCCATGCTCGACCCTGGCATCATCGAAAAACTGCGGCGGATTGCCGGCAAAGAGAACGTGCTGACTTCAAAAGAAGAGATGGTCGCCTACTCTTACGACGCCACCAATACGTGGTCGCACCTGCCGGACGCTGTCGTCCTGCCTTCGGACGCCGCGCAGGTCTCGGAAATTCTGAAGCTGGCCAGCGAAAAAGGGGTGCCGGTAACGCCGAGGGGCAGCGGCACCAACGTCAGCGGCGGCTCCGTGGCCATCAGGGGCGGCATCGTGCTGTGCACGACGCGCATGGACCGCATCATCGAGGTAAGCCGCACCAATCTGAACGCGACTGTAGAGCCGGGGGTGATTTTACTGGACTTCCAGGAAGCCCTGGCCAAAGAGGGACTTTTTTTCCCGCCGGACCCGCAGAGCTTCGCTGGCTGCACCATGGGCGGCGTCGTGGCGGAGAACTCCGGCGGGCCTTCCTGCCTGAAGTACGGCGTCACCAAGCAGTACGTCCTGGGACTCGAGGTGGTGCTGGCGGACGGGCGGATTATAAAGCTGGGCGGGGTCACGCCGAAGAACCGCACCGGCTACGAGCTGATGATGCTCTTCACCGGCTCTGAGGGGACGCTGGGCGTTATCACAAAAATCACTTTACGGGTCCTGCCGGCGCCGAAAGCCGAGCAGACTATCGTGGCCGTCTTTAACGACGTGGCCGTCGCCGGAGAGACGGTGACGGAAATCATCGCCGGAAGCGTCCTGCCTTCGAAGGTCGAGTTCGTCGACAACTGGACTTTCGCCAAGTTCCGCGGCCTGCTGCCGGACGACGTGCTCGACCGCTCGCAGGTGATACTGCTCATACAGGTCGACGGCCTGCCGGAGACGGTGGCCGCCGAGACGGAGCAGGTGCTGAGGATATGCCAGGCGAGGGCCAACGGCGTCAGGGTGGCCGAAGATAAAGTCGAGGCGGAGCGCTACTGGCAGGCCCGCCAGTCCCACTTCTCCGATATCTCCAGCCGCGCGCACACCATCGTTAACGAGGACGTGTCCGTGCCGCGCGACAAAATCGCCGATTTTATCCGGTTGAGCCAGGCCAGCGCCCGCCGCCATGACGTGCCCATCAGCTTCGCCGGGCATGTCGGCGATGGCAATTTTCACCCGGTGGTGCTCACGGACAATCGCGACAAAGAGCACTACGCCCGCGCCCTGAAATGCGTCGACGAGATAATAGAAGCGGCGCTATCTTTAGGTGGCGTGCTTTCCGGCGAGCACGGCATCGGCCTGGAGAAGCAGCGTTTCCTCAAGAAAGCCATGGACCCCCAGGCCATCGAAATCATGAAGCAGATTAAAGGTGTCCTTGACCCCCGCCATATCCTCAACCCCGGCAAAATCTGGGAAGAGTGAGTGTAATAACTAATAACAAGGATACAAAAACAAAAATAGCTGATAATATACCGTGAGCACTAACCTTTCTTTTAAACAGATAGAGAAATTCAAAGCCGACCTCGACCGCTGCACCAAGTGCGGCTTCTGCATGTCCGCCTGCCCCGTCTACCGCGAGGAACGCGTGGAGTCGTCGGTGGCACGCGGTAAAATCATGCTCATACGCGCCCTGCTGGACAGCGGCCTCGGGCTTACCGACGAGCTGGCGGAGCAGCTCAACCGCTGCACCCTGTGCCGCACCTGCGCCGAGAACTGCCCGGCCGGCACGGACGTGCCATCGGTTATAGCCGCCGCCCGCGCGGATAAAGTGGCTGAAAAGGGCGTTCCTTTCCCTTATAACCTGGTCTTCCGCTGGCTGCTGCCCCGCCGCCGGCTTTTCGGCCGGGTGCTGCGCTTCGCTTCCTGGTTCCAGGGCATCTTTCTCCCCAAAACCGAAGGCACCATACGGCATCTTTCCTTCTTTCTCTCCGCCCTGGGCAAGGGCCGCCACATCCCGCAGATAGCCCCGAAATTCTTACGCGAGTCCGTCCCGGAGATAAACCGTCCCCCCGCCGGCGTCGAAGTGAAATACACGGTCGGCTATTTTACCGGCTGCATGACGGACTTCGTTTTTCCCGAGCTGGGAAAAAAAATAATCGATTTCCTGACCCGGAACGGCGTTGAGGTTCGCGTGCCAAAGGCCCAGGGCTGCTGCGGCGCTCCGGTCTTCCTGGGGGCGGGGGATTTCACTACCGGCCGCCGCTTCGCCGATGCCAATGTCAAGGCGTTCAAGGATGTGGAGTACATTATCACCGATTGCGCCACCTGCGCCTCGGCGATGAAGGACTACGCCAAGTTCCTGGCGGACAACGAGGCGAGGCGGAAAGACTACACGGAGTTCGGCGATAAGATAAAGGATATCACCGAGTTCCTGGTTGATATTCTGAAGCTTTCCCCCTCCGCCTACCGTACGGCGGCGGAGTTCCGCGGCAAGACCGTCACCTGGCACGAGCCCTGCCACCTGGGGCGCTACCTGGGCGTCAAGGAACAGCCGCGTAAAATACTGGATTCGCTCAAAGATATCAAATACGTGGAGATGCGGGACGCCGACCGCTGCTGCGGCATGGCGGGGACTTTCAGTATCTACTTCTACGAACTGTCCAAGAAAATAGCCGCCAGGAAGGTGGCCGATATCGCCGCGACAAAAGCGGACGTAGTGGTTACGGACTGTCCCGGCTGCCAGATACAGATCATCGATAGCCTGATTCAGCACGGGAAGCCGGTCCAGGTCCGGCACATCATGGAGCTGCTGGAGTAGCCGCTTCGGCGGGTCGAAAACAACAGGGAGGGCACTAATCTTCTCCGTTTTAGTCGCGGGACTACTTCAGCTTGCGGAGAAATTCCTTCACCTGGAAGTCCCACTCCCTGGCCTCAATGTCCACGGTGTTCCCTTTCTTTTCCTCCGTCACCGAGACGTACACACCTCCGCCTCCCCCCTCGAAAGTGACGCAGCAGCTGTCTTCTTCCAGCACCTTCAGGCCGTAGCCCTCCGGCCCGAAGAATTTCACCGCCTCCTTGATTACTTCAGCCCCGCTCAGCTTTGATTTTTTGGATATCCTGAGCATTTTTATTTCTCCTTTCGTATTTCAGGAAAGATTATGTTCCCGGTGTTTTTGTTCGATGGCGGCTGCCAGGTTGTCCAGCGCCTGGAAGTCGGCCTCTTTAGGAGCGCCCTGGATATATACCGGCGGGATGATTTCTACCTTCAGGTTGGGAATCATGCCGGCGATTTGCTCCACGGCCCTGCCTCCCCACCCGTAGGAGCCGATGACCGAGGCGAACTTCGCCTTGGGCCTGAGGGCGTTGGCAAGGAAGGCGGCATAGGCCGCCCCGGGGTGGGGTCCGGTGAGGACGGTAGGCGTGCCGATGACGATGGTGGCGGCGTCCACGAGCGCGGCGGCGACCTTGCCGATATCGCTATCGGTGAGGTCGAACTGCTTGACCGTCACGCCGCGGCGGGTCAGCGCTTCGACCAGGTAGGCGACCATTTTGCGGGTGATGCCGTGCATCGAGATATACGGAATCACCACGATGTTGCCCGGCTCGTCGTAGGCCCAGCTCCGGTAGGCTTTGATGATGAACTCCGGCTTATCGTGCGCCGGCCCGTGG
>CAYTZI010000132.1:0-5756 GCA_964442335.1 uncultured Dehalococcoidaceae bacterium | reverse complement strand
GCCCGACGCGACCTGCCTCGACCCGAAAAAGTACGGGGTAATCGTTGAGTGCGGGTGGCGGCGGGGACTGCTCCTGCCCGACCTCGAAGGGGTGGACAGCGCGGAGTACCAGATAGACATCTGCCGTCAGAAGGGCGGCATCGACCCCGACGAGCCGGTGAAGCTGTATAGATTTGAGGTCAAGAGGTACAAGTAAGGGATTGTGAAGCCGTGATACAAAAAATACTGAACCTGTCCATAGTGGGACTATTGATATTGATCGGTATGTTATGCGGATGCGGTGGGGAGGAGAAAACGGAGCCAGCGTCAATAACCGCTACTACTCCCGAAATAAATCTGCGGATTAAATTCGAAGCTACGACATATACCTGGAGAGAAGGACAACAACCGTATGATATATATACGGCCATAAAACAGAAACTAGAACAAGCAGGCTTTGAGGTGGTCCCTGAAGAAGTTACTTATTATGATGCTACATTATTTATCGACTACACAGAAAATAAAGGTAGTGGATATAGCTTAACGGGTTTCGGCCAGACAATGGCTTATGGGACGAATATCAAATGCGATTTAAGATTAGAGGACAAAACACGGGGGCTCATATTTGAAAAGACAATATATGCTTCTACACCTAGCGAAAGCAGTGCTTTGTATGTCGATGCGGTTGCTGACTTTGAAGACGAGGTATATTTCAAATATATGGGCGATGTTATTGCATGTATATTTTGTGAAGGTAGTGAAGTGTCAGTACTGATACTTGCATTGGCCGATGAGGATTACGGTACGCAAGAAGATGCGATATGGGCTCTGGGAGAGATAGGAGAAACAGCGGTAGAGCCGCTCATTCAGGCTCTGCAGGATGAAGATGAGGGTGTTCGTTACGGAGCCGCCGAGGCCCTTGGAGAGATAGGAGATGTCAGGGCTGTTGAGCCACTCATTCAGGGCCTGCAGGATGAAGGAGAGGGTGTCCGTAAAAGCGTAGTAGTAGCTCTAAGAAAGATGGGAGACACCAGGGCTGTAGAACCAATTATTCAGACTCTGCAGGATGAAGATAGCGATGTTCGCTTAGTAGCAGTAATAGCTCTAGGAGTGATAGGCGATGATAGAGCAGTCGAGCCCCTCATTCAGGCCTTGCAGGATGAAGATGAGGGTGTTCGGGCAGAAGCAGCAGAGGCTCTAGGAGAAATGGAGGATTCCAGGGCGGTGGAAGGGCTCATTCAGGCTTTGAACGATGAAAGCTATTGGGTCCGGTATAGGGCAACAGAGGCTCTGGGAGAAATAGGGGATGCCAGGGCGATAGAGCCGCTAGTTCAGGCTCTGCAGGATGAAGATGATTGGGTTCGGGAAGCTGCCCAAGAGGCTTTAGAGAAAATCAGGGAGAAACAATCTAAACAATAAGGGCGTTTAAGAGGGGCGCCGCCCCTCTTTCGTCTCCTCCCCCTCTCCTTTGAAGGAGAGGGGGATTAAGGGGGTGAGGTAGGTAAGAAGCGATTGCTTGCCTTCCATTTCTGATGACAGGTCAAGGAGGTCAGTATGAAAGTCCAGAGGTCTATCGAGATATCGGCGCCGCCGGAGAAAGTATGGCCCTGGCTTACCGAGCCGGAGAAAATCATGAAGTGGTTCGACCTGTTGAAGAAGTTCGAATACACCGGCGAGCAGCGGGGCGGGCCGGGCACCACCTTCTATTACGAGGAAAAGTCCAGCGGGCAGCTGATGAAGCTCAACTATATGGTGACCGAATGGGAGGAGAATAAAAAGATAGCCTTCGGGGTGACATCCGGCTCGCTGAAAAAAGACGACCAGGTCTGGAGTGTCGAGCCGACTCCTGCCGGGAGTAAATTTACCATGTACGAGGACCTCGAAATGCCGATGGGGATTATCGGCAAGATTATCGGGGCACTCTTCGGCCAGATGATGATAGGCGGAAACATGGAAAAGATACTCGGCAATTTAAAGAAACTGGCAGAAGAATAAACGGGCGTCCAAGAGGGGCGTTAGCCCCTCTTAAAAAACGTTTCCCCTTCCCTCAGGAAGGGGATTAAGGGGATGGGCAGCCGAATTAAAAAGTCTAGCAAATCCTAAAAGAGACTCACTGGATTCCGGCTGGAGTTTACCCCGTACTTGATACGGGGCCGGAATGACAAGGTGTTGTATTTTATAGTAAAGTAACGTAAAACATTTGAAGAAGGCATTTTATGAGCATGGATATGTTTGAAAAACAACCCGAGCCGCAGCAGCCTCCGCCGCCGGCGCAGCAGGCGCCGCTCGCCACGCGCATGAGGCCCAATAACCTCAGCGGCTTTGTGGGGCAGGAGCATATACTGGCCAAGGGCCGCGTGCTGCGGCGCGCCATCGAGACAGACCGCATCCCCTCGATGATATTCTGGGGGCCGCCCGGCTGCGGCAAAACCACCCTCGCCTTCATCATCGCCAGCAGCACGGGCGCGTTCTTCGCCCCCGTCAGCGCCGTCAGCGCCAACGTCGCCGACCTCCGCCGGATTGTCGAGCAGGCCAAAGAGCGCCGCCAGGTAAAAATGCAGAAGACGATACTCTTTATCGACGAGATACACCGCTTCAACAAGACCCAGCAGGACGCCGTCCTGCCATTCGTCGAGGACGGGACCGTGACGCTCATCGGGGCCACCACGGAAAACCCCTCCTTCGAGGTCACCTCCCCCCTGCTCTCAAGGAGCCGGGTCCTGCCCCTTAAGCCCCTCACCGAGGCTGAAATCCAGGTGCTCGTACTGCGGGCGCTCAAGGACAAGTTCCAGGGCATCGGCGAGCTTAACGTAGACCTTACCCCTGAGGCCATGAGCCACCTCATCGGCATGTCCAACCACGACGCCCGCGTGGCGCTTAACACGCTCGAAACGGCCGCCCAGAGCACCATGCCCGACTCCGAAGGCAGGCGGTCAATCACGCTGGGCACCGTCGAGGACGCCTTCCAGAAAAGGGCCGTCCTTTATGATAAAGCCGGCGAGCAGCACTACGACCTCATTTCTGCGCTCCACAAGTCCATGCGGGACTCCGACCCCGATGCGTCAATCTACTGGCTGGCGATGATGTTGGAAGGCGGCGAAGACCCTCTCTATATCGCCCGCCGCATGATAAGGTTCGCCTCGGAGGACGTCGGCATGGCGGACCCGCAGGCGCTGGTGGTGGCCATGGCCGCGCAGCAGGCGGTACACTTCATCGGCATGCCGGAGGGCAACCTGGCGCTGGCCGAGGCCGCGGTCTACCTGGCGACCGCCCCCAAGAGCAACTCTCTCAACGAGGCATACTCAAAAGTACAGGGCGAGATTAAAAAAGGCTCCAGCGAAAGCGTGCCCCTCCACCTCCGCAACCCGGTCACGCCGCTCATGAAAGAGATGGGCTACGGCAAGAACTACAAGTACGCCCACGACTACCCGGACCATATCGTCGAGCAGCAGCACCTGCCGGACTCGCTTAAAGGCATGCGGTTCTACACGCCGGGCAGTCTCGGCTACGAGGGGCAGATACAGGAATGGCTGAAGTCCAGGTGGCGGAAGAAGGGAAGGGCGGGAGACACGGAGGAGGAAGCGCCGGAAGTCTGAGGCGGGGTACATTCTTTGGCCGGCCCGGGGGGACTTTATTTGACAAAGACCCCCGCATAACCTAAACTTGAGCGGAATGAAGCTCATGGCTGCCAGCCGTACTTTCAGTTATCTCTACAGAACAAACCACCCGCCGCGCTCTTTTTTTTAACTTTCACCGGTTAAGGAGGAAGTATGCCCAGACTGCCGTTTTTACCCACCGAGCATAGGTTCTTCGACCTTTTTGAGGAAAGCGCTAAAAACATCATCAAGGGGTCGCAGGCGTTAAAAGAGATGATGGATTCCTGGCAGTTCGTCGACAGCCGCGTGGCGGAAATTACCGAGCTCGAGCACGAAGGCGATTCCATCGCCCACCAGATTATCTCGCTGCTGCACCGGACCTTCGTGACCCCTTTCGACAGGGAGGACATCGCCCTGCTGGCGCATACCATGGACGATATCATGGACTTTATCCATGCCGCGGCGGACTCCATGTTCATCTATAAAATAAACAGTCCAACCCAAAGGGCTAAAGAGCTTGCCGATATCATCGTGCTGGGGGCGGCGGAAGTGGACAAAGCGGTCCGCGGCCTGCGGCGGAAGAGCGCGTTCAAGCAAATCCTCGAATGCTGCGTGGAAATCAACCGACTGGAAAACATGGCCGACCGCGTTTACCGGGCCGCTATCGGCGAGCTTTTTGAGAACACCAGCGACATTCCCGAGATAATCAAGTGGCGCGAGATTTACGAGCACATGGAGAGCGCCACCGACCGCTGTGAGGATGTGGCGGATGTCCTGGAAGGCGTGGCGCTGAAGAACGCCTAGCTAAAACCCAGGATTCGAATATAGAAATCCGGATTTATACTTTAGTTCCTCTCCGCTTGACCCGGCACTTTTCTGCGGTTATGATGGCCACCACATCGGCGACAGCCCGTTCCAGTTCACCCGCGTGGTTAATCACAGCGTAGTCGAACATGGGCAGGCTGCGCAGCTCTTTTATCGCCGTCTGGAATCGCAATTCGATGTCGGCGGAAGTCTCCGTACGGCGCCGCGCCAGCCGTTTCTTAAGCTCTCCCAGGTCCGGCGTCAGCAGGAAAATAAGCACGGCTCCGGGGACGTTCTTCCTGATGGTGGCCGCTCCCTGCACGTCTATCTTAACGATAACGTCTTTGCCCTCTCGAAGCGCCTGCCGCACCGGCCCGCGCGGTATGCCGTAGCGGTTGCCGTAAACGGTGGCCCATTCCAGCAGCTCGCCCTTATCAATGAGCTCCTGGAACCTGTCCTGCGACACAAAAAAATAGTCGACCCCCTCTTTTTCGCCGGAGCGGCGGGGACGGGTAGTGGCGGAAACGCTGATATAGAGAGGGAGGCCGGACCGGCGCAGTCCGGCCAGGACCGCGTCCTTGCCGACGCCGGAAAGGCCGGAAAGGACGATAAAGAGAGGCTCGGTTCTGGGTACGAGGGGAGCGGGTTTTTCAGGGTTCATCGCTGTCTTCACCCTGCTCGGGTCTGCCGAAAAGTCCCGTCCGGGTCTGGAGACGGCTGGCGATGGTCTCTGGGGCCAGGGCCGCCAGGATGATGTGTCCGCTATCGGTAAAGATAACGGACTTGGTCCTCCTGCCGCTGGTCATATCGATGACCTTGCCGTTGTTCTTTCCCTCGTGGATGATGCGCTTGGTGGGGGCGGAGTTGGGGGAGGCTATGGCGATAGCCCTGCTCATGGCCAGGATATTGCCGAACCCTATATGCACCAGCTCAATACTCATGTGTCACCTCGTAAATATTACCGGAGACAGACCCGGGAATCATCTTCTTCGCGGTGCGTCAGACAAAGAAAAGACGGCGGCACATATAAAAACCGCCTCCCTGGAAAATTCCTCCCATAAACTATCACTAGTCCCCGTAGATTGTCAAGGGCGGGACGCGGCCGGCAACTGACGCCGGGCGGCGGGTAAAAAATAAAGAGCGGGGCATCACGCCCCCAATATACCCGTTCCTACCCGGCGCATATGAAATTTTAACGCCCTTTATACTGAAATTTAATATTTGCCCCTTTTCTTACGTGTCATGTTGTGCTAAAATGAGGATGTATTTGAGGAAGACCTTTAACAATAGAAGAGCAATAGCCCATAATCGCCTTCTGGTGATTAGAGCGGGGTGGACCCACCCGTTCCCATCCCGAACACGGAAGTGAAACGCCCC
>CAYTZI010000131.1:0-5847 GCA_964442335.1 uncultured Dehalococcoidaceae bacterium | reverse complement strand
TAATAAGTAGAGCTGTTTCACTTCTCTGTTCTCCATCTTGGCGATGACATCACCTTTGAGCACCACAACAGTCATGGTTTCTTCCATTCCAGCGTAAAAAACTTCTTTTACCTTCTGTGCCGAGTACAACCCTGCCGAAACAACCACATAAGAAAACACCGAAGCCACTATTACGAAAGCTATGAGTATTATCGCTGTAGACAGTCCGGTGAGACCCTCTTCCTTCCGGTGTATCTTTTCTACTACTTTATTTATTAATCTAAACACAACTGCTACCTATCTTGATTATTGAATTGTATAATAATTGCTTGTCTGAGAAACTACAGTCTTCTTCTCAGCTTTCCCGTATCAATAATCAATAGCCAAGAGACCCCCGCACTACGTATGTTATAATAAATTTTAGTAACGAGCCATAAATATTTGCCCGTTATTTATAGACATTATGTAAAACTTCCAGGGTGGGAGTTGTTAGCGGCCACCTAAAACCGGCTAGGTAGGGTCACTACAAAAGCGGTTGTCACCGGTCTTACGAAGAGCTTAGTACGAGAGTATAAAGAATATCCAATCTCGATACACTCGGTCGCATTAATTATAGTCTCCATAGATTTCGTTAAAATATGAAAACCAGTCCGAAGCTAGCTGACGATACGGAAAGCATACCCTATGTGCTGAAAACTTTCGGAGTGCCAGTTGCCCATGTAGCATATTTCCGTGTCCAGATCTTAGGAACCAGGAAAGTCAACCAGAAGGAGGTATTCCCTGTTAGGTGGACGGCGATTAGAACGCGCGATATTGTTGATGATATATTACCGGGTAACTGGTAAGGTGAAGGTAAGTATGTGATCGTACGCGGCCAAGCCATCATGAGAACGCAAATCGTTAGATAACAAAAGCTTGTAAAGTGACTTAGACTATAATTCAAGCCAAATGCCTCAGGAAACTAAACAATTATGAATTCAGGCTGAAGGAAAGTTCAAAGGTTCTGTCTATTGTACACCACCGCCCAGTTTACTTATAGTGAACTTTTTATAAACCACAGTCATCCAAGTGTATAGCACCTTTTTCAACTGGACATTACCCAAACCCATTCGCAGTCATTGCCGTCACTTCATAGCACCTAGGTGAATTGGGTATTGGCTTGGATGCCAGGTCTAACCTGTTGTGGTAACCTGAGCTTAATAATCCTGCCTGAATATGGCCTATGAAAATTAAAAGGCTTTCAATAACCGCTATTTTGCTCGCGGCTACGATTGTTCTCGCTGCTGGAATCGGTTATGGTTCCGCAAGAGCTGTCTTTGCCATTTCGGATGAGGCAGTAAATATCCCCGACCCGGTTCTGGAAAATGCCATCCGGGATAGCCTTGATATTCACGGCCGGTACATTCGAGCCAGCGATATGGCCCGGATTAACAAGCTGGAGATTTCTAATAATATCGGCGCGATCGGTCAGACTGGCAGCATAGTCATCAGTTTGGCCGGCTTGGAATACTGCTGCAATCTGGAAGAAATCCATATCAACGGCGATATCCGGGACCTGACTCCGTTGCGCAACCTGAACAAACTCGAGTCATTGATGGTAACTGGTCATGTCCAGAACCTCACTCCTTTAGCTAATCTGACGAATCTCAAAAACCTGGTTCTGATGAACCACGGTATCAGCGATATTTCTCCTTTAGCCAATCTCACCAATCTGGGAGCCCTGATACTAACCTTGCTTGGACTGGACGCTAACCAGATTTCGGATATTTCCGTCTTAGCTGAGTTGGGGAATCTGCAGCAATTAAGTATTTCAAGGAACCGGGTTACCGATATTTCTTCGCTGGCCCGTTTGCAGCAGCTCTTCTTCCTGGGCGCCTACCAAAATCAGATAGGAGACATTACCCCGCTGACAGGACTGTACAGACTGGAAAGCCTTAGCCTGGGAGAAAATCACATCCAGGATATTTCCCCTTTGGCTAAGCTGTACCAGCTGCGAAATATTTGCCTGGATAGTAACGATATCTCGGACATCTCTCCCCTGGTGGAGAATAGGGGATTCACGGATATACCAATCGACCGGAGTTTAGATTTATGCGATAATCCTCTGAACGCGGAATCAATCGGTACTTGTATTCCCGAACTGGTGAAATCCGGCGTTAAGGTCTCCTATTAAAGCAATGGGGTAACTCAGAAGCCGGATCGATTTTCCATCCAGATGTGAGGATTCGAACCACTCCGCTGATTACAGGCTGAAACTTAATTTAAAAGTTTTGGTTCTGCGTATTGTACACCACCGCCCACTTTAGTGGACTCGAACCCACCTTCAAACTATGTGGCTAATGGTGTGTATAGAAAATTTACTGAAGAGCAGGAATTAACGATTTCTTCTCACATTGAAGTTCGGAATGCTTCTGGAATGGCTGACCAGTCAGAATTCAAAGTAGCGTTTCTTGGTTTCGTTGCAATAACTATTTTCCCAATATTTATATTTATGGCGTCCGACACCAATGACGTGAAAAGGCTGATCAGAGTTAGCATAGATCGGAGTACCCGATTACTTGTTGCGTATCGCTAAATTCCTGAAGCCGTTGCCTGACCTCCTGTACCAAGCTGCTAATTCCTTGCTCTTTTTTTATAATGTCTTTGGTAATGGGGTCAGTTGCATATTTAAGTATTAGTTTCTTGTGTTTGGTTTCGTAAATCTTAAGAGTTCTTTGACTTTTAGCGATATATAAAATCGCACCTCCGCCTCTTTGTTGCCAATAAATAGTACCGGGAATGCTCTCATATGGCCTATACCATGAGTCGATTATCGAAGGATGACCGCTGGCTTTTTGTATGGCTTCTTTCCAGGCGGAAATTATAAACTATCTCGTGATCCCTGGTTTTACCTCATTATGAAATTCTACTTGTGTTCTGTATCCTATTACTTCATCTGTCATGATTTTAAGCAGTTCCAGAAGCGCTTGTGAGTATTGCCCCGTTTTGAGCCTTAATTCATTGATTTTACCCTTATCACCGGCGAGTTCCTGGAATTTAAACGAACCCGATGTACTGAGATGACTGAATAAACCCTTGATGAGGTGTGGTGCTGCAATTCCGGAGATTATATCATGGTATTTGACCTTTAGCTGTTCCGCGGTAGCGGTAGGCGGTGTTCTGATTGACGGAACGCTGAAAAAGACCAAATTTTTCGTAGGCGGCCAAATCGCCTTTAAGCTCGCCCTTGAGCTGATTTGCTTTGATGGCTTTGGTACGTGCTCGGCTATCCACAGGTACATTATAGGGAAAACAGGAGGAATTAGAATGCCCCCAATGGAATTCGAATCCATGTTGCCGGCTTGAAAGGCCGATGTCCTAGTCCACTAGACGATGGGGGCGCACCATAAAGTATAGCAGAGAACCTCCTTGCCGGACAATGCACCGGCCGGCATGCTGCGTATCTTTCATCATGCATCTTTTCTTATAAAAGCGTATCTTTCCAGCCATTCGCGGTAAACATAAAAACTGTAACTAATTATTTATATACAGAGCGGTAAATTTTATGTTTTAGTTACAGCGTCCCTGATATCCTTAGGTTACTTTACATACCATGCGGTGTATAGATAAAGACCGCTAGCGTAAAAGGGGAACGCTAGCGAATTACCGGCTATACAGGAGGTTTGGAGATGAAATTCACTAGGGAAAAAGTACCTGATAAAGAGAGAGGCATCACCGGTCTGGAAACAGCTATAATCCTCATTGCATTCGTCATCGTGGCGTCTGTATTCGCCTATGTCGTGCTTTCCGCCGGCTTGTTCTCCTCGCAAAAGGCTAAGGAAGCCGTCAACGCCGGCCTTCAGTCAACCATGGCCACGGTGGAAATCAGGGGGAACGTAATCGCCCGCATGGTCGATAGCGAGGTGGTGGAAATTTCCTTCTGCATTGGCGTCCCGTCTGCCGCCAGCCCTGTCGACTTCACCCCCTCGGATAATTTATCGGGTAACCAGACCCAAATGGTGGTCGTGTCTTACAGCGACGCCTCGAACTTTATCCCCTCGGTTAACTGGACACTTGAGAGGTTAAGCACGATAAATGACGACTACCTGCTCGACCCCAATGAGCTGTTCCAGATGACGGTAATTATGCCGACTTCTGCGAATATCAGCATCGGCCCTTACGACCGTTTCTCTCTGGAAATCAAGCCCCCCGACGGACCGGTGATGACCCTGGAAAGGACCATCCCGGGCCGTATTAGTCAGTACGTAAACCTGCACTGAGAACTGCCAAGATATAGGTTTGGATAGCTATAAGACGAAGAGCGGTCGTTGAGTTGCGACCTGAAAACGAGAAGTGGCGCGCACAGCGTCACTTCTTTGTTTTTCCGGACCAGAGCACCCGGAGAATCCGGCGCCTGCTGTCCAGCGGCACGGGCAGGTCTTTCTCGTAAAGGTCAACGTGTTCGGGCGGGATACCGGCCAGTTCGGCGAGCTCCCTCTGCGTTAAAAGGTTGCTTATCCGGAGCAGTTTTGCCCTGGAGCCTTTCGACGGAGCGTGAATGCGAGCCGGCGCTGTCACTGTTCTCATAATGCCGCCTTCAACGTTAGAATATAACCCCGCCCCATTAACGCACAATCGGGCGGATACCTGTTTTTTCTGAGTGGCAGCACCCAAACGACTTGCATTGGCAAAGGCGGTCTGGTAAGCTTTCAGCCAGAAATGCCTGCGAATTTATCGGTGCAACTGGCCCCCAGAAACAAAAAGGGCCTGCTGCTGGCGAACCCGGTCATGACGGCCTCCGGCACGTTCGGGTACGGGACGGAATACAGCGAGCTTTTCGATATTCAAAGGCTGGGGGCAATCGTCTGCAAAGGAACGACCCTGGAGCCGCGGGAGGGTAATCCCCAGCCGCGTCTGGTAGAGACGGCCTCCGGCGTTCTCAACTCCATAGGACTGCAGAATATCGGGGTAAAAGCCCTGATTAGAGAGAAAGCCCCAATCTGGGCGGGCTGGCGCGTGCCGGTCATCGTTAATATCGCCGGGGACAGCGTGGAGGAATACGGGAAGCTGGCTGAAGCGCTGGACGGCGTGAAGGGCGTAAGCGGACTTGAGGTGAATATAAGCTGCCCGAACGTAAGCGTGGGAGGGGCAGCTTTCGGGGCAGACCCCGACTGCGCCGCGGAAGTGGTCAAGGCAACAAGAGCCGCGACCTCTCTGCCATTAATCGTGAAACTAACGCCAAATACCGGCGACATAGTCGGGGTGGCCAAAGCCGCAGCGGAAACCGGAGCCGACGCCGTGTCGCTCATCAATAGCGTTAAGGCCATGGCGATAGACCTCGCCGGGCGGCGGCCTTCCCTCGGGAGCGTTACCAGCGGGCTGTCCGGTCCGGCGATAAAACCCATCGCTCTCGCTATGGTCTATGAAGTTGCCGGAGCCGTCGATATCCCGGTTATAGGCTGCGGAGGCATCGCCAGCGCCGGCGACGCCCTGGAGTTCATCATGGCGGGGGCGAGCGCCGTGCAGGTGGGCTCAGCCACATACCGTAATCCCCGCGCCGCTCTGGATATCCTGGAAGGCATCGAGGGGTTCATGGAAAGGGAGAGGATAAAGAGCCTTAAGGAGATAATCGGGGCGGCGAGGGCGTAAACATAAAATTCGAATAACGAAATCCCTATAGTTCAGAATTTCCTCGGTTCTGTTTGCATATGGTTGATTCTCAATACTCACCCCCTTGGTCCCCCTCTCAAACTGGTCCATATTCAGTGTTGATACCTTAGCTTGTTTGAGAGGGGGAGATAATTTGAGAGGGGGCGGAGCCCCCTCTCTTCTTGACTCCCCTCTCCAGCCATAAATATCTGCGGATTATTACCAATGCCTCTGGCTGGA
>CAYTZI010000130.1:4530-5865 GCA_964442335.1 uncultured Dehalococcoidaceae bacterium | reverse complement strand
AGGAAAAAATGAACCCCGTAGATGACTCCCCACAGATTGACGCCCAGCGTCCATTCCCAATCATGCAGGGTGGTCGACAGGAGATTTGTACCCCCGCTGACGCCGGCGTTATTAAAAAGCAGGTGTACCGCCCCGAAGGTCTCCAGCGTTTTCTTCGCCAGCGCTTCAACGTCGGCGGCCTTAGATACATCCGTTTTCACGGCCAGTACGTCCGCCCCCGTACCTTTGATGTTCCGTTCCGCTTCAGCCAGAGGGCTTTCCTCGATATCCGCCAGGACCACCTTCATGCCCTCCCGGGCGCAACGCTCCGCCAGGCCGTAACCGATACCGCTGGCGGCGCCGGTAACGACAGCAACTTTTCCCTGAAAGTCTTTCATTATTCTCTCCTTAAATTGTGTAGGCTAATTATATATTTCAGGCGTAAAAAGTGTCAAAGGGAAGCCCATCCGGTTTTGTTTGCTTTTGGTTGTCTGTGATAGCCTCACCCCTTTATCCCCTCTCCAGCCGGAGACATTGAGAGGTCATCACAGATTTCTATGGCTGGAGAGGGGAGTAAAGGAGAGAGGGGGCTCTGCCCCCTCTCAAATTCTCTCCCCCTGGAAAAGCGGGGAGTTTAAGAGGGGCTTATGCCCCTCTTCGCTTTCCTCCCCCTCTTGAACCAAGGAAAATACGAGCGAAGAAGATAATCCTGTTCGAGAGGGGGATTAAGGGGGTGAGGATGAAACAATATACCATATGCAAACAAGTACCGTTCATCCCCTTCGACCACAATAGATATTTATGTAAAGAGATTTACACACAAAAAGTAGATAAATGTTGAATGAAACAAAATAATTTCTTAACATTTTTTCTTTTTGTATTGACACGCATAGTCGATTAGTGCATAATAGGGGACGTATAAGTTCCGAGCGACTAGAAAGCAGGTATAGATGCTGAGAATCAGGCTGAGGAGGGTGGGGGCGCGCAAACACCCCAGCTACCGAGTCGTGGTGGCAGACATGAGGTCGCCCAGGGACGGCTCGTTCGTGGAGAACATCGGCAGCTATGACCCCATGACGAACCCGGAAAAGGTAATCATTAAAGAAGAACGGGCATTACACTGGCTGAAAAAGGGAGCCCAACCGTCAGAAACCACTGCCCGGCTACTAGGCAAGGCAGGTATTCTGGAGAAGTTCAAACCAGTCAAGGAGAAGCCATGAAAGACCTAGTAATTTACATCGCCAAGTCCATCGTCAATGAACCCGATGCAGTGAACGTGGACGAGGAAACCAACGAAGAGGGCATCACGCTGAAACTACGCGTGGCCGACGAAGACAAGGGGAGGATCATCGGGAC
>CAYTZI010000130.1:0-4520 GCA_964442335.1 uncultured Dehalococcoidaceae bacterium | reverse complement strand
GGGAAGCAGGGGCAGATAGCGCAGGCGATGCGCACTCTCCTCAGAGTGAAGGCTGCCAAAGCCCAGACCAGAGTCAGACTGGAAATTATGTAGTTCTTCAGGCGGGGGGATACGGGGAGGGGCAACCGGATGCTTCTCAACGGGAGGAGCGATAGACAGGCAACTGCGTAAACGGGGTTTTAAAGAGAAAGAGCCGCTGATACACTCGGCGGCTTTTGATTTGGGAACAGAATGAAAGTAACGCTTGTAGAGAAATACAATCCGGAATGGCCGAAGTGGTTCGAGGATATTAAAAAGCACATCGGCAAAGAGATAGCTGAAGCTTCTATCCGTATCGAGCACGTGGGCAGCACCGCTATCCCCGAAATGACTGCTAAACCGATAATCGACATTATCATAGTCATCGAGCCGGAACGCTGGGAAGAAATGAAATCGTTACTGGAGGAACGCGGCTACTATTACGAGGGAGATAAGAGTATACCAAAAAGAGAAGCCTTTAAGCTAACCGACGCGACCTTGAGAAAAGCTCTACCCGAGCATCACCTTTACGTCTGTCCTGAGGACAGTCCTGAATTGATTAAAGAGATAGCCTTCCGCGAGTATCTGAAAATACATAAAGCGGACAGGGAACGATTAAGCGCGCTGAAGCGGGAACTGGCAAAGAAGTTTAATAACGATAAATACCCTTACATGGACGGTAAAGCGGCGTTCTGCCAGGAAATAACTGAAAAAGCGCTGAAACAAAGGCGATAATATTATAGTTTGCGGCGGCGCTTCATCTTGTCCGCCACGCTCAGCCGGGTGATGGCGCGCCGCAGGGCGGCCTCCGCCCTGGTCTCATCGATAGTACCGTGCTCTCCGGTGCGCAAGAGCTCCTCGGCGCGCTTACGGGCTTCCTCGGCCCGGGCGAGGTCGATTTCCTCCGCCCTCTCGGCGGAATCCGCCAGGACGATAACGCGGTCCGGCCGGACCTCGAGAAAGCCGCCCGAGATAGCCAGCGATTCCTCCTGATTGCCCTTGCGCACCACCAGCTCGCCGGCCTGAAGGATGGTCATCAGCGGGGCGTGGTGGGGCAAAATGCCGAGCTGCCCTTCAACGCCGGGGGCGATAACGATATCGACCTCGTCGGTGTAGACGGTGCGTTCGGCGGTAACGATATCAATCTTAAGACCCGGCATTGGCCTCAGCCCCCATTTTCCTGGCCGCCTCCGCCACCTCCTCGATGCCGCCCACCATATAGAAAGCCTGCTCGGGGAACTCATCGTAGCGGCCTTCCAGAATCTCCTTGAAGCCGCGGACGGTATCCTCGACCTTCACATACTTGCCGGGGCGGCCGGTAAAGACCTCGGTCACGAACATCGGCTGCGAGAGGAAACGCTGGATGCGGCGCGCGCGGGAGACCGCCTGCTTGTCCTCCTCGGAAAGCTCCTCGATGCCGAGGATGGCGATAATGTCCTGCAAATCTTTATAGCGCTGGAGCACGCGCTGCACCTCGCGGGCGACGCGGTAGTGCTCCTCGCCCACCACATTGGGGTCGAGGATGCGGGAGGTGGATGTAAGGGGGTCGACGGCGGGGTAAAGCCCCTGCTCGGCGATGGAGCGCTCCAGCGCCACGACGGCGTCAAGATGCCCGAAGGTCGTCACCACACCGGGGTCGGTGTAATCGTCGGCGGGCACATAAATAGCCTGGAAAGACGTAATCGAGCCCTTGCGGGTGGAGGCGATACGCTCCTGGAGCTCGCCCATCTCCGTGGCGAGGGTCGGCTGATAGCCAACGGCGGAAGGCATCCGCCCCAGCAGCGCCGAGACCTCCATGCCGGCCAGGGTGTAGCGGTAAATATTATCGATAAAGAGCAGCACGTCCTGCCCCTCGGAATCGCGGAAGAACTCAGCCATGGTGAGGCCGGTGAGACCGACGCGGAGACGGACGCCGGGCGGCTCGTTCATCTGGCCGAAGACCATCACGGTCTTATCGATAACGCCGGACTCCTTCATCTCGCGCCAGAGGTCGTTGCCCTCGCGGGAGCGCTCGCCGATGCCGGTGAAGACGGAGAAACCGCCGTGAACGGTGGCGATGTTGCGGATAAGCTCCTGGATAATGACGGTTTTGCCGACGCCGGCGCCGCCATAAGCCCCGATTTTACCGCCCTTGGTGAACGGCACGATGAGATCGATGACCTTGAGGCCGGTCTCAAGGACCTGGGTGCTGGTGGCCTGCTCCTCGAAGGAGGGCGCGGGGCGGTGGATGGGCCAGTAATCGTCGGCTTTGACCTCGCCGAGGTTATCAAGGGGATTCCCCATAACGTCGAAGAGCCGTCCCAGCGTGGCGCGGCCCACCGGCACTTTCAAAGCCGAGCCGGTATCGACAGCCTCGACGCCGCGCGCGAGGCCGTCGGTAGGCGACAGCGACAGGCAGCGCACCCAGTTATTGCCGAGGTGGTCCTGTACCTCAAGGACGATTTTATTGTCACCGGTCTGTATCTCGATGGAGTTATAGAGGGCGGGAAGCTGGTCGGGGGGAAACTCGACGTCCACGACCGTACCGATGACCTGAACTACTTTTCCGTTAGCCATAATGACCTCACTTTAGTCTGTCATTGCGAGGGCGAAGTCCGAAGCAATCCCACAGGGCAACGAGTGAGATTGCCGCGCCTCCGCCTGCGGCGGATGGCTCGCAATGACATTATTTCCTTTTTCACCCTCACCCTTTATCTCTCTCCCATTAAGGGAGAGGGGAATTTGAAGGGGCTTCGCCCCTTTCATTTTATTCCAGGGCCACCACGCCGCCGGTGATGTCAAGAAGGTCGCGGGTGATGGCCTCCTGCCGGGCTTTGTTATACAAAAGCGTCAAATCGCCGATAAGCTCATTAGCGCTATCGGTGGCGTTACGCATGGCGACCATGCGGGCGGACTGCTCGCTGGCGATGGACTCCAGGATAGCGTGATAGATTTCCATCTCCACGAAGCGGGGCAACAGGCCACCCAGCACCGACTCGGCGCCGGGCTCATAGATATATTCGACATTCTGTCCGCCGGGTATCGGCGCCGGAGCGACGGGCAAAAGCGGCTTCATCTCCGGCTTCTGCACCATCGTGGAGATAAACCGGGCGTAGGAAATATAGACCTCGTCGATTTTGCCGGCGGTATACTCATCGATAACGATGTGGGAAATGGGGAGGGTATCCAGGAATGAGGGATTATCACCGAGATTAGTGAACTCGGCGGACATATCGCAGGCAAAGCGCATGGCGGCGTCACGGCCTTTACGCCCCACGGCGATAACCTCGACCCTGGCTTTCTGGTCAAGGATAAAGGCGGCGAGGTGGCGGTTGAGGTTAGCGTTAAGGCCGCCGCAGAGACCGCGGTCGGGCGTGACATGCACCACGGCGACTTTGTTAACGGGTCGCCGCTGCAAGAGCGGGTGCTTCAGGGTGGTCTCCGGCAGAGCGGCGAGGTCAGCGATGACCTGCTCTATTTTCTGAGAGTAGGGCCGACCCTGGAGGCCGCGCTCCTGGGCTTTACGCATCTTGGAGGCGGCAATCATCTCCATGGCGCGGGTAATCTTGGAGATGTTGCGGACGCCCCTGATACGGCGTTTTACCTTACGGATGTCCGGCATTGTTTGTGTTTACCTCTCCCCCTGTATCCCCCTCTCTTTTCAAGGAGAGGGGGAGGTTTACAAAATGGGACGCGTCCCTTGTAGACGCCCCTTTTTTATTTAGCCACGAAGCCCTGCTTGAACTCGGCAATGGCTTTCTTAAGGGTCTCCTCGTCTTCGTTGCTTAAGTCTCTAATCGATGCGATATTCTTGACCAGGTCCGCGTAGCTGGACTCTATGAACCGGTAGAAATCCGTCTCGAAAGAGGCGATATTCTCCACGGGGATATCGTCAAGGTAGCCGTTGATGACGGCGTAGAGGACCATGACCTGGCGCTCCAGCGAGACGGGCACAAACTGCGGCTGCTTGAGCACCTCCTGGATACGCTCGCCGCGCTCCAGCTGGGAGCGGGTGGCCTTATCGAGCTCGGCGGTACCGAACTGGGCAAAAGCCGCGACCTCGCGGTACTGGCCCATATCCAGCTTGAGCCTGCCGGCCACTTTCTTCATGGCGGCCGTCTGGGCCTTGCTGCCCACGCGGGACACCGAGATACCAACGTTTAGGGCGGGCTTGATGCCCGCATTAAAAAGGTCGGTCTCAAGATAGAGCTGGCCGTCCGTGATAGAGATAACGTTGGTGGGGATATAGGCGGAAACATCGCCGGCCTGCGTCTCGATGATGGGCAAGGCGGTCAGCGAGCCGCCGCCGTACTCTTCAGCGTACTTAGCCGACCTCTCCAGGAGGCGGGAATGGAGATAGAAAACGTCGCCGGGGTACGCCTCGCGGCCGGGCGGCCGCCGCAGCAAGAGCGAAAGCTGGCGGTAAGCCCAGGCGTGCTTGGAAAGGTCGTCGTAGATAATCAAAACATCCTTGCCCTGCTCCATGAACTCCTCGCCCATGGCGCAGCCAGCGTAGGGCGCCA
>CAYTZI010000129.1:0-5875 GCA_964442335.1 uncultured Dehalococcoidaceae bacterium | reverse complement strand
AGAGAAGTTCTCCCGGGGCATGAAGCAGCGCCTGGGACTGGCGCAGTCTTTACTCCACGACCCCCCCATCCTCATTCTCGATGAGCCGGCGCTGGGCCTGGACCCCCGCGGCGTGGTGGAGTTCCGCGAGATAATCGAACACGTCGGGCAGAAAAAGACGGTGTTCTTCGCCTCGCACCAGCTGGTGGAAGTCACACAGATATGCAAGAAAGTAGCGATAATCAATGAAGGAAAGCTGCTTGCTTACGATGACATCGCCGTGCTCGAGCAGAAACACGGTTCTCTCGAGCAGGCTTACCTGCAGCTTACAGGAGGCCCAAGTGAGTGAATTCGAAAAACTGAGAGTGGTCATCCAGTACGAGTTCATGAAGCACATCCGCCGCGCGCGACTGTACGTCATTCTTGCCATCTCGCTGCTGGCCGAAGTGCTGGTGCTGGTTTTGATACCGGCGCTCCACGACTGGGAATACCCTACGAGCGTCATGGTAATGGCGGCGCTGCTCACCGTCGGGGGGAGTCTGGCGTCTCTCGGGGCCGTCTTTTTCGCCGGGGACGCCATCGCCGGCGAGTTCGAAAGCAAGACAGGCTTTATCCTCTTTACCAATCCTATCAAGAAGATAACGCTCTGGACGGGTAAATACCTGGCGGGCTTTTTCGCTGTGGCTTTGCTGGTTGTTTTTACCTATATTGTCATGGCCGTTTCTCTCCTCGTCATCTACGGCGAAGTGCCGGTGGAAATTTTTGAATCGTTCGGTCTGTGCATCATGTATGCCGCCGCAGTCCTTTCGTTGACTTTTTTCTTCAGCTCCCTGTCGAAAGGCTCGATGGGCGCCACGGTGATGACGCTGCTGTTTGTCTGGGTGCTCTCCGGGATTCTGGAAAGCGTCCTGAGTTTTACCGGCAATCCCTACTGGTTCATTATCTCCGCGGGCGGGGACAGTATCGCCACGGTCTACGGGGGCATTGATATGTTCCTGGAGGGCCTGGGTCTGGGCGACGCCAGTAGATTCGGGAACATGATGGAGAATTTCAAGCCCCTGAGCTCCGGAATGGCGGCCTGGGGGATGACCATCTACCTGGTGGGAGGGTTCGTCGCCAGCATGTTTATAAGCCAGCGCCGCCAGCTTTCTTAGAGTTAGAGAGGACCCGGGGGGTGGTGAGATTAAACCTTGCCGGCTTTGTTCTGCGTGCGCAGGCACCTGGTGCACAGGTTCACGCGCCGCGCTTTACCGTCGATATATATGGTGGCGGGGTGTATATTTGGCGTCCAGCGCCGGTTGGTGCGGCGCTTGGAATGGCTGACGTTATGACCGAACTGCGGTGTTTTACCGCATAAATCGCACTTCAATTCTCCGGATCTCCTTAATATTTGTAGCTAACCTATTGCAAAATGCTCAAATACATAGTATCATAGTGCGTCGAGATTAGCAAGGAATGCCACTTAACTGGAGCTAATCCGGCGGGATTACACGTAAGGCGGTGTAAATTGGCTAAAGCGAATGTTATCGCCGGCCAGGACCTCAGGGATATGTTTTCCGCGGCCGCGTCCTGGCTGGAGAAAAGCTCGGCGGATATTGACGCCCTCAACGTCTTCCCCGTGCCGGATGGTGATACCGGCACCAACATGATGCTCACCATGCGTTCCACCATGGAGGAAGCCTACCGCGCGCCCGACCACAGCGCCGCGGGCGTGGCCCATGCCATGGCCAGAGGGGCTTTAATGGGGGCGCGGGGCAACAGCGGCGTCATTCTATCACAGATATGGCGAGGCCTCGCTCAGGGCCTGGAAGGGAAAGAGACCTTTAATGCGGAGGACCTCGCGGACGCCCTGGAAAAAGCGGCGCAGACCGCCTATAAAGGCGTGAGCAATCCCGTGGAAGGCACGATGCTTACCGTCATCAAGGACGCCGCCGCGGCGGCGCGGGCACAGGTAAAAGAAGGCAACGACGACATCATACAGGTGCTGGAAGCGGTCGTCGATGCCTCCGCGGAGTCGGTAGCCAACACGCCGCGCCTGCTCAAGGTCCTTAAAGACGCCGGGGTCGTGGATGCGGGGGGGCAGGGCGTCTATACGCTTTTAGAAGGAGCGCTGCGCTACCTCAAGGGTGAAACGGAGCAGATGCGCCTGCGCAAGCCCCAGATAATCGTCAGCGAGCTGCCCTATACGGCGCCGACGCCATCGATATCCGGGGTGGATGAAGTGCCGTACGGCTACTGCACCGAGTTCCTCGTTAAAGGAGAAGGGCTGTCATCTGAAGATATAAGGAAGCGACTCGAAAAGAAAGGCGAGTCGCTTATTGTTGTCGGGGACGAATCGGCGGTGCGTATCCATATCCATACGCTGACCCCCGGCAATATCGTTTCCTTCGGCAGCAAGCTGGGGACCCTGCACCAGGTGAGTATCCGTAACATGGACGAACAGCACCAGGACTTCCTGGAGATGCAGAAAGAGAAGATGCCGTCCTCCGATACCTCCGTTATCGCCGTGGCCTCCGGCGATGGCCTGAAAGACGTTTTCGGCAGTCTTGGCGCCGCGGCCGTGGTGGCCGGAGGCCAGACAATGAACCCCTCCACCAAGGATATCCTCCAGGTCGTTGAGTCCACCCCTTCCGAGAACGTTATTATCCTCCCCAATAACAAAAATATCATCGCCACCGCCAACCAGGTACAGTCCCTCACCCACAAAAAAGTCAAGGTCGTGCCCACCCGCTCCATTCCCCAGGGCGTCGTGGCCCTGCTGGCTTTCGACTACGAGGCGGACTTCAAAGCGAACGCGGAAATTATGGAAAAAGCCCTCTCATCGGTGAAAGCCGTCGAGATTACCCGCTCCATCCGCTCCACCAGTATCAACGGCCTGAAAATCAAGCGAAAACAGCCTATCGGCCTACTGGACGGCGAGTTGATTGCCGTCGGCGATACCAACGAGGAAATCGTCAACCAGCTTTTATCGAGGCTGGACATGCAAAAAGCCGAGGTGGTGACGATATACTACGGCGCCGAGTCCGAGGTGGCCGAAGCCGAGGAAATCAGCGCCGGCATCACGAAGAAATACCCCCGCTTGCAGGTTGAGCTTATCCGTGGCGGTCAGCCGCATTATAGCTATATCATATCCGTTGAATAGAAAGGTGGTGCTCCGGAATGACCGTAAAGATAGTTACGGATACCCTGTCTGACCTTACCGACGACCTGGCTAAAGAGTGGGGGCTTACCGTCGTTCCTCTGTATGTCCGTTTCGGTAAGCAAATATTCCGCGACCGCGTGGATATAACGTCCGAGGAATTTTACCGCCGGCTGGTCAGCGAGTCCACCCTGCCCTCGACGACCCAGCCTACGCCCAACGACTTCGCCGAGGTATACCAGAAGCTCTCGCAGGAGACCGATGAGATACTGGTGATTGTCGTGTCCAGCAAGCTCAGCGGCACGTATCAATCGGCGGCGCAGGCCAGGGACTATGTGAAAGGGAAATGCAAAATAGAGATTGTCGATTCTCTTACCGTGGCGCTGGGGCAGGGCCTGATAGTCCTGTCCGCCGCCAGGGCGGTAAAAGAAGGCGCTGATTTAGCCGCGGCGGCTGAACTTGCCCGGAGGGCGGTTTCCCGCTCGCACTTAATCGCCTATTTCGATACTCTTAAGTACCTTGCCAAGGGCGGGCGCATCGGTAAGGCGCAGGGGCTGCTCGGCTCGGTGCTGTCCGTCAAGCCCATCCTTACGGTTAAAGAGGGCGAGATGGCGCCGCTCACCAGGGTGCGCTCTATGAGCGCCGGAGTGGACTATCTGTATAACGCCGTCACCACTTACCCCGATATCGAGGCGATTGGTGTCGAGCATGCCACGACCCCCAGTGACGCCGACGACCTGGTGGCCCGCCTGGCCGCGGTGTACCCCAAAGAGCGTATTTTCCGTTCGGTAATCAGTCCTGTCATCGGGACATACGCCGGGCCCAATGCCCTGGCGATAACTATTCTCGAGGCAGAAAAGAAGTAACAGATGCCGGTCAGGGTAGTTACGGATAGCGTCTCTGATATATCTCCGGCCGTAGCCGACGCGCTGGGTATAACGGTCGTTCCGCTGAATATCGTCATCGACGGCGTTACCTACCGCGACGGCGTTGACCTCACTACCGATGAGTTTTACCGCCGGCTCGAAAGCGAGCAGGTGCAGCCTACCACCTCGACCCCCGCCCCCCACGTCTTTACCGAGTTCTACGACCGCCTGGCTGAAGAAGCCGACGGCATCCTGGTGATAACCATCGGGAGCAAGTTGAGCGCCACCGGGGATTCCGCCCTTAAAGCTATAGACGCCATGAGGAAGAAATGCCGGGTGGCGGTGGTGGTCTCCGAGCTCGCCATGATGGCGGAAGGCCTGCTGGTAGTCGCCGCCGCCAGGGCCGCCCGTGAGGGCGCCACCCTTGATGAGCTCATCGAGATAACCCGGCGCAATATCCCGAGGGTCGGGATACGCATCGCCTTCGATACGCTGGAATACCTGAAGAGGGGCGGGCGCATCGGCAAGGCCCAGGCCTTGCTCGGCTCGATGCTCGGCATCAACCCCATCCTCGGCATCAAAGACGGCGAGGTCTTTCCCTTCGCGCGGGAACGCTCGCGGGCTAAAGCGATTGATTACATGTGCCGTTTCGTCGCAGGCTATTCTCAAATAGAGGAACTGGCGGTCGAGGACGCCACCACGCCGGAAGAGACCCGCGCGTTCGTCAAGCGGCTCGGGGAAAAATTCCCGGAGCAGCGCATCTTCCTCTCGAAGGTAAGCCCGGTTATCGGCACCAACGTCGGGCCGCGTGTTATCGGCGTTGCCGTGCTTGGAGATACTTAATTTTGTTTTTGTTGTTATGCCAGTAAAGATAGTAACCGATAGCGTCGCCGATATCCCGGCCAGCATCGTGCAGGAGCTGGGTATTACCATAATCCCGGTGCTGGTCCGCTTCGGGGAAGAGACCTTCCGCGACGGTATCGACATCACCAACGACCAGTTCTACGAGAGACTAGTAAAGGGTCCGGTCATGCCCACCACCTCGGTGCCTTCGCTGGACATGTTCGCCAGGACCTACGCCAGGCTCGCCAAAGAGACTGATGAAATCCTGGTCATCATGCTCAGCTCGAAGCTGAGCGGCCTCTATAACGCCGCCCTCCAGAGCGCCGACCTCATTGAAGGCAGCTGCCGTATCGTCGTCGTCGATTCCATGAACGCGGTCATGGCCGAGGGTTTTATCGTTATCAAAGCCGCCGAAGCGGCCAGGGACGGCGCCCGTCTCGACGAGCTGGTGGAAATGGTCAGGAAAAACATACCCCGCGTTGAGATACACGCCGCCTTCGATACGCTGGAATACCTGAAGAGGGGCGGGCGTATCGGCAAGGCGCAGGCGTTCATGGGCTCTTTATTAAAGATTAACCCTATTATCACCCTCAAGGACGGCGTTGTGGAGCCGGTCAACCGCGTTCATTCCCGGGCTAAAGCTATTGACGCTCTCTATAATTTCGCCGCCGGATATTCTCGCATCGATGGACTCGCCGTTGAGGAAGCCGCTTGCCCGGAGGACGGCGACCTCCTTGTCGAGCGCCTGGGCGCTATAATATACCCGAAAGAGAAAATTATCCGCACCCGTACGACGCCGGTCATCGGCACGCACACCGGCCCCGGTCTATTACTGGTGGCCGTCATGGGCGATAAGTAATCTAAGCTTCCCCTGTGTGTCCCCCTCCCCACATTATTTTTTATTCTATTTTGTCTTGTCCCACCCTGGCCGCCCTCGCGTCATCAGCTTCTTACCGGTAATCACTCAGCCTCCCCTTTTTTATGTTTCATTGGCGCCATTTGCCTTTGATTGTCTTTAATAACCTCACCCCTTAATCCCCTCTCCAGC
>CAYTZI010000128.1:0-6066 GCA_964442335.1 uncultured Dehalococcoidaceae bacterium | reverse complement strand
CCCCAGGGCGCGCTTCGCCCTCTCGATGCTTTCCCTGCTTTGTTCTTTCCTCAGCTCGGCGGCCGCCTGCCGGATTTCCCGGTGCAGCTCCGCCGTCTCGCGCACTATGGCGTCCCGCGCCTCGCGTATGGCTTTATGTTCCTCTGTTTTGAGTCGCTGGACCTCGCTCTCAAGCTCGGCGCTGCGCCGGGCGTACTCGTCTCTTTCTGCTTCCAGGTCTCGCCGCAGCGACTCCACTTTTTGCTTTTCGGTCATCAGGTTCGCCAGCAGCGTCTCCAGCTCCCGCGAGCCGGCCGACAGCATGCCGCGGGCGTCGTTGATAATCTCCGCCGGTATTCCCAGCCTCGCCGCGGTGGCCATGGCGTTGCTGCCCCCCGGCAGCCCCACCGTCAGGTGATAGGTGGGCGTCAGCGTCGCCGGGTCGAACTCCAGTGACGCGTTCTCTAGGCCGTCGGTCGTGTGGGCGAAAGCCTTGAGGTCGCTGTAGTGGGTGGTCGCCGCTGCCAGTGTTCCCCGCGCCAAAAAGTAGCGCAGGATGGCCCTGGCCAGGGCCGAGCCTTCGGCGGGGTCGGTGCTCGTTCCCAGCTCGTCGAGCAGCACCAGGCTCTTGCCGGTGGCGGCCCTGATGACACGGACAACGTTGCCCATGTGCCAGGAAAAGCTGGACAGCGTCTGCTCGATGCTCTGCTCGTCGCCGATATCGGCGAAAATGCCGTCGAAAAGCGGTATCCGGCTTTCCCCCGAGGCGGGGACCGGCATGCCCGCCAGCGCCATCAGGCTGAGCAGACCGAGCGTCTTCAGTGTCACCGTCTTGCCGCCGGTGTTGGGACCGGTAATCACCAGGATGGAAAAGTCCCTCCCGATTTCCAGGGAGAAGGGCACGGCTTTATCGCCGAGCAGCGGGTGCCGCGCGTCTATCAGGTTCAGAGTGTTGGGGTCTTTGTCCGCGCCGTCCGGGTCTATAACGACCGGCTCTACGGCGTTTATTTTTCTCGCGTATCTCGCCTTTGCCAGCGCCAGGTCGAGCTCGGCGGCGAGCTCGACATTCCTCGCTATATCTTCGCTGTTTGCTCCCACTTCCCCGCTCAGCACGCGCAGAATCCTCTCTATCTCCCGCCTCTCCTCGATGACCAGCTCCCGCATGGCGTTGCCCAGCCCCACGGTGACCGTCGGCTCCATGAATACCGTCGCGCCGGTATTGGATATGTCGTGGACGATGCCCTTGAGCTCGTGCCGGCTCTCGGTCTTTACGAGGATTACATAGCGCCCTTCGCGCTCGGTGATGATGTCTTCCTGTAGTATGCGGCGTCCTCTGGTCGAGTTTATGATAGACTCAAGCCGCTCCTGTATCTGGCCGCGTGTCTCCCGGAGCTGCTGGCGGATGCCTGATAAAGCGGGCGACGCCGTGTCCAGCACCTCGCCGTCAGGTCCCAGGCAGCCGCCGATGTCTTTTTCTATCTGTTTCAGCTCGACGATGCCGCCCGCAATATCCCAGAGCATTGGGTAATCCCCGGCGATGTCTTTAAGGTAGCGCTTTAGCTCGTGCAGGGCGGCCAGGGTCTGCTGTATCTCCAGCAGGCTCGCCGGTTCCAGCACGCCTTCGAGGGCCGCCAGCCTGGCTTTTTCCCGTATGTCCAGCACCCCGCCAACCGAAAAGCCGCGCTCGAAGCTCAATAGCTGTCTCGCCTCGGTGGTCTGTCTCAGCCATAAGCAAATTTGCCCGTGGTCCTGCGCCGGTTTCAGGGCGAAAGCCAGTTCCCGGCTCGCCGAGAACGCGGTGTGACCGGCCAGTATTTCCCTTATCCTGGGGAACTCCAGCATCTCCAGGCTTTTATCGTCCATAACTCAATTCCTGACGCGCGCGCTCGTCTATTATAGCATGCAGCCGCGATACGTTTAAGGGGGCGAGGATTAGGTTTTATAAGCTTTTGGTTGTCAGTGCTAACCTCACCCCTTTATCCCTTGAGGGTGAACCCCTCAGGATGAACCCCTCTGCAGCCAGAGGCATTGGAAATAATCCGCAGATGTTTATGGCTGGAGAGGGGAGTCAAGAAGAGAGGGGGCGAAGCCCCATTTCAAACACCCTGTATTTCCGGGCATTGGCGTCTCCCTTTCGTAAAGGGAGATAAGAGAGGGATTTTCTTTCCCCGTTCGCCCCCTCTCTTTTATATTTCCCCCTCTCCGTGAGCGGAGAGGGGGACTAAAGAGGGTGAGGTTGATGCAAACTAATTAAACGAAAACTTGGTAGCGGTCTACTCCGACCTCAGCGCTTCGATGGGGTTCAGCCGGGAGGCGTTCCAGGCCGGGTAAAAGCCGAAGAACACCCCGATACCCACCGCCACGGATACCGCCAGTATCACCACGTCCGGCGTTACCAGTGTCGGCATGAACCCTGTCTTGTTGATGATGAAGGAGACCACCCAGCCGGCGATAATCCCGATAATGCCGCCGGCCAGCGAAAGTAGGGCCGCTTCGACGAGGAACTGCCCCCAGATGTCCCGCTCTTTCGCGCCGAGTGCTTTGCGTATGCCTATCTCACGGGTCCTTTCCAGCACCGAGACCAGCATGATATTCATCACGCCGATGCCCCCGACGAGCAGCGAGATGGCCGCAATGGCCCCCAGGAGCAGCGTCATCGTGCCCATGGCTTCGGAGAGCGTGCTGGCTATCTCTTCGGTCGACATGATATTGAAGTCGTCGGTCTCCATCGGGGTCAGTTGATGGCGGTTCCGCAGCACGCTGGTGATGTAATCTATCACGCTCTGCGTGTATTGCTCGTCGGTAACCGTCAGCGATATTGAAGACACGACGCGGCCTCCCTGGGCGGTCCTCGGCTGGGCCACGGTCTGCTGCATCGCCGTCAGGGGCATGAGGACGCCGCTGTCGGTCGAGCCGAACATGGCGCCTTTGCTTTCCAGGACGCCGATGACCCGCACGACGATTGTCCCCATGCGTATCTGCTGTCCGATGGGGTCGTCGTCCCCGAAAAGGTCATCGGCTACGTCCGGGCCCAGCACGACCACTTTGTTGCCGCGCTCGTAGTCACTGTAAGAAAAAAAGGTGCCGCTGGCGACTTCTAAATTGTTTACGGCCATGTACTCGGGCGTTGTCCCGGTAATCTGAGCGCTGGTATTTTTGCTGCCGGCCACGAGCTGCATCCCGCTGGAATACGAGGGCGCTACCGCGGCTATGTTGGGCACCTGCTCCGATATCGCCTCCGCGTCCTGCGAGGTCAGCGTCTGGGACATTCCTCCCCTCACCCCGAAGAACGTAAACCCGCCCGGGCTTATCGTAATCAGGTTGGAGCCGAGGCTTTTGATGTTTTCCAGTATTTGCGCTTCGGCGCCCCGCCCCACGGACATGAGCGTTATCACCGCTGCCACCCCGATAACCACCCCCAGTATCGTTAAAAAGCTCCGCAGCTTGTGAGTTACCAGTCCCAGCCATACGGTGGAGAGGAAGTTGAGCGAGCTTTTTATGTTCATTGGATTTCCTCCGCGACCACTTCGCCGTCTTTTAGCTGCACTATTCTGTTGCAGTGACTGGCGATATTCGCGTCGTGGGTGACCAGTATAAGGGTAATGCCGTGTTCGGCGTTGAGAGACGTGAGGATGGAGATGACCTCCTCGCCGGACTTGCTGTCAAGCTGTCCGGTAGGCTCGTCGGCAAGGAACACCGAAGGATTTTTCACTATCGCCCTGGCGATGGCTACCCTCTGCTGTTCGCCTCCCGAGAGCTCTATCGGCCGGTGGTGCACGCGTTCGGAGAGCCCCACCTTGTCCAGGGCTTCCAGGGCGCGTTTCCTGTCCACCCCTCCCGCGTAGGTCAGACCCAGCTCGACGTTAGCCAGCGCCGTGAGCCGCGATAGCAGGTTGAAGGTCTGGAAAATAAACCCTATCTTCTGTCCCCTCACCCTGGCCAGTTCGCTGCTTTTAAAGCCGCTTACCTCTCTGCCCTCCAGGAAGTATTTCCCGGAGGTCGGCTTGTCCAGGCAGCCCATCAGGTTAAGCATCGTGGACTTGCCCGACCCGGACGGGCCCATTATCGCCACCAGCTCTCCCTTCTTTATATCGAGGTCTATTCCCTTGAGCACGGTAAGGTATCTTTTACCCATGGGGTACGTCTTGGTAATGTCTTCAAATCTGATCATCATCCTGTCCTTTAGCCTCCGGGGGCTGGCCCGAAGAACATTCCGCGCATCTCGTTTGAAGACGCCGAGGTGTTCAGGGTAACCTCTACCCGTTCGCCTTCGCTCAGGCCTTCGGTTATCTCGGTGTAGGCCCAGTTGCTGATGCCGGTCTGCACGGCTCTCTTTTCCTTTTCGCCGGATTCCTTTATTACGTTTACGTAGCTCTGAAATCCCTCGGTCGTGACGGCGCCGTTGGGCACCATCAGGGCGTCCATCCGGCTGTCCACGATAATGCTTACCGTGACGCTGAGCCCCTCCCGCAGCTGGAAGTCCCCGGAGGCGGTCGATGGCATCATCGAAAATCCGGGCATGGACGGGAACTCCATGCCTTCAGGCAGCGTAAAGTTGCCGGATGGCTGGAACCCTTCGGGCGGGGAAAAACCTTCAGGAAGGGTCATGTTCCCCGAAGGCATGAATCCCCCCATCCCCGGAAAGCCCGCTGCCGTCTGGTTCTGGCTGGCCGACTGTACTTCGTCGAGTTCGACCTTCACTGTATAGTTCACCACGCCGGATGAAATAGTAGCGGTCGGCGCGATGTGCGTAACCTTGGCGGGGAAGACGCTTCCCATATTGGCGTCCGCGGTCACCGTGGCCACGCTCCCTATCTGTATGTCGGAAATGTCCATTTCACTCACCAGGATATCCGCCTCGAACTTACCGGATTTGGCAATCTGCACGGCGACCGTCCCTTTGAGGACTTCATCGCCTCCGGCTACGTTCACCTGCGTGACAAAACCATCAAACGGGGCCCTTATCTCGGGGCTCATGCTCAGGGCTTCATCATAGTCTTTCTGGGCGTCCTCCAGCGTGGCCTCCGCGTCGACAAGGTCCAGCTTTGCGTTCTCCAGCGCCTGCTCGGCCTCGACCACGTCGCGCTCGGCGTTGTCCACCGCTATGTGCGCGTCCTCAACCGCGAACTTGGCGTCTTCCAGGGCTATCTGCGCGTCACCCAGCGCGAACGTGTACTGGTCTATCTGGTACAGCTTCTGCGCTATCTGTAACTTCACGTCGGTGGTCAGACTCATATTACTTTCAGATAGCACTTCCTGAAGTTCTTCCTGCGCATCCGCCAGGTCTTGCTGGGTCAGTGTTTTTAGCTGATTCCAGTAATTGATATCGGTGACCTGCAGTCCTCCCCCCGCCAGCCCCGCCAGTATGCGGGTAATCAGTTTCAGGTTATCCTGGGCGTCATCTATTTTATCCTGGACCCTTTTCACCTCGTTAATCTGCTTCAGCGTTTCGTTGGCGGACTGCACGTTAAGCTCCGCCTGCCTCACCGCCAGCTCTTTGGCGGTAATCAGGCGCTCGGCTTTGGTCACGTCGTTTTCTTTCACCGTGACCTGCCGCTTCGCTGTGGTGAGCTTTATCTCGGCGTCCGCCACAAGCCCGGTCTTCGTAACCACGTTGCGCTGGGCGGTATCCAGCGCCTTTTTCACTATCTTGAGCTGGTCTTCCCACTCGGCGGAGTCCAGCGTGACCAGCAGGTCCCCCTCGCTCACGGTATCGCCCTCCTCCACCAGGACGCTGGCTACCGTCCCCTTGGTCCCCGCCGGGTAAAACAGGTCGATTGCCAGGTCTTCGGTCTGCGAAAGCGCCAGGTTGCCGGCGGCCGTTATTTCCACCACCAGCGGGCCACGTGTCACGGTAGCCGTCTGGCTCCCTGCGGCAGCCGTGTCTTCTCCCGAGCCGCAGCCGAACAGGCCGAGCACCAGGCTCCCTATTACAAGTAATGCCAGGATTGTCTTAACGGCTTTCAATTTAACACCTCACGTATTTATATTTGCCCGGATATGGGTATGGAGAAGGTAAAGCTGCTGCCGTGTCCCGGCCGACTGCTTACCTCTATTTTACCGCCGTGTGCTTCCACGAGCCGTTTG
>CAYTZI010000127.1:0-6082 GCA_964442335.1 uncultured Dehalococcoidaceae bacterium | reverse complement strand
ACGAGCACCTGGCGGGCGAGCAGGACATGCTCGCGGGTCTGGGGCATGGGGCCGTCCGGAGCGCTGACAACGAGGATAGCACCATCCATCTGTGCAGCACCGGAAATCATATTTTTAATAAAGTCGGCATGGCCGGGGCAGTCGATGTGGGCGTAATGCCTTTTTGCCGTTTCGTATTCGACGTGCTGGATGGCGATGGTCATACCGCGGGCCTTTTCTTCCGGGGCGTTATCGATGCTTTCAAACGCGCGGAACTGGTTTACAGGGTTTTGCTTGGACAGGACCAGCGTTATCGCCGCGGTCAGGGTCGTCTTGCCGTGGTCGACGTGACCGATGGTCCCCACGTTTACATGCGGTTTTGACCTGTCAAATTTCTGTTTAGCCATTTCATCCTCCCGTTTTTTCCGAGCCCACCATCGGATTCGAACCGATGACCCCATTCTTACCAAGAATGTGCTCTACCAACTGAGCTAGGTGGGCGTCGGTTATTATTATACAGATAATTATATCAACTTGTCTATAGTGTCATAGCTGAAAAACCGAGCTATGGTGGAGGGAGCAGGATTCGAACCTGCGTAGCCCTTAGGGCGGCAGATTTACAGTCTGCTCCGATTGGCCGCTCCGGCATCCCTCCATTAATGACCCGCGGCGTAGAACCAGCCCGAGAAGGGATTCGAACCCCCAACCTAGCGATTACAAATCGCTTGCGCTACCGTTGCGCCACTCGGGCACCGGACCATTGGTTTACAACGTAAAAGTTTATCAGAAGTAGGGGGAAAAGGCAAGGGCGGGATGATGAAATCCCTCTCAATCTCCCCTTACGAAGGGGAGAAGCTATCCCCAGACCCCCTTCTCCCCACCACCCTAATGAGGTTGTCTTTCAAGGGGCGTTTAAGAGGGGGTGAGGTCCTCCTAACGGTAAAAATCGAAGCGTATCCTTCTCCTGAAGAAAAAGCCGGCGATAAGCCCCACGGCCAGCCCGCCGAGGTGGGCCTGCCAGGCCACACCCGGGATGAAAGACCAGATAACGAAGAAGACAAGCACCACGACCCACAGCGGCACGGGAAGAACAAAGTACAGGCGCACCGACAACTTGGGCATCATCACTACCAGAGCGCCGGCTACGGCATAGATCGCGCCGGAGGCGCCGACGACGCTGGACAGAGGCTCGCCGAGCCAGAGGTACAGAGCGTTGCCGGCAAGTCCGCCGAGGAAATACAGTATCAGGAACCGGTTGTTCCCTATGAGCCGGAAAAGAAAGGTGCCGAAGAAATAAAGGGTAATCATGTTCCCGAAGAGATGCCAGAAACCAGCGTGGATAAACATGGCGGTGAGAAGAGTCCACGGTCTTTCCGTGAAGAGGTAGGGAATCAGGCTCAATCTGACCGCAATACTATCGTTGATGAGGGTGGCGATGTAGAAAACGAAGTTGATGGCGATTAAGACCAGAACAGGATTGAGAGTAAAAGCCCCGGGTCCGGAGAACTGCCATGAGCGGCGGGGTGGCTGGGGCCGGTTCCTCATATAGTCTCTATCGCTTAAGGGCAAAACATAACCCCCGGTTATTAGACTCTATTTATATTATAACAGCTTTGCAACCATGATGCAGTCCCTTGACTTGAAAGAAGGAAAAAGCGATAATATTTAGGATTCCTCAAAGCACTCCCCGATAGCTCAACGGTAGAGCGGGCGGCTGTTAACCGCTAGGTTCAAGGTTCGAATCCTTGTCGGGGAGCCAGACTCAATATTTAGTGGTAAAATCCTTCAAATATCAAACACTCCATATTTACCTTCCCGGCGTGATTTTTTATATCAAACGAGTTATGATATAACCAATTCCTTGCACAGGAGGGCCTCATGGTAAGTCTGGAACAATTAAAAAACGTCGTACACGAACCAAACGTCGTCGAGTTGAAGCCGTGGAAATCAATCCATGATACCATTACCGAACCCATGATTACCGGCTTAGGTAACGTGGAAATCCCCGAATCGCACCTGGCAATGGGATTCGCCCGCATCACCCAACCGGAAACGCTGGGCGCGCCAACACATAAACATCCCCACGATCAGTGGATTTATCTCATAGGAGAACCTCAAAACTTCACCGACTTCGACGCTGATATTGAAATGAGGCTCGGCGATGATATAGTGAAGATAAATTACCCCTGTTACATCTTCATTCCCAAGAACGTCATGCACTGCCCGCTGGTAGTAAAGCGCGTCGGTAAACCATTCATCTTCATCGATGCCCGGATTTCCGAAGAGGCGTCAGTACGCCCGGCAACAATCAAAAGACATCCACCTGTCAAATACATAGCCCACAATAAGAAAAAATAAACGTTAATAGTTAAAATTTAGGGGGCTGTCAATCCGGCGGCCCCTTTTTCATACGTTCCTCATTTCCCGTGAAAACGGTTTGAATGCGGATTTTTATTCGTAAGAATAGTCTGATATACTGACAGCAGACAATCCGGATGAAAAGCACTTCATTTTTCGATAAATTTCACCTCAAGCAATACCTCAACATAAACAGAATCATTGTCGGGGCGGGCTTTATCATCGCCATGGCGCTGGTACTGGCCGCCCCGCTCCAGAAACCCGACCCCGACGACTGGGCCTATTACCACGCCGTCAGGAACTTCTCCGAAGGCCACTTCACGATAGATAATATGACCCAGTTCGCGCAGGCCCAGGAAACGATGGAGCAGGGCAATTTTCTGCTCCAGTACCTGCACATCGACCACAATACATGGGCCCTGGAAAAAGCTCCGGGGGTGGTTTTTTACCTCGTCCCCTTTTACCAGCTGGGTATACCGCGGTGGTCTAACGTGCTGCTGGCGCTGGGCATGGTGATAGTCACTTATATACTGCTCAAGCGCCTGCGTGACGAAAGAGCCGCCATAATAGGCTCGCTGCTGACGCTTTTCACACCCATCGGCCTGGTAATGCTCAACCGGGTCTATATGGACACCTATGCCTCGCTGGCTTTCCTCGTGATAGGTGCGGGACTGTACATCTACTATCACCTGGAAAGGAGCAGGTTAGGTCCGGTGAAAGGCGGAACGCTGCTTTTCCTGGCCCTGTTTTTCACCGGGTGGTCGGTAATTGCCCGCTACACCAACCTGCCGATAGCGCTCATACTGGCCCTGCACCTGCTCGTAACCAGGCTAATCGCCTGGCGGAAAGGACAGAAAACGGGGATAAAACGGGAGATAATCCCGCTCGTGCTGGGCATCGGGCTGCCCGTGGCGTCAATCCTGCTCTACGATTACTACGTCTTCGGCTCCGCCCTGGCGTACAGCTACTCCTTTTCGCCTTACCCCATTAAGTTCGCGTTCCAGTATATAGGGCAGGAGATTAACGGGGAGTCAGTGCCGCTGCAAATACTGCGCTATAACTCGCAGGCCGCCGCGCGCAACGTGTTGATAGGCTTCCCGCTCCTGATAATCGGCATACCGGGCTTTATAGCGGTGCTGTACTATAAAGTCGCGGCATTTTTCCAAAAAGGTCAGCCGGAAGGAAAATGGTCGAGCCTCCGGTCGGAAATTCCGTGGGGTATCTTTCTGGTCCTCATCGGCTGGTTCATCTGCGTTTTCGGCCTGTACCTTACCTACGAATGGACGGCGGCGCTCCAGAAAGGCGGGGGGTTCGTCATCTTCGACCGGTTTTTGCTGCCGGGGCTCTTTCCGGTGGTGGTGGTCTGCGCCCTGATAATAGCCAGGTTCCCGCCAAAAGCGCTGGTACTGATAATGCTGGTACTGGTGGTATACGGGGCGCTGCTTTACGCTCAGTGGGCATGGGACCTGCATGTCCTGCCTGACTCTCTTACGGAAAGGACGCTGGAAGGCAGGTGGCCGGGATATATCTTCCCGCCGTGGAGCGAATCCGGAAGTATGTTCGGTCCGTGATTTTTACGGGTGGATGACTTATCGACGGAAAAAGAAAGAGGGGCTCCTTTTTAAGAAGCCCCCATTTTTATTTTACGAAGCCTTTGGCCACCAAAAGCTCGGCCGTGAGGATGGAACCGCCGGCGGCACCCCTGACGGTGTTATGGTGGAGTCCCACGAAACGGTAGTCGAAGACATTGCAGGGCCGCAGCCTCCCCACGGTTATCGCCATGCCGTTACCGGCGTCCCTGTCCGTGCGCGGCTGGGGCCGGTCCATCTCCTGCCTGTAGATAATGGGGGGAACGGGGGCGGAAGGCAGCTTTAGCTCCTGCGGCAGCGACGAAAAGTTTCGCCAGATACCGATTATTTCTTCCGCCGACGGCTTTTTACCGGCAAACCTGATACTACAGCAGGCGATATGGCCGTCCGAGACGGCGACGCGGTTGCAGTGGGCGGAAATTTTAATGCTGGAATCGGGGATAACGCGGCCGCCCTCGATTATGCCCAGTATCCTGGCTGGCTCCACCTCAGACTTTTCCTCCTCCCCGCCGATATAAGGAACAACGTTATCTATAATGTCGATAGACGCCGGACCTGGATAGCCGGCGCCGGATACCGCCTGCAGGGTGCTGACAATCATGGCGTCGATACGATAGCCCGCTTTGAGCAGGGCATAAAGGGGCAGCATGTAGCTCTGGATGCTGCAATTGGGCTTAACGACGAGCAGGCCCTCCTTCCAGCCGCGCTGCTTCCGCTGCTGCGGGATGATGTCCAGATGGCCGTGGTTTATCTCCGGGACCATCACCGGAACGTCATCGGTACTGCGGTGGGCGGAGTTGTTGGAGACGACGGCAAAGCCGCGGCGGGCGTACTCCTCCTCCAGAGCCATGATGGCCTTCTTGTCCATCTCCACCGCCGAAAAGACGATGCCGCACTTTCCCACGGCTTTAGAGACGTTGCTGGCGTCCTCGACGACGATGTTCCTGTATTCCTCAGGGATGTCCTCGCTCATGTGCCAGCGCCCGGCCACGGCGTCGATGTATTTCTTGCCGGCGGAGCTCGGTGAGGCGGCCAGAAAAACGACCTCGAACCAGGGGTGATAGCTGAGTAGCCTCAGATAGTTCTGCCCCACCATCCCCGTGGCCCCGATAACGCCAACTTTTATCTTCTTTTCCATGAAATCCTCTTGAAAAGTCAGACTCTTATACGGAGAATTATAGCAGAGATGGAAATGCTAGTCATCCGTCCAGCGATATTTTCTCTTCTTATTTTTTAGTTTTTCCAGCCCGCAGCTATAACAGATGCCGTCATGACCGAATGGTGCTATCAGTATCTCTTCCATTTACTCCTTCCGGTCGTCATTTGTCTTATCCTGATATAAAAAAGGGGAGAGCAGGTTTAACTTACCCCCTCAATCCCCCTCTCAAACAGGTTCATTACCGGGTGTTCAACATATTTTTTTTTGAGAGGGGGAGGGAATTGGAGAGGGGCTGGCGCCCCTCTTAAACGCCCCGGTGTTATTGAACTCACCCCCTTAATCCCCCTCTCAAACGGCTACAATATCTGCATTCATAGAATTCTTTGTTTGAGAGGGGGAAAGAATAAGAAGAGGGGTAGTGACCCCTCTTAAACGCCCCTGACTAGGGATATCAGCAAAAAAGTAAAGAGGGGCTAACGCCCCTCATAAACGCCCCGGGGCGAATCGGTTTCTAGAGTTCTATCTCCCTAAGGTCTTTACTGATAGTCAGCTTGGGTTCGGTGACGGACTGCACGTCCTCGGGGGAAATGCCGGGGGCGACCTCTTTAAGGACCATGCCTTTCGGGGTTATCTCTATCACGGCGAGGTCGGTGAAAAGCATGCTCACCATACCCAGAGCCGTGGCCGGATAAGAAAGCTCTTTAACGACTTTGTAGTCGCCGTCGCGGGTGGTGTGCTCCATGGCGATATACAGTTTTTTCGCGCCGGCGCACAGGTCCATCGACCCGCCGATATTCCCCACGAACAGTCCCCGCGCCGGGTTGGACCAACCGGCGTAATCGCCGCGGTCGTTAATCTGCAAAGCGCCCATCACGGCGACGTCGATATGGCCGCCGCGTATCATGCCGAAAGACTCGGCGATGTCAAAATAGCTGGTGCCCGGCAGCTCGGTTACCGGCTGGCAGCTGGCGTTAATCAGGTCCTGGTCGACATCGTC